>JBCDJG010000028.1:0-63144 GCA_038748065.1 Pseudomonadota bacterium
CCGATCGCGCCTTACCCAGCCACTGGCGCGCTGCCTGCGCTGACTGTCTGTACCGGCCGGTTCTGGAACTGAAACGACTCGCCAACTGCACCGACAGCGAGCATCTGGTCACCCGGCTCATGTGCGAAATGAACCTCGTACTTCGCCAGGTGCAATCCACCCTGCACTCGCAGGGCTGATCCCAGCTGAATCGCCAGACAGGTTAGCGTCAGCGGCCGGGCAGGCCACACATTGAATGAAGGAAACAGGCTATGAGCGAAACCCGCATAGAAACCGATAGCATGGGTGATCTGGACGTCGCCGTTGACGCCCTCTACGGCGCGCAGACCCAGCGCGCAATCAACAACTTCCCGCTCAGCGGGCAGCCTATGCCTGAGCGTTTCATCCGAGCCCTGCTGCGCGCCAAGTCGGTCGCGGCTACCGCCAATGTCGCGCTTGAACTACTGCCCGGCAAGACGGGGCAGGCCATTGTGGAAGCCGTTGAGGCACTGCTCGCCGATGATGACCTGATGACGCACTTTCCGGTGGACGTTTTTCAGACCGGGTCTGGCACCAGTTCGAACATGAACGCCAACGAGGTGATAGCGCAACTGGCAACCCGCAAGTTGGGCGCAAAAGTAGGCCCGAACGATGACGTGAACTTCGGGCAAAGCAGCAATGACATTATCCCGACCTCAATTCACATTGCTGCAGCTGTAGCGCTGGAGTCTGAATTGCTGCCGGCGCTGTCGCACCTGGTAAGGGTAACGCGAGAAAAAGCAGAGTCTGTGCAACACTATGTGAAAACCGGGCGTACTCACCTGATGGATGCCATGCCTGTGCGCATGAGCCAGAGCCTGGACGCCTGGGCCGACCAGGTGGAACACTGCGCCGCCCGGTTGAAGGCTTTGCAGAATGAAATCCAGACGCTGGCGCAGGGCGGCACGGCCGTGGGGACTGGCATCAATGCTCACCCGGAATTTGGCGTCGTGTTTACACGCATCCTGTCCGAGGCGACGGGTCTCGAGTTTCGCAGTGCCGGTAATTTCTTCACCCACATTGGCACGCAAGATACGGCAGTCTCGCTTTCGGGAAGTCTGAAAACAACGGCTGTGGCCTTGCTCAAGATCAGCAATGACTTGCGGTGGATGAACTCGGGCCCGCTGGCTGGACTTGGCGAGATTGAACTCGAAGCGCTGCAGCCCGGTTCGTCGATCATGCCGGGCAAGGTCAATCCGGTCATCCCCGAGGCGGCTGCCATGGCGAGCGCGCAGGTGATCGGCAATGACGCTGCGATCACAATCGCCGGGCAATCCGGCAATTTCGAGCTCAACGTGATGCTGCCACTGGTGGCCAGGAATCTGTTGGAAAGCGTGACGCTGCTGGCGTCCAGTTCGAAGCTGCTGGCGGACAGGGCCATTGCGACCTTCACGGTCCGCGAGAAAAACCTGCAGATTGCACTGGCCCGAAACCCAATACTCGTTACCGCCCTGAACCCGCTCATCGGCTATGCGAGGGCAGCGGAGATCGCCAAAACAGCCTATGCGACGCAACGGCCCATCATCGATGTTGCAGCAGAGGCCACTGATCTGGGCCGCGAAGAACTGGAGCGGCTGCTGGACCCGGAAAAACTCACCCAAGGTGGTCTATAGCGACAGAACAGCCGTAACGATCTAGGCAACGGATGCGACAAAGCCAACCGCGCGCAACACGAAAGTTCGACCGGCGCTTTGACATCGAGGCCCATCAATCGGACAGAGGCAAGAAGGCAGAGAAATGATTTACCGTATTTTTGAGGCCGTGGACAGGCTATGGCCGCTGGAAAGGGCGAGCGCGCACTGTGATGTCCCTTGCGGGATCTACGACCCGATCAGCGCGCAGTTGGCGGCGCTCAGCGTCTTGCGGTTTATGGACCAGTTGGCTGAGCTGGATGCGTCGGGCGATGCCGACCTCGCGGCACGGGCGCGCCTCAGCCGCCTTGTGCAGCAAAAGGAGGAGCACGCGGAAAAGGTCAAACAGGAGGTGCGGGTGATCTGGGGCGATTATTTCAAAGACGAGCAGCTCGCCGCCTGCCCGGATACCCCTGAGCTGACCCACAGAATTATGCGCCTTGCGTCGTCCTGCAAGCAGGGCGTGTCGCAGGAAGACGCGAGGACCCTGGTGGCTCTTTGCAATGACTTTGCCAATAACTTCTGGAAAACCAAGGGCGTGAAGACCTTCGAGGCGACCTGTCCCTATCCCCCGGCTGTTACCGTCGTCTATCCGGCCCTGGGCGGAGCCTGAGGCAGGCTATGTATCCCTTGGCACTTAAGGCGGTGCGCGTTGCTGGACACAGCATGGCCCCCGAACTTAACGACAAAGACTATGTGCTAATTGTTCGTGGGCCAAGAAGTCGCTACCTCGTGGGCCAGGTCGTTATGGTGCGCCATCCCGAACTCGGCACGATTATCAAGCGCATTCTTGAGGTGAAAGGCCGGCGCTATCGCCTGGCAGGGGACAACCCAGCCAGCATGCCCAGCTACAAGATGGGGTGGATTCACCACAGCCAGATTGCCGGCCGAGTGCTCACACGAATCAAGCGCAGCCAGGTCCACTAAAGCCTCGGCCCGATTGCTGCTCCTGATCTTAGCCAAACGCGCGGCGCCCTCACACATCCTAGGCTATTGCGACTCAAGAGCACCTGCCTTGTATCGCTTGCTGCTTAAAATCCGGCAGTCCTTGCGCCAGAGCTGAAAACCACTCTTGGACGTCAGGTGCTAGCTGGTGCGGGAAACGCAACCCGTGGCTCGCGGTTGATGAAATCGACGCTAACACGCGCGCCCGGCGCTATCTGTCGCTGGTAGGGGGCGCGAACACGGAGCGCGGCGCCGTCATCCAGCGCGACCTCGTAAAGCCAGGTGTCTCCTTCATAGCTGGCTGAGGCCAGCTCGCCATTGCCGGTGCTATCGGCTTCAGTTACGGAACAGTCGGCAGGCCTCACCAGCAGTTCCACCTGGCCGTCGGCGAGGTCCGCCGCAGTAACGGCTACCTGACCAAGGCAGGATGCCGCCATAGGTCCGGTGAGCGTGGCTGGCAGGAAGCTCGCTTCGCCCAGGAAGCGGGCGACAAAGCGATTAACTGGCTGACCGTAACATGCCTCTGGTGTGTCGAGCTGTTCCAGATGCCCCGCACGCAGGACGCCAACGCGGTCGCCTACCGATAGCGCCTCCTGCTGATCGTGGGTTACCCAAATCGCCGGGACGCCGGCCTCTTTGAGCGCGTTGCGTATTTCCCAACGCAGGCTGTCTTTTAGTGCCGCGTCCAGATTGGAGAGCGGTTCATCAAGCAACATGAGGGAGGGGCCATGGGCCAGGGAGCGGGCCAGGGCAACGCGCTGTTTCTGTCCGCCAGACAAGCGCTCCGGCCTGGCGCTGCGAAAGTCAGCCAGGCCCAGCAAATTGATCCAGTGATCCGCCGGGGCAGAGTCCTGCAGACGAAAGCTCACGTTCTCCTCGACCGTTAGGTGAGGGAAGAGCGCAAAGTCCTGGAATACCATGCCGATGTTGCGTTTTTCTGGCGGAACCAGCTGCGCCGCATTCGCCGTCCAGCTGCCGAGGCCGATCTCGCCACCGGCTATTGGCACTAGCCCGGCGACCGCCTGCAGGATAGTGGTTTTGCCGCAGCCCGTTGGACCCACCAGCGTGAGTATCTCATCGCGGGCCAGGGTCAGGTTGAATTCCTCGACCACGCGCTTGGCGCCATAGTCGATGGAGAGGGCATTGATGGTCAGCATAGATAGTTGTGCGTTTACTTCTCGGCGGCATTATCCCCGAAAACGCCAAACTCTGCTCGTCGTTCGCCCAGCAGCATCATCGCCAGCCCTAGCGCTGACATCAAAATCAAGAGTAGGCCTGGAATCGCGGCGCGCCCAAAGTAGCCCGCTTCATAGACCCGCCAGAGGTAGGTGGCCAATGTTTCAAAGCCCGTGGGCGCGAGCAGGATGGTGGCGGGCAGTTCTCGCATGGCCTCGAGAAAGACCAAAGCGGCGCCCGCGATAATCCCACGCCGGCTCAGCGGTAGGGTGACGCGCCGAAAGACTTCGGCTCTGCCGGCACCCAGCACACGAGCGGCCTTGGCGAGGCTGCCATCCATGCTTTCAGCGGTCGACCGAATTGAGCCAACAGCAAGTGGCAGAAAACGCATGACGTAGGCAGCGATTAGCAGGGCCAGGGTCTGGTAAAGCAGGGGCAGCTTTAAGCCCAGGTAGACCAGCGCGGTGCCCATGACAATGCCAGGAATGCCGAAACCCAAAAAAGTCACGCGCTCCATCAGCCGACCCGCGCGGCCCGCCATCGCCGCGAGGGCAACCGGGATGGCGACGATGGCAGCCGCCGCCGCAGCCAGCAGCGAGGCCAGCACAGAGTTCCAGGCGAATATCAGCTCAAACCCGGCGCTTCCTTCGCGCGCTAGCCACAGCGTAAACACCGCCAGGGGCAGCAGGATGGCCAGCACACCGATCGGTGTCACGGCAAACAGCGAAAGTACAACCTGTAAGCGCCGGGGCCAGATTGTCAGCGGCCTGCCTGGGCGCTCCTGGGTAACCGCTACTCGGGATTCCAGATACAACACGAGGCCGACAATGGCCAGCAGCTGCAGGGAAAACAAGGCGGCCTGGCTCAGGCCGAAAGCGTTGTATTCGACGTAGATCACGCGTGTGAAAGTATCGAGGCCCATGATGGCCGGTGTGCCAAAATCTGACAGGGCGTAGAGCGCGGCAAGCAGTGACCCGGCAGCAATGCCATTCAACGCACGGGGTAAGACCACGCGCCACAGGCAGGCCGGAAGACCCAATCCCAGGCTACGTGCCGCATTGATGAGGCTTGCATCCTGGCTCAACAGCGCCGAGCGCGTCGTCAACAGGACATAGGGGTAGGTATAGAGACTCATCACGATGCTGGCACCAATCAGCCCCTCTGCTGGTGGTGTAGAGATCCCGAGCAACTGCTCGATTTCTCCGCCCGGGCCAAAAGCTGCGTAGAACGTGAACGCGCCCAGGTAGCTGGGCATCGCCAGAGGGGCAGCCAGCAGGACCAGCCAGAACTTGCTCATGGGCAGGCGAACATAGGCCGTGAGCAGCGCAAGGGGTACACCGATCAGGATCGACCCCAGTACCGTGAAGCCCATTAACGCTAGGGTGTTGACTAACAGCGAGAGATTGCGGGAACCGAGCAAGCCCTGCGTTGATTCAACCAGCATGAAGAGCACGCCGACGGGCAGCAGCGCCAGCACCGCGATAAGCAATGCCGGCGGGTAGGCGAGGGGAAGCCGGCTCACAGTACGCCGGCGTTGCGCATCAGGTCCAGGGTCGGCCGCAGATCAGCCAACTTGGTCAGGTCAACTTCGGGTGGCATCACGGTGGACAGCTCCGGCAAGCCCGCCGGCGGCGCAATGCCTTGTGCCAGGGGGATTTCATAGGCCTCTCTGGCCAGGTAAGACTGTACCTCGCGGGTCAGCAGGTAGCGGATGAAATTTACGGGCAGTTCGCCCTCGGCCAGGGCCAGGATGCCTGAAGCGTTCACCAGGCAGCCGGCGTCGTTGCGGGTAAAGGCCAGAGCGACGCGTGCATTCGGTTTGCCGTTCTTCAGGCGCAGTGTGTAGTAGTGATTGGCGAAGCCAAGGTCTACTTCGCCACGCTCCGTGCCCATTACGACGCCCAGCTCGCCAGCGTAACTCTTGGCATTTTTCTGTACGGCCTGCAGCCAGCTGGCGGTGGCGTCATCCCCCTGCAGCAGGCGCATGGCGGTGACGAAAGACTGGAAGGAGGCGTAGGCGGGCGCCCAGCCCATGCTCAGGCCGCTTTCGGGCAGCGCCATAATGTCCTTGGGAATGTCAGCGGCCTGCTGTTTGCCCGTATGAAAGGGCAGGGTGCGGATGCGTCCGCTGACGGGTATCCAGCCGGGATAGCGGAACTGAGGCTGTAACTGCTGCGTTAAATCCTCGGGCAGGGCTTGCGCCAGGCCAGCATCGTTTACAAGCCCAATGGCGCCAGAGTCAACCGCCCAGAAAAGGTCCGCACGGCGCACGCCTGCGCCTGCCTCGGCGACAATAGCGTTGGCCAGGGCTGCCGTGGGCCCGCGGCGGATGTTGAGTTTGAAGTCCGGGTTGCGCTTTTCTATCGCTGCCAGCACTTGCTCATACAGGCCGCCCTCTCCGCGGCCCAGGTACAGCGTCAGCTCGCCCTTGAGTTGGGGCAGGCTGTCTACGCTGGGCGCGGCGCCCTGACCAACGCGTGGCCAAATGGCGGTGCCCGCTGCCAGTGCCGCGCTACGCTTCAGAAAATCGCGACGACGCATATTAAAATACGTCGCTGCGACTGCTTTCCGCTTCCTGCAGCAGGGACTTCGCGCGGTCGATTTTGTCTTGCATGGCAAGTACCACGCCGCGCACTTCGTCGACCGACTTGCCGTCCTGAATCGCCTTTTGCAAGACGACGTTAAAGTCCAACTCCAGGTCTTCCACGAGGTCAGCATCCAGCTCAATGAGCGCGCCTTCAACGCCCTCGAACAAGTTCAGATAGGTCTCCTGGGTAATCTCCACAGCCTCACCCGGTAGCTTTTCGGCGTACTTTGCGACCACGCGATCAAGGCGCTGCTTGATGACATCCATGGTTTCGACCGGGGTGTCTGCGGAGGTCGCCTCGACGTCCGGCAGCAGGCCCCGCTCTTGAATACGTGCGGCCATTTTCACTGCGCCCAGGGACTGCCAGAGTACCTGTTCCAGCTCAAGCTGCTCGTTGCGCACCTCAGCGACGGGTTTGTCTTCCTCAATTGCGAGACGCACGCCAAACAGCCCCTGCCAGATTTGAGAGTAGAGCGGAATGTACTGGGTTTCGATAGCGGAGTGGAAGTCGACGGCCTCCCAATGATCGACCACCGCTTCGGCACCTGCTGCTGCCTTACCGCCGGTTTCGTAGCCGTCAACGATGCCATCTACTTTGCCGATTAGCCATTCAACTTCTTCAGCATAGTCGTCCAGGTGGGCGGACATGTCATTAACGTGATCGCCGACGGTGCCACTGGCAAGGGTGTGGCTTGAAAAAAGCGCGCAGGCGCCGAGAAAGGCCGCAGGCCGAGCCGCTTTTAGGGTAAGAAAACGCACATTTATCTCCTACATTCAGGGTGAGTCAACAGTCGCGAGGCGGCCGTCTTAGGCTGCCCAATTGAGAAACATTCTCATTATGGACCAGAACAGCTCTGCGATGCCAGCGCAGCAGCGAAGATAGAACCGGCGTAAAGATATCTTATGCAAGGCGACTTCGCATCGAATTTCTTACTGACATAGCTGGCGCTGCTGATAGCACCGTCCGCGCGGAACTTTGTCTTTGTGAATAAACCCAATAAGCTATGCCTATGAAATCAATCCAAGCAAAATTCGCCATTGGTCAGGTGGTGCACCACCGCTTTTTTCCCTTCCGCGGCGTCATCTTTGACGTAGACCCGCAATTTGCCAACACGGAAGAGTGGTGGTTATCCATACCGGAGGAAATGCGGCCGCATAAAGATCAGCCCTTCTACCATCTCCTGGCGGAGAATGAGCAGACGGTCTACGAGGCCTATGTTTCGGAGCAAAATCTGCTGCCCGATGACAGCGGCGAGCCTATTCGTCATCCCCAGGTGGGCGAGATGTTCGGCGCTTTCCGAGGCAGCCATTACGAGTCTTTGCCGGACCGCGCGCACTGAGCTGCGGTGAGTGTGCTGTTGATGCGCGCTACCGTCGCCAACGCCGGACGAAGGAGGTAAAAATTCTTTAGCGAGGGCGAAGCTGGCGGTATATACTCACTCTCATGAAATTTGGTTTGATAGTGAGATAGTTATGTCGTGCTCCCCCGCCAGGCTTTTTCCCCGACTTCTTTTGCCCTGCGCCCTCGCATTAACGCTGGGTTCACAGGCCATTGCAGGCCCTGTGCCGATTGTTCAACCAGGTGCGCCAGGTTCTGCCGCCCGCATGTTGACGCCCGAGCAGGCGACCGAGGTCGCCAACCTTGGCTACTCACCCTACGATGTGGTGTTCATGCAGGACATGATTCCACATCATCATCAGGCCACGCAGATGTCGGCACTGGTCAAAGGCCGCACCAGTCAGCCCGACGTGGTGGAGATCGCGGCGCGTATCGATGCCTCTCAGGGTGACGAAATTCAGTTCATGCAGGATTGGCTGCGCGAGCGCGGAGAGGAGGTAACGGAGCCTTCTGACCACCACGCCATGCACATGCATCATGACATGGCCGGCATGGCAACACCTGAGCAGATGGCTGCCTTGGCCGAGGCTGGCGGTGTCGACTTTGATCGCATGTTCCTGGAGCTCATGATTGCTCACCATGAAGGGGCGATCACCATGGTGGAGGACCTGCTGTCCAAGAAGGGGTCCGCCTACGAGCCCATTATTCACCAGTTCGTGAATGACGTGGTGAATGACCAGACCGCAGAGATCGAGCGCATGAACACGCTGCTGGTTGGTCTCTCCGAGGACCCGCGCGCCACGCTGAAAGCTGGACTTACGGATGCCGGTGAGGCGATTCTGCACCTTGAGAAAACAAGTTCCCTGCCCAACCCCCCTGGATTTTTTGACCCCGATAATCCCGGGGGTCTACCGCTGGAGTACCCGGAAGCGCGCGCCAGCGAAGCCTCTGAGCCCGTCGATACCCGCACACGCGGCGCGGAGCAGGCCAACTGGGAAGAGCGTGCCCCGATGATGAGCTTCTGGAACAGCGATCTGGCCTTCTCCGGCGATCTGATGGTGGCGGGCAGCTATCACGGTTTCAATATGTACCGACTTAAAAATGCCGACACCCCTGAGCTGATCAGCTCTATTGTTTGCCCGGGCGGGCAGGGCGACGTTTCCATTGTCGGCGACCTGCTCATCATGTCGGTAGAGCAAACCCGCGGCCGCGTGGACTGTGGTCTGCAGGGGGTCAACGAGAGCGTCAGCGAAGACCGCTTTCGCGGCATTCGCATTTTTGATATCAGTGATCCCGTGAACCCGGAGCAGGTGGGCCTGGTACAGACCTGCCGTGGCTCTCATACCCATTCAGTGGTGGCCGGACCGGACCGCAAGGGGAACATTATTGTCTACAACTCCGGTATCCAGTCGGTGCGCTCAGAGGAGGAGTTGCCCGGCTGCATTGGCGAAGAAGCGGGTGATGAACGCACGGCCCTGTTCCGTATCGACGTGATTGAAATCCCGATGGATGATCCCGCGAAGGCGCGCATCGTCGATAGCCCAACCGTATTCGCCGACCCCGAGAGCGGGCGCATGGCGGGCCTGTGGGCTGGCGGCGATCATGGAGAGGGCACGCAGGAGACCGAGCGCACCGACCAGTGCCATGACATCACGGTCTTCCCGGAGGAAAAAATTGCCGCTGGCGCGTGCCAGGGCAATGGCATCGTGCTAGATATCTCCAATCCACGCAAACCAAAGCGTATTGACGATGTAACTGACGTCGGCTTCGCTTACTGGCACTCCGCCACCTTTAACAATGACGCTAGCAAGGTGCTCTTTACTGACGAGTGGGGAGCTGGTTCGCGGCCGCGCTGTCGTGCCTTCGACAAGCGGACCTGGGGAGCCAATGCGATCTATGATCTGGTAGACAATAAATTGGAGTTCCGCAGCTACTACAAACTGCCCGCACCCCAGGTCGATCAGGAAAACTGTGTCGCGCATAACGGCTCGCTGATTCCGGTGCCGGGCCGCGACATCTTCGCCCAGGCCTGGTACCAGGGTGGGCTGTCCATCTCTGACTTTACTGACTCATCCAAGCCCATGGAGATCGCCTACTTTGATCGCGGCCCTGTGGATGAAAAGCTGCTGGTCACCGGTGGTTACTGGTCTACCTATTGGTATAACGGCCGCATCTACGGTACGGAAATTGCCCGGGGCCTGGACGTGTTTAAACTTGAGCCCAGCGAGTTCCTGACCGAGAACGAGATAGCTGCTGCGGAACTGGGTACACAGGGTCCAGTCTTCAACCCGCAGCAGCAGCTGCGCTATACCTGGCCAGCGGTACCGGTGGTTGCCCTGGCCTACGTGGACCAGCTGAAGCGAGGCGACGCATTGGCAGGTGAACTGGTGAGTCAGTTGGAAGAGATGCTCAGCAAAGCGGATGCCCGACTGGATGCAGGTGAGCTGGATCGCGAGCTGTCGGCCTCTTTGAAGAGCCTTGCCAAGGATATCGGCAAGATCGACGTGGCCGATGCACATACAAAGCGTCAGGCGGCGCTAAGTGACACGCTGGACGGGATTGCCAAGCAGCTGGCCGAGGGGCCTGCAGTTGCCGGGGTGAACTGAAGCGTCTGTCCAGCTTCAGCCCAGCTCAAAGGTACTGATGCCAAAAACGCGCCGCTCTGCTACTGCGGGCGGCTCGCCAAGGTACATGCGTGCACAGCCGAAGACTTCATCCATACCGTACTTGTTCACCAGGCCCAGCGCGTCAGGGTTGTTTTCAGGCGCGTCAAGGAAGACTGGCCCGCCTGCAGCGGCCGCGGCGAGCTGCGTAAAGATCGCATCGGCGATCTCGGCATTGTCTGCGAACAGGGGCCCGATTTTTGCACCCTCCCGACAGGGCCGAAGCACGCCGAAACCCTGAAGGGTATCGGCATCCATATAGCCGATGGCCGTCGATCCGGGCTGCGCGATCCAGGCGCGTAAGAAGCGCTCACGCGGCGCGCCGAAGCACTGCAAGTCATAGTCCAGAAGGGCAGACCAGGAAAGGTCTGATAAGGGGTGCAGGTGCGGGCTTGGCTGAATGCTGGCCCAGTCACTGTTTATCTCGGCGCGGTAGCGCAGGTTACGGTGAGAGAATACGAATCCGCCCTTGGCATAGTAGTCCTGCATATCGAAGACGCCGTCCATGCCGATGGCGGCGCCGTCCTTTAGGCGCTGCAATAGCTGATCGCGGCGAGCATGCCAGAGCGCATCGCCCAGTCCCCGGCCACGGTGCTCGGGTTTGACGATAAAGAACCCCATGAAGCCATACTGACCGGCATAGGAGGTAATGGCGCCGCCTCCGATCACCTTGCCGCCTTGTTCTGCAGCCAGAAAGGCCTCGCTGTCATTTTCCCAGAAGATATCAGCATCATGTAGCCCGGGATTCCAACCCTCAAGGGCCGCCCAATCGACGAGCTCGTCCACTTCGTCTCGGCGCATTTGCCGGATGTCCAGGGTTTCGGTCATAAATCTACCTCCATTTCGGGGGCTGCTCGAGGTGTGACGACGCGCCGCTCACAGCTGTCGCAGCGCGAACATGTCGAACCAGCGATCCAGGTTGTCAAAGCCGCGATGAATCTCGAGCTTGCCAAAATTGGCGAAGTTAAACCCGGCGAGCAAAGTGCAGTCTGCGATCGTGGGGTGCTCACCCATGACAAACGGCCCCGCGCCGACCAGGCCATCGATATAGCCCAGAGCACCCGGAAGGTTCTTGCGTTCGCTGGCCTCGATGCCCGCGTTGGGCGGCAGCCCGAGCGGCGAACGGGTGGCATGCACCAATCGCACCAGGCGATTGGTGATGTTGAGCTCGATGTATCGCTCACGGGCGCGGACCTGTGCTCTTTCCAGGGGGGAGGTCCCGATCATAGGCGGCTCAGGAAAGCACTCTTCGAGATATTCCATGATCGGCAGCGATTCGGTCAGGCAGGTGCCATCGTCAAGCTCCAGCACCGGGACCGTGCCCCGGGGTGAGCGCGTCAGGTGCTCGGCTTGCGACTGTGCGCCCTGGAAAAAGTCGACCAGTTCGAGTTCGATGTTGTGCAGGCCCTTTTCTCTGAGGTAGCAAAGAACCTTGGCGGGATTAGGTGCAGCTGGGAAATGATATAGTTTCATCGATAGCCATTGACGATTTTGCGCAGCTCTTGGATAGCGCTAGTGTCGCGCAAAATCGCCGTGGGCTTCAATCCGAGCTTTACTCTCCCAGGAGTGGCAGTATCTCTTCGTGGATGCGACGCCTGATTTCTCGACTAGCGCCGGTTCTCGCCACACTTTCGTCGACGCCAAGCACGTCAGGCAGATTCCAGCTGAAGATCACCAGTGCCGTATTTGTGGCCGGCCAGCAGGTGGGATGCTGGCCGCCGTAGCCTGAGCCGGAGAACGCCGTGTCGCTGTCCGAGGCATGATCGCCCAGCCACCACTGATAGCCGTAGCCTCGGGACCAGCTGTGGTCCTCAAAGGTTGTGGCATAGCGCAATGAACGACGGACGTAATCCCCAGACAGAAGGCGCTCACCGCCATACATGCCGCCGGAACTCATCAGCTCACAGAACTTGATCAGGTCGGTGCTTTTCAGATACAGGCCACCGAGGGTGTCGGACTCGCCAACCGGCGACGTCTTCCAGTAATAGTCTTCGATACCCAGGGGAGCAAACAGCGCGCCTTCGGCAAACTCTGCAGCCTGCTGACCGGAAGCCTTCCTGATAATGGCGCTCAGTAGCTGGCTTGCACCGCTGTTGTATTCATAACTTGTACCTGGCTTGCCTTCGAGTGGTTTGTTGAGCACGTACTGCACCCAGTCGTCCGTCTCCTGTTCAAGAATGACTGCGTCGTTTGTCGAACCGGGCGAGTAGTCACTGGTTTCATCCCACTCCAGGCTGGTCCTCATCTCGAGGACATGCTCAAGCGTCAGGGCCTCAAAGTTGGCGTCCCGGTTGGCAGTTGTGTATTTGTCGCTGACGAGGTCAAGCAGTCGAGCCTCTGCAGCGCTCGGAATTGCCTCACGGTATTCAAGAATGCCGATGAGTACGCTAGTGACACTTTTGGTCACTGATTGCAGTGTGTGGAGTTCTGTGCCGTCGTAGTAAGGGTGCCATTTAGGGTTGTTGTACACGAAGGGGCCGTCCACAAGCTCCTGCCCTGCCACAATCCCGTCATAGTCGCGATCGAAACGGAAGTGAAAAACGGTCTTGCCATCCTGCTGTAGCAAGACTTCATCGACAAGGCCATAGGCGCCGCCCTGAAGGTCGGCTTGTAGTCTGGCGATCTTTGCTTCGAGCATGTCGCCCTGGCGCTCGCTTGGTCCGGGCGAGTTGTGCCCGTTTGCGGAGATTGTCAGGGGAGCAAACAGACACAACGCCAGGGTAATCAGGAGTTTCGAGAGTTTCATCGGGGTCTTAAATTCCTTGCTGATATAGGAGTACTGGCCAAAAGTATCTTTATATCAAAATTTAGTGCTTTTGGCACTTACTCGCGCGGCGGGGGCTGCAAGGTCCTTCGGATCGAACCATCCCATAGCTACGCTCGAGAGCCTCTGATAAGGCATCACCTTTACCATGCGATTCAGGAGATTCTACGCCGACTGCAGCTATTGACGTTTCGTAAGACGCCGTGACAGCATCGCTCGGCAAGTGCTAGCCGGCGTTTGGGCAGGGCCATTTCCATATGGAAACTACTGTGTTAGCTTGATCACCGCAGTAGTCGACAGCACGCGTTTCTATTTATCGTAACGGATTGGGAGGCCTCCTTTGATCGGCCCTGATGAGACCCTGCTACTCGCGGCGGTTCTGCTGGTGCTCACCGCTGTCTCCATGGCGGCGGAAAACACGCGCTGGGGTCGGGCGGCCACTGCCCCGCTCATCATTCTGATCGGCGCTATGCTGCTGGCTAATGCCAATGTTATTCCACATGAGGCGCCGCTCTACAGCGTGGTGTCTGGTTTTTTCGTGCCCGCTGCTATCCCCATGCTACTAATGCGTGCTGATCTGAAAAGAGTCGTCAGGGAATCCGGGCCTATGCTGCTGGCCTTTACCGTCGCTGTTACGCTAACTATCGTAGGCTGCTTCGTCGCAGCGGCATTGGTTGATATGGGGGAGTACGAAGCCGCTATCGCCGCTGCGCTGACGGCCAGCTACATCGGTGGCTCGCTCAATTTTGTCTCTACCGCTCAAACAGTGGGCCTGGACGGCTCGACCTATGTGGCAGCTCTCTCTGCAGATGTTGTGGGCGCGGTGCTGTTCCTTGTCTTGCTAATGCTGCTGCCGTCTCTCGCACTGGCGCGCCGTTGGATGCCCTCGCGCTTCATAGAAGACGCTCAAGTAAGCGTCGACCATGCCGCAGCTGAAGAAGGGCCAACCGGCCGCCCATTCAATTTACTCTTTGCCGCAAATGGTGTCGCGCTGTCGCTGGTGATCTGCTCGATAGCCCAGGCCCTGGTCAGTTGGATGGGATATCCCCAGTTGTTCATTGTGAGTATTACCATCGTGGCTTTATTAGTGGCGAACCTCGCCAAGCCCTTGCTGCGCTATGTTGCCTTCGAGTTCGAAATTGGCATGCTCTTCATGTTCGTTTTTTTCGCGGCCATCGGTGCCGGCGCCGATATTTTCGAAGTCGTGGACAGCGCGCTGCCAGCGAGCCTGTTTATCGTATTGCTGGTTCTGGTGCATTTGCTACTCCTCTTGCCGATTGGTCGCTGGTTGAAGCTCGATTTGGCCGAGGCGATGGTGGCGTCCAACGCTTGCATCCTTGGCCCACCGACTGCGGCAGCGCTGGCAGCCAGCAAAGGCTGGCGTGATCTGGTGACGCCCGGGCTGTTAGTTGGCATTCTCGGCTACAGCATCGGAACTTTTATCGGTATCGCGATATACGGGGTGCTCTCCCGGTAGGTAGTTGGGCAAGGTTTGTTTCCAATCAGAAACTTTTACGTTAAGATACTTGCCTTAAAAGACAATAAGCGAAGTATCAGGTCATGACATCCGCTCAAGAATGTCCCGATTTAAGCCGTCGATCAGCGACCCGTCAGCGCGGGCTGTCCAGGCGTAGCGTGTTGGCCGGGCTCGGTGTTCTGGGTGCGGCGGGCGTTGGTGTCGGGCTGTTGCGGGGCGGCGGCTCCGGTCCTGCCTTCGAGCCCATAGGCGGCAAGATCGTGGTAAACGGCCTTGATACGAGCACCATTGATATGGGGTATATCAACAAAATGGTGCAGGGGGGCGCGCACTGTGTACATAAAACGATATCACACGAAGAGCGTTTTGCACTGCAGTCCTATGAAGACATTCAGGCTTTCGCGGACGATAATCGTGACGCCGTTGCTGTGGCGAAAAGTGTCGCGGATATCCGCCGCGCCTACGCCGAAGGCAAGGTGTCCATCGTCATGGGGAGCCAGCGCGGCCGCCCTTACCTGAACGAAACCCTCGTGAATGACGGCCCCTTCGCGAGTTATGAAGTGCTTGTAGACAAGTTGGATGACTACCATGCGCGTGGTTTGCGGATTCAGTCTATCGCCTACAACGTTACCAACGCGCTCGGCGGCGGCTGCCTGGATAACGATGTCCCACTCACTGTGCCGGGGCGACGTTTCGTTGAGGAGTTACACAAGCGCCGTATCGTACTTGACGTCGGAGGGCATGTTGGCGAGCGCACCACTTTGGAAGCGATCGAGGCATCGAGTGGCATTCCGGTGATAGCAACACATACCAACATCGAGGCCCTCAACCCTAACATACGTGCTGACTCTGATCGGGTGCTGGAAGCTATCGCCGGAACGGGAGGCTGCATCGGCATTACCGCAATCAGTGATTTCCACATGCGCAATCCGTCGAATGCTGATGAGCACGGACCGAAAAGCCCCCGGGCGACACTCGACATTCATCTCGACCAGTACGATTACCTGAAGCGCTTGGTGGGTATCGATCATGTGGCCCTTGGCCCCGACTTTATCAGCGGTTGGGTAGAGTATTTTCCTATGCCGCATAACGATAATCTCACCTTTCCCGAGCACTCTATGTCGAGTGGCACTGCAAGGCTGGTAGAGAACTTCGAAGACATCTCCATGTTACCGAATGTCATTGCTGGTTTGCGTGAGAGAGGCTGGACGTCCGCAGAGCTGGATAAGCTACTGGGCGACAATTTACTGCGTGTCTATGAGCAAGTGTGGGGAGCCTAAAAGCATGGTGACTTTGATTGGCAGGTCTGTCTTTTTAACAGCAATCACCAGCGTGCTGCTGGTAACGCTCATCAACCGGCCGGCCCAGGCATTGTCCTTGGACAACCCGGAAGCGATAGAGGCCTTTGTCGATGCGGCCGTTATTTCGAATATGCGCAATAACCATTCGGCCTCCGGCGTGGTGTTGATAGCAAAAGATGGTGAGGTCATCCTGAGCAAGGGCTACGGCTACCAGGATATCGAAGAACGCATCCCCGTCGATCCTGACAAAACTCTGTTCAGGCCCGGGTCAATTTCCAAGCTGTTCACCTGGATTGCAGCCCTTCAGTTAGAGGAGCAGGGCAAGCTGAGTCTCGACGCTGACATTAACGAGTACCTGACGCAGTTCGAGGTGGCCGATACCTGGCCCGGCCAACCCGTTACGCTGCGGCACCTGATGACTCACCGCGGCGGATTCGAGGATGGCGGAGCGGGCTATCTCATTCTCGACCAGCCCGAGCTCATTATGCCCCTGGCGGAGGCTATGGAGCGCTTTCAGCCCACGCGCATCAATCCCCCCGGTGAGCACACGGCCTACTCTAACTGGGGTACGGCTGTGACGGGGCTTATTGTTGCCAATATTTCCGGTATGCCGTTTGAAGACTACGTGCAGAGAAACATCCTCGATATTCTTGGCATGGAATACGCGACCTTTGTTGAACCATTGCCGCCAAAGCTGGCCGAGGTAATGTCAAAGCGCTACGGCTATGGCGGGGGGCGCTATTATGAGCGCCCCTTTGAGATCATTACCAATTTCGGCCCTGCCGGCGCGCTATCTGCGTCCGCAGGCGCTATGAAAGCGTTCGGCGACATGCTGCTCAACGGGGGCGAGTACCAAGGCCGTCGCATTCTAAAAGCTGAAACGGTCGATCGATTTTTCGCCAATGAGTTCAGTCACGACCCGCGCACCAAGGGCATGGGCCTGGGTGCACTGCAGTACCCCTACGCCGGTGTGGACGTCGTCGGGCATGATGGCGGTACGGTGAGCTACAAATCCCACTTCGGACTGGCGCGTGAAGAGGGCCTTATGGTGTTCACGTCCTTTACCGGGCCGGGCGCGGGTACAGTGGGGCGGGCGCTGGTGTGGCCGCTGTATGATGCGCTCTATCCACCCGAGCCCGAAGATCTTACGCCACCGGACGACTTCAGCGAGCGGGCTCACCTCTATGAGGGCACCTACCATAGCTGGCGCCGCAGCTTCACTAAAATCGAGTCTCTCCAGCGCATGCTGGCGGGTATTGAAGTACGTGCTACAGCCGAGAATACGTTGATGATCGGCGGCAAGGAATTTGTCGAGGTGGATCAACATCTTTTCCACGAGAAAGATGGCGGGCGACGCTATGTCTTCCAGGCAGACGAAGATGGAGGCATTAGCGGCTATATCATGGACGGCATTGCCGTAGCCCAGAACTTCAAGGCACCCTTCTACGAAACCAAGGGTTTCAACCAGCCGCTGCTGTTTATTGCCTACGCTGTGCTTGTGGGTGTGTTTCTACGCTGGGCTTATCAATGGTCCGTGATCAAGGCGGCGCCGAAAGAGGAGCGGAGGGCGGCGCTGGCATCGCTTTTCGTGGCAGCGGCCAATTGGCTGTTTCTGGTCCTGGCGACCTATGCGCTGGTAGCCAATCAAGAGCGCCTGCTCCACGAAGTACCCACCCTTGCCAAGATCGCTCTTGTTTTTCCGATTCTGGCAGCCCTGGGGGCGATCTACCACATCTACCAAAGCTACATGGTATGGCGCTTACAGCTCGGCGCCAGCACGCTCTCGCGCTGTCGTTACAGCGTGGTAACGCTGAGCGCGGTTTACCTGGTGTGGTTCTACAATCACTGGAATCTTGTCGGGTTTAACTACCTTGTCTAAGGCTGTGAACAAGCACCTCGCGAGGCTCGCCACCGCCCTGGTCTTGCTGCTGCCGCTGACTCCAGCGTCGGCGAAGTTTGACGGGATCGAGCGCTGGGCCGATGGGCTTGTAGAGCCTGCGCTGGCGTCCGGGCGCCTCGGCGGGGTTTCCATTGGCCTTGTTGAGGACGGCGAGGTCACGTTTATAAAGGCTTACGGCTGGGAGGATCAGGCGAGGGAGATTCCGCTAGACCCCTACAAAAGCGTGTTCCGCATGTGCTCGATGAGCAAGTCCTTCATGGCGACTACGATGATGCAACTCATCGAGGGCGGTGAAATTGACTCGCTCGATGATCCTGTCAACCGCTACCTTCGCCGTATACAGCTGCCGCCACCCCACGGCGATGAGGTGACGCTGCGCCAGCTCATGACGCATACAAGTGGCATGGCGGGGCATGGCACGCCCCAGGGAACCACGCGCGATCTGCCCACGCCGGTGTCGCGAGAGGAAATTGCCAGCTACTTTGTCGAGAATATCGAACGGCCACCCGGCGCAATCAGTCAATACGCAAACCTCGGTGTCTCACTGGAAGGCATTCTGATCGAAGATATTACCGGGCAGGCGCTGGCTGAGCGCCTGGACACACATATCTTTCAACCGCTGGGCATGAACGATTCGGAGCTGAATCACAGCACCACAACGCCGCCGCGTCTCGTTGTGCCCTATGGCCGCTTTCCGAATGGCGAGTTGCAGGCCGTGCGCTTCTTCCCCAAGCACCCGCTGGGCGCCGCCTCAGGCGGTGTGCTGTCCACCACCGCAGACATGCTGAAATACCTGGCATTCCACGCGGACGAAGAGGCCCTCGAGCATGAGGATGTGCTGTCTGGCCCTGGGCGGGCAACGATGCATCGCGCGCATTTTCGCAACAACGACGCAGACTGGGGTATTGGACTGCACTTTTTCCCCAATAATTTCGGTGGCATTCGCGTTGCGCAGCATGGCTGCGGCCTGCCAGGCACCCGCGGCATCATGGCGGTCATGCCGGATATCAATGCTGGCGTAGTGATCAACGTTTTGTCTGCCAGCCCCATGCCGCCGGTGGGTGATCTTCTGGACCTGGCGTTGAAAGAAGGCCGCTACGCGCCAGATCCCAGTCTGCCTGAACAAGAGCTCTGGAGCGTTGGCGATGTCTGGGACGACTTTACCGAGACCTTTCTAGGCGAGCCGGTCAGGCCTGACATCCCCGAGGATTACCTTGGCGCTGATATCGTCAGTGATCCGGAAAAAATTGCGGGCACTTACTGGCTGGAGCGGCGAGCGATGTCCACGCCAATAACACTATTTTTTGCCGGTATGACGCGCGCTGTTGAGGTCGGTGAGGATGGCAAACTTCTGCTTGACAACAAGTCTTACAGTCGCCTGGCACCCGGCATATACGCCAGCGACGAAACAGGGACGCGGGTGTTTTTCCGGGAGCCATGGGAGGGCTCACCCGTGTTCCTCAGTTCAGAAGTACCGATGAACTATCGCAAGGTTTCCGGCCTCGGTAACCCGCAGATCGTCGCAGGTATGCTGATCATTGGAATGCTGTTGTCATTTGTCGGCCTTGTGGCTTTGAAAAGACCGGCCGGGGTGCTGCAAAGGGGCCTGCCGCGAACACTTGCGATTGGCATGCCCTTGCTGATCCTTGCATTGCCCGTCGCCGCGCTCGCCGGGGCTGAACTCGCCACTGACCTGATCTTCATGACGCTGGAGGGTGAGCGCGGACGCATGGACACCGTGCTCTGGCTCCTGCGTTTGCACATCTTGGCGGGGGCGGTGCTCGCTGTGCTGATGTTGAACGCCTGGCGACAGGGTCGGGGCAGCGCGTCTGCAGGTGGCAGGGCGCTGGAGTATGCCCTGTTCACCGCGGCAGCCCTGACCTGGCCCGCTGTTTTCCTGTTTAACCTGTATTCGAGTTGGTAGGAGCGGTCGTGCGCCTTGGTATAGCAGGCCTGTTGGCGCAGGCGACACGGAGACTCGCGCCAGCAGTGGCTGGATTCTGCGGAGCCAGCATTCTGGCGGCAGCTTGCCTGCATGCTCCACTGTCAGCGGCACAGTCCGCGCCGGCGCGCTTACAGCCGTCCTCGGTTGAAGCCTTCTTCGATGCTGCCTGGGAAGATGACTTTGCCACCGATCTGCGGCCACCCGGATTAGTGATCACCGTTGTACAGGGCGATAACATCGTGCTGAACAAGGGCTACGGTGTTAGTGACAGCGAAAGAGGAACAGCGGCTGACCCCGAACGAACGCGCTTGCGCATCGGTTCGGTGAGCAAGCTGTTCACGGCACTCACCGCATTAGCTCTTGTTGATCAAGGCAATCTGCAGATGGATCGCAACGTCAACGATTACTTGCGGCGCGTGCAGATAGAAGATGATTACAGCACGCCGGTGACGGTGCGCACGCTGCTGTCCCACCTGTCTGGCTTGAATGCGGATGTCGGTGGCTACATGAGCTATGACAACAGTGATACGGCCAACGACTTTGACGAGTATCAGCGACGCCTGGTACGCGTGCGAAACAGCGGCGTAGTGTATGGCTACGACAATATGGGCATCGGTCTGTTGGGTTACATCGCTGGACTCGCTAATGAATCGACATTCCCGCGAGCTGTCGAGCAGACGATACTCGAACCACTTGGTATGAAAAAGACCACTATGGGCGTACCTGGCGAACAGCTACGAGAACTCGCTGCCTGCCATAGCTGGAATAGTGACGGTGAAACGGTGCAATGCCAGCACAAATTCATGCGCGACACCTTCATGGGTGCGGGGGATATCACCACGACGGGCGACGACATGGCTCGCTTCATGAGCGCCATGCTTGGCGGCGGCTGCGGCGAGGCGGGCTGTGTGCTTACAGCGGACAGCTTCCGTGACTTTACCGACATGTCTTTGAACCGGCCCCACCCTGCAGGGCTGGGCATGGGCTATGTTATGTTGGAACTGCCCTTCGAGAGCCACTACGCAATCGGCCATTCGGGCGGACAGGATGGTTTTTCGACCTTGCTGGTGTTGTTCCCTGAAAGCAGCGTCGGCCTGTTCATCAGCCAGATGCACTATCCCGGCATCCCCGACGCGCATAACCTCGCGGTGGGTTTACAGCTGATATCCACTTCCGGAGCTGTGAATCCGGGCGCCAAGGCGATGTCTGTGAGCCGGTCTTTCGCAGATCGGTTTGTTGCGCCAGACTCGGAGAGGGCGGTGTCTCTGGATCTGGCCGAGAGCATCGCTATTGAAGAACTCGCCGGGCTCTATCTGCGCACACGCCAGGTTGGCGATCAGTTCATGTCGCGACTAATGCACCGCATGGATGCGGTGCGCGTCACGGTAAGCGGTGACACCGTAATGATTGGAGATAGAGGACCGTTTAAAGTTGCGGGCCCAGGCGTGCTCGCGCAGGAAGGGTCTGACACCAGGTACCTTGCCTTTCGCCGAGGTGGCGAGCAGTTTTTGTATCGCAGCGACGGCCTCCCGATCAATCTCTTGATGCAGGTGCCGCGCCGCTGGGAACCGCGGGTAACCGTGCTACCCATGTTATTGAGCCTTCTGGCGCTACCGCTTGCGCTGTTGGCTACCTTATTTTTCAAAGGGGGCTCCGCCGGTCGGCAGGTTTCGAGCCTGGTGGCGCTCTCTGTGGCGCTGGTCACGGTAGGCCTTGTCTGCGATATGGCTTTTTACGACGAGCTCTACTATCCGGGGAGCGGCACTTTAGCCATCATGGCCTGGCGCGGCCTGATCATGGCGGGTTGGCTGCTGGCGCTCTATGTGCTTTATGTGATGGTGCAATGCAGGCAGACGGTTTTTGCCATGAGCGGCGTCGGTAATATCGCGACCTCAGCCCTGTTCGGGGTGTTTGCTGTTTGTCTGGTATCGCTGCTTGCCCTGCTCGTGTATTGGGACATGGTTGGTACGCTGTTGGGTTAGCAGCCATTGAGTGCCTCCACGCTGTTTCCAAATGGAAACAAATTGCGTTAGACTGAGCCCCTCTAACGGCTTATCAGATCTTCTCGTGGTTTCTCACTCTGACATTATCGTCATCGGGGCCGGTATTGCTGGCGCGTCTGCTGCAGCGTTACTGGCTGAAGATGCTAGCGTCACGCTGTTAGAGCAGGAAGCACACCCCGGTTTTCACGCTACCGGACGCTCTGCGGCCTTCTATGCGCCGTTTTACGGCACAGACACCGTGCGCCGCGTCAGTGCGGCGAGCGCCGAGTTTTACTGCAAACCGCCCGACCAGTTTTCAGAGGTCGAACTGCTGCGCCCCCGAGCTTGCCTGATTGTCGGTGATGAAGGGCAGTCGCAAACGGCGCGCGAGCTGCAGGGCAGTGCTCCTGGGTTGATTGCTCTCGAACCGGCTGAAGCGCGGCGTCGAATACCCATTCTTCGGGAGGACTATCCCGCTCACTGTTTACTGGATGATCGGGGCGGTGATCTCGATGTTGACGCGATCTTGCAGGCGTATTTGCGTCAGGCGCGCCATCGGAAGGGCCGTATAGTTACAGACAGTCGTGTCACGAGTCTGGAGAGCGTCAACGGTAGCTGGCGAGTCTGCTGCGGTGAATCGCGGTACCAGGCGCCGATTATTGTGAATGCCGCCGGCGCCTGGGCGGACGAACTTGCCCACGCTGCAGGGCTGGCTGGCCTCGGCATCACACCCAAGCGTCGCACGGCCGTCCTGGTCGAGCCACCACAGGATATAGATATCAGCGGCTGGCCCCTCGCTGTCGATATGAATGAAGCCTTTTACTTCAAACCTGATGCTGGCCTGCTGCTGTTGTCCCCGGCGGATGAGACACCGACTTCGGCCTGTGATGCACAGCCTGACGAGCTGGATATAGCCATCGCCGTCGACCGTGTCCTGTCGGTTACAGAGTTGAACGTGAAGCGAGTAGCTCATGCCTGGGCAGGTCTAAGGAGCTTCGCTCCTGATGGTGAATTTGTGCTTGGGCATGATTCGCGGTCGCGAGGTTTCTACTGGCTTGCTGGACAGGGTGGCTACGGCGTACAAAGCGCGCCTGCGCTAGCGGAACTACTGGCAGAGCAGATCACCGGGCGAGCGCTGTCTGGGAGCTTCGCCCCGCTTAAACCGCTGGCATGCGAATTGACGCCAGATCGACTACTTGAACTCAAGGCCTAAGCTGGCTACGGCACTCAAGGGCTGAGGACTCCTACATGACAAACACGGTGCGTATTATCGGCGGTGCGGATGTCCGCCACTTGCTCACGGTATCTCGCTGTATTGATGCGATGAGTGACGCGATGCAGGCTTACTCGAACGGCGTGGCCCAGACGCCGCCGCGTTCGATCACACCTCTGCCTGGCGATGGGCGTTATTTTGGGCTGATGCCCGGCAGCGCTGATGGGCGCGGCCTGTTCGGGGCCAAAGTCGTTAGCCTTTATACCGGTAATCCTGCGCGGGGCCTGCCGGCGATACAGGGCTTCGTCGCCCTGGCTGATCTGGAAACGGGTGCGGTCAAAGCCCTGGTTGCGGGGGCTGCGATTACTGCTCTGCGGACTGCCGCGGCTTCTGGCCTCGCGACGCAACTGCTGGCGCGGCAGAACGCTGTGTCCTGCGGTATCTTTGGGACCGGTGTGCAGGCGCAAGCGCATATTGACGCCATGCTCGCGGTGCGCCCGGTTCGCCGGTTCATGATTTGGGGGCGCGATACGGAGCGCGCACGGCAGTTTGCCGCGGAGCAGTCAGTACCCGAGGGTGTAAGCGTCTGCGCGACTGCGGATCCTCAGGAGGTGGCCGCGGCCGACATTCTTTGCACTGTCACCGCCTCCAGTGAGCCGGTGCTGCTGGGCAGATGGGTCAGGCCCGGTACGCATATCAATTTGGTCGGCGCGCACTCGCTCAAGACGCGCGAAGCCGATTCGAGCCTCATTGCGATGTCCCGTCTGTATGTAGACGCTACGGCGTCCTGCGCAAGCGAGGGCGGTGACTATATGATCCCGATCGAGGAGGGCGTAATAGGGGCCGAGGCCATCCTTGGCGAGATCGGAGAGGTTGCTGCCGGACGGCTCGCTGGCAGACAGAGCGCCGATGAGGTCACGGTGTACAACTCCCTTGGCATCGTTACCCAGGATCTTTTTGCCGCTGAGGCGGTGTATCAGCAGGCCCTGTCAGCGGGTATCGGTCTGGACGTTACGCTGTAGTCCCACTCGGGCGAAGCATTGCCGCCTCAGTCGATGTCGGTGTAGCCCTGTGCCTGCATCGTGCACAGTATCTCCGCGTCCTTGCGTCCTCGTGATAGATAGCGGTGCTGCATGCTGGCATCAAAAAGAATCGAGTCTCCGGGCTTCAACAGGGTCGGTTCGTAGGCCTCAGTCTGTAGCTCGAGCGTGCCCGAGAGCACATAAACAAACTCCTGGCCGGGATGCTGGCGCCAGTCCACAGACTCGTCGCCGGCGCGCGCTGTGATGTGGATACGCATGAAGGTTTGGTGGTTGCCGCGAATGTCGTCGCACAGTACCTCGTAACGCGCTCCCACGGTCTCGAACTCTGTGCCGTTCCCCCGGCGAGTCACTGAGCGACGTGCAAGGTGCTTGCCGCTTTCTGGCGCAGTGAGGGTAGTAATGGGTATTTCCAGCCCTTCAGACAGGCGGTTTACCGTGACAAAGCTCAGCTGTGTCTGGCCATTCTCAATTTTTGAGAGTGTCGATTTAGAGATACCGGTCTTCTGGTTAACGTCAGCGAGCGTCCAGCCCTCTGTCTCTCGTAACTCCCGCAGTCGGCGGCCGATGGGGCCCGGATTCTTGGCTTTGCTCATAGTGGGTCACAGGCGGCTAGGGACGCGCGGTATTGAATCAATTTCTCGAAAACTTGGCAAATCGTGCCGCCTAGCGCCACACGGCCCGGGCGACACGCCGATGGTTTTCGCCGAGAATATTGCGGACGGCCTGCTCACTGTAGTTCATTTTCAGCAAGTGTTCGGCGATCTCAGGAATCTGCTCGGGTGTGACGAGGCCCACGCCGTTGGCGCCCATGTTGGCATCGAAGACGTCTGGATGCTGGGCGAGGTAGTCCACCAGCTCCTGTTGATCGAAGCAGTAGTCCGTGCCGATAGCAACATGTTCGTCGCCAACCAGCTGCGCACAGTAGTCAATGTGGCGGACGATGGTTTCAGTGCGACTGTGCTGGTCGCCGAGGAAATCACCAATGCCATTCACGGCGATAAGGCCCCCGGTCTGGGCGCAGGCCTTAATCGCTTCATCTTTGACATTTCGATAGTGAGAGGTGACGCCCGCCGGGTTCGAGTGCGAAAAGATCAGCGGTCTATCGGCCATCTCCATAATGTCCATCGCAGTCTCGTGGGAGACATGCGAACAGCAGATAACCATACCCACCCGTTCCATCTCCCGTACCACACGTCGGCCGAAATCGCTCAGCCCCATGGGTTCATCATTGCAGCCGCCGCCGAGCGAGTTGTTTTTGTTGTAGGCGAACAGCATCCAGCGAACCCCCATGTCGTAGTAGAGCTCTACCATGGGGAGGTGTTCATCGAGCGCGAGCCCGCCCTCAATATCAAAGGTCACGGCCAGCTTGTTTTCTCGCTGCGCCCTGTCGATGTCGTCAATAGTATCTATCAGCACGTAGCTGGCAGAGTTGGCTTTCAACCACTGTCGGAACGTTGCCAGCATTTTGACGCCCTGCTCCCAGGGATAAAGGTCGAAGCCGATGTTGAGGGATACAACGTCGCAGCCGGCCGCCTTGCAGCGCGTTAACTCGGGAAGGAAGCTGACATCGTCGGGCCGCAGGGGCATGCACTGGTGACTGTCCCACACGAGTGCGTCCCTGAATAGCGAGTGGCCGGTCTTTCCCAATTTGATAGCGCTATTGGTCACGATGCCCATCGGGGAACCTCGTCCGTTTTTCCAAATAGAAACGGCAGCCATTGTGGCAGAGGCACAGAGGCCGCTCAACGCCTCTAGTCAACAATCAACGCTCCCGGTCAGCAGCGGCGGTGGGTCTTTTATGACGGCCCATCTTCCTGGTGAGCAAGCAGTGCGCGTCCACTGGCATTGGCGAGGCCCAGGCGTTTGAGTGAGTACTGCAAGGAACTTGCAAGACCAGAGGCCATAACGCGCCGGTAATAGGGCAGGTGTGCCTCGAAGTGCGGCAGATCGCCCTCAACCGTCTCTGCAGCGGCAAGGCGCGCCTCGAAGCCTGCGCGGAACTGTCTAAGCGCCATGACCAGTTCAGGCTTTTCAGACAAATCACCTGCCGGTTCTACGGTCCAGGTGGCATCGAGGCCCAGTTCGCAGTATGCGGCGAATGCCCCCCAGCGCGGCGGACGCCATTCGCCGGGTGCCACGAGAGAAAGCTGCCACTGCCCGTCGCGGAAATACAGGTGGTAGGGCTTGCCTGGCACTGGCCGGAAGTTGAAATCCGCCGACAGCACCAGCAAGCCGCTGAGATAATCGACCAGCACGTCGCGCGCATTGCGGGCAGGCGCGGCTGTACCGCGCCATGACTGAAGGTCGGCGAGTAAGGGAAGGGCCGCTTTGCCCTGTGGATTGGGATTGTCTGGCATGCGGGTTGTACGTGGCCCCGCCGTCAATGGATGCGCCTGCATTCCCTCTTCAAAGTCGCGCGCGTAGCAGTGGCCAGGCCGCCGCGGCGCCAATCAGTCCAACCATCGCCGCTGGCAGGATGTGAAACTGCAAAATATGGTCCGGTGAGTACATACAGGCGATCTGCATGTACAGTGCCGGCAGCATGCCCGCCGCCAGGCTGAATCCCAGCGCTGTGGTGATCGGGCGCAAGGGGTAAAGCCGACGCACGATGATGAAGCCGGCAATCATGGGTGGAATTGAGTAAATCAGTGTCTCGTGGAAGCAGGAGTGCCGCTTGCCCAGCATCGAAGGCTCCAGTGTGGGGTACTCAAGGCCAACTACGTAGCTGCCGATCCAAATCGCGGTTAATGCCAGGCCCCAGCGGGCGAAGCCCTTGCTTACAGCGCCGGGGACCGCCGCACGAAAGGCAGCCAGGCTGACGAATACGATCGCCGCAAGTCCAAAGATCATCTCGATCAGGTAGCGTGGCGTGGTCACCAGCTGATCCCAGGCGCCGGGCCTGATGGGGCCCGTTAAGTGAATAATGGCCACCACATAGAGCGCGCTGGCTAAAAGCCAGACAATAGCCATCAGGTCGATGTTCGGGAGCGGCCGCGCCTGCTCCAGTCCCGTACTCAAGCGATCTATCAGTTTGTCGGTGTCACTCATGATGTTCTGCTTCCAGCATGCTCTTCAGACGTCCTATCGCCCGGTGCACGCGTACTTTTAAAGTCCCCTCAGAGATATCCAGTCTGGCAGCTGCCTCCGCGCTGCTCAAACCGATAATCTTCGTTAGTGTAATCGCCTCCCGATAATCCGGCGACAGCGCTGCAATCAGTTGCCCCTGGGTCAGCTGGTCTTCCATTTCCTGGCTTGAAATCGCCAGCTCTTCCTCGGATGCCAGATCGAGAGAGCTGGCCTGATGGCGCCGTTGACCACGAAAGCTATCGACAGCTTTGTGGCGAACAATGGCAAACAGCCAGGGTTTGAAGGGCCGCTTTGGGTCGTAGGAGCGACGTGCGCGGTGGATAGCAAGTAGGCACTCTTGCACGCAGTCTTCCACCTGGTCATAGTAGCCGAAGCGGCTTATCATGTAGCGTTTGATGACCTCCGCGAGTTCACCAAGCAGGGCCCGATAGGCCTGCTCATCACCCTGCTGCGCGGCGGCCATCATCACTGACCACCGCGCATTGTCGTTATCCGATGTGGCCTCTGTCATCCAGCTTGAAACCCGAGTGGAACCGCCCGTCAGGGCGGTTTCGGTGGCGTACATGCCGCTTTAGTTGATGCGTTGGACCCTGATACGGGCGACGGGGTTCCGCCAGTCGTAAACAGCCGGGCCCAGTAACTCGCCACCGTCCTCGGCGATGTCTCCCAGATCGTGGAAGCCATTACTGATGTGTACGATTCCCTCTGCGGCATCCGGGCCATCCTCGGAGAGACCTTCACCGCCACAGCGTGGGCCGGGAATATTGTTGCAATTCTGGTCATTCACTTCTGTGCCCGCGTCGTAGGCGGGAACCAGCCGGCTGATGCCGCCGCGCTCTGGCAAGCGGGTCCGCTGCAGTGCCATAAAGGTGTCATTAGTAGGGATCAACATGGCGCCGAGGCTAAGCCACTCACCGGGGATGCCAGTAACGGTGGTGCTGATGGTCTGGCCTGGGCCAAGCAGTCCATCAATCGTCACGGCATCAATCGTGGCATCGCCGACCTCTGCGGCCAGCGCGCCGGTAGCGCCGTCCTCGGCCATGATCTCCAGGCCTTCACTGGCGGGTTCGCCGAGCCGGAACATGCGGAAGCCGTTGGTATGGGTGACAACGAGCTGTGGTGTGAAGGTCTGCCCTGGCGTCAGGTTGGTGATAGTGACTTCGTAATCGACAGCTTCTTGCGCGGTCGCCACAGCGGTGAACGACAGCAGTGAGAGAGCCAGGAGTGATTGTTTCAACATGGTATTGCCTCGATAGTGTTGGGGGGTATCGAGGGTTCGAGCGCGGCGGCAAAAAAGTTACAGCCGGAATAAAATTTTTTTCATCAGCCCCGTAGCCGGGTCGCAGCGCCTTCCCACAGTCGCGCCAGGTGTTGGTAAATCACGCGCTGTAAGGCCAGGCGCTCCAGAGCCTCGCGCGTGGGTTCTGTTTGCATCCATTCGGTTAGCAGGGCCAGCGCCTGGCTGTTGGTGTAGCGGTCGCCTTCAATGACCGCCGCCAGATCGAACAGCGGATCTCCCATGGCTGCGTACTCCCAATCGATGGCCAGGAGGCGGCCCTTGCTGTACAGGCGGTTCGCCTGCAGCAAGTCGTTATGGCACAAAACCGTTTTACTCGGTGTGAGCGCTTGGCAGGCTTCGACCAGTTCCGCTGGCAGCACTCGTGCGCCGGGCCCTTGCAGGTAACACCGCGCACGCTGGAGCGGGTCCAGTCGAAATTTAATGGGTGGTAATGCATGAATGGCTCTCAGCAAGCGTGCAACGCCGGCTATGTTCAAAGGTACAGAAACGGAGCTATGGTATTCGCAGACTAATGCACCAAGGTCTGGGTTGCGGAATACCGGCTTCGGCGCCAGCCCTCGGCTCGCAGCCATCTCCAGCGCACGCCATTCCGCGTCACGACTTAGCCCCAGGCGGGTGTGATCCAAGCCGTCGATACGAACGACCCAGGCCTTGCGGCTGTCGGCGACGCGCACGCTGGTGTTGCTCAGGCCGCCACCAAGCACGCCGACTATCTAGGGACGCGCATACGGCAAAGGCCGCCAGTGCTGCCACTGGTCCAGCGTTTGCCCAAGCCTCAGGCGAACTGAGCGCGGTAGTGCTTTGTCCATGTGAAGAAACCGATGATGACGATGACCACGTAAACCGCGAACAGCGCCGCCGTCAGGTACAGTTCACGATCCCAGTAAAGGTAGATCGACAGGCTATCGATAACGATCCAGTAGAGCCAGTTCTCCAGGAGCTTCCGCGCCACCATCCAGGTCGTCAGCATCGCGCCCCAGGTGGTGAAGGAGTCCAGATAGGGAAAGGCCGCCTCAGTGAAACGGCTGAGCAGCAGCCCAGAAACAACACTGAGCACCAGCACCGAGCCGATGCCCAGCGCGTGCTGGGCGGCCGTCCAGCGTGAAATGGCGAGGCTGCCGTCCTCGCGGCTCCCGTGTCGCCACTGCCACCAGCCGTAAACGGCCATCACCAGATAGAAGACCTGCAAAGCTGATTCCATGAGCAGACCCGCCTTCCAGAAGAGGAACAGGAATATCGCGGTACTGATGAAGGCCGCGTACCAGCAGCTGATTTTCTCCCACATGGCCAGCAGCAGGTAGCTGATGCCCAGCACAACGGCGGCGATTTCCCAGGGGTTGGTCACAGCTCAACTATTGGAAGCTGATGCTGAAATCCACGCCGACCATACGCGGTTCACCGAGCTGGAAATAGTCTTCCACTATATAGTCATTGCGAGGGTCATTGCCGAAGCTCCCGAAACCGCGAACGGTATATTCCTCGTCCGTGAGATTGCGACCCCATAGGGCGATCGACCAGCTGTCTTGCCGGTAACCAATACGCCCATGTAGCAGCTCGTAGCTGTCGGCGCCCGTGTCATGCCGATTTGAAAAGAAAAACTCATCACGGCCTTCCACCTCCAGTCGGACAAACAGGCCATTATCGAAGCTGTAATCGCCACCAAGAGAAAACTGGTAGTTAGGTGCGTGCGCCTGCTCCCGGCCGGCCAGGTCATCACCAAACAGATTCACATACTCATCGAACTCTGTTTCCAGCCAGCCCAGATTCGTCCACAACCGAAGGTGCTCTGTGGCGAGCCAGTCGAGCTCGACTTCGGCGCCGTAGTTGTTGCCCTCGGCGGCGTTGCTGGTATAGGCCAGGAAGGATGTGGAACCCCCTTCTTGTGGAATGAGCAGTGATCCGCCAACCTGTTGGTCCTCTCTGTCCATGTAGAAGAGCGCCACGCGCGCGCGGAGCCGCTGGTCCAGCAGGTGGCTCTTAATGCCAAGCTCATAGTTGAGCAAGGTTTCCTCGTCAAAATCGCTAACGCTTTGTAGCTGGGCGATGATCCCGGGGTCGTCAGTCGCGTTGATGCTGGCAAGAATGCCACCGTTGACGCCGTTTGCGCGATAACCGCGTGATAGCGAGGCATAGATCAGAGTGTCTTCTGACCAGGCATAATTCAGCCCCAGTCGCCCTCCCCAGAGATCCCTGTCTTCGTCAAAGGTGACGCTGTTGCTGTCGCTGTAATCGGTATCCCGGTTCTCGAAGCGCAGTCCTGTAACCAGGGTCAGGCGGTCGGTTAATGCGGTATCCAACTGCCCGAAAACAGCCACGGTGCGCGTATCATAGATACTGTCAAAGGGGTCCGCGAAGGTGTAGCGGCGGTCGAGGTCCTCATCGTTGGCAAGGTAGTAAAGGCCGACAACCCAGTCGCTACGGTCACCGAACAGTCTCGCGCTTTCATCCGAAATCAATCGAAGCTCGGCACTCACACTGTCGCGCTCGCGCAGGTAGGCATCGAAGGAGGTGAAGCCGTTGGGATCAAAGCCTTCGAATACCCAGTCCTCATCGAAGCTGTACGTTATATCGCTGTTGGCGTAGCTCAGCACAGTCTGTAGTTCGAAGGCGGAGAAGCTGGATGAACTTTGCACCGAGAAAGCGACGGATTCCTGCTGGTCACGGCCGGGTTCATCAGAGAGGGTGTCACGTACGTTGTCCAGCGAGAATGCGTCGTAGCCGTTGTCTACGTCAATGTAGGTGACGCCGAGGTCAATGGTATGCCTCTCGGAGGCTAGCCACTGAAGACGTAATCGTGATGTCAACTCGTCCCGATCCTGGGTGTCATCGACGTCAAGAAAGTCGTTCTCGGTGTAGCCGTCGCTGTTGTACTGCTCAACCGCTATCCGATAACGCAGGGAGTCACTGATGGGTCCACTGCTGACTATGCCAAGGCCATAAGAGTCGTAGTCACCTAAGGTACCATCGACGCGATGATAGAAGTCCTCGGTCGGGGCATAACTGCTGATGTTGATCAGACCGGCGAGGGCGTTGGCGCCGTGGAGCGTACCCTGCGGACCGCGCAGTATTTCCACCTGTTCAACATCAAAAAGAGTGCTTACTGCTGCGATACCACTGAAATCAACGTTGTCCATCAATACGCCGATCGAGGGGTTAAGCGGTGTTTCAAGTTGGCTGCGATCACCGACTCCACGTATTTGCACATAACGAGCGCGAGATGTGCCGCCTGCAAAGTTAACGTTGGGAGCCAGGTTAAGGATGTCCTCAAGGTGCTGTGCGGCGCGCTCTTCAATATCTTGTGCGCCGAGCACGCTGATACTGGCGGCGGAGCTCATTAACTCGGTTTGGCGGAATTCCGCTGTGACGATGACCTCTTCGAAAACCGGCTGGCTTTGCGCGATCACGTGGGGTGTAGCCAGCACGAGCGCGAGCTGTGCGGGGAGCGTGGCCAGGTAGAATGGAATGGATTGCTTGTTCACGGAGTCTCTCCAGTCAGGCCGCAGTGTTTGCAGCGCCAAAAAAGAGACCCGGCTGTCGACGTAATCGGGAAACGCGTGTTCACCTATTCCTACGCCGGTGCTAACCGGATCAGGTTCAAAGGGTTCGCCAGCATGGCTGGCATCTCAGGCAGGGCCACCCCTCAGGTTGGCATGCAAGGCATGCGGCGCGGAGTGTAACACGGATCGGCTAGATGTGAGCGCGGCGTGGATCATTCGGCCAGATCCACTCCTCACCGATGACCTGCGCAACGCGCAGCTCCTTGGGAATGTTCTCTGGGCCAATAATTCGATCGGCGGCCTCATTCCAGTGATAGATGCGGGCCTCCTGGTAGGACAGGGGTACGCCTTCAAAGGCGGGCGATTCCATAGACTTCTGAATTTTCAGACCAAACTGCATGTCCTCCTGCAGCACCTGGCACAGTTCTTCGCCCTGGTTCAGCGTCCACATATCGGGTGCGGGCGCGTTGCCCCATTCGGGTGCGATGGTCCAGGTTTCCAATACGCTCTTGCGGATGCCGCGAGGCCAAAACAGCAGTGGCGGCAGCGCGTATTGCGATAGCGGTGCAACGAGGTTGGGAAACAAGCCGTAAGACTGAATACCCGTGCGCGCCAGCTCGCCGACAGACTCGATCTCGGGAATGCTGGTGTCCATCGGCACGGCATCCATATTGCTTTTGCCCGTGGGCGTGGGTGCTACCATGCGGCCGTGGCCGTGATGGTAGAGGGTGTTGACGTTGCGCCGATCGTCGAGAATGGGTGCCACCGTGGTGGGGTGAATACTGCGCACGTGGTAGACCTCTGTATTGGCCTCCATAGCGATCTTCCAGTTGCAGTCGAGCTCAAAGCTGTGGCGGGCTGCCAGCCGGCAGGTATCAAAGCGAAATTCCCGCCACTCATCGGCGATGGGGCCCAGCCATTCCAGCAGGGACAGCGCTTCGGGATCGAGATTGACAAAAATCAGCTTGCCGTAGCGCTCGCAGCGCACGGGTTTCAGGCCGCGCTGGCCCTTGTCCAGACTGTGGAAATCTTCCGGATCCCTGAGGCCCATCAATTCACCGTCGTGACTGTAGCTCCAGCCATGGTAGGCGCAGGTCAGTCGCCGGCTTTGTCCGAACTCCTGCATTACCACCGGCGCTCCGCGATGGCGGCAGGTGTTGTAAAAGGCCTTGATCTCACCCGTCTCTGTGTGGGTGATCACGATAGGCTCTCCCAGCTGATCCCAGAGGCGGTAACAGCCTGGGTCTGGCAGCTCATCAAGGTGCGCAGCCAACAGCCAGGACTTGCGCCACAGGTAGTTCATTTCCAGCTCAAAAAACCGTTCGTCGGTGTAGCGACCTGCGGGTACGTCTGGCGTGACTGGCCAGCTTTCTGGCGGCGCCGTTCGCGCGGCCTCGTATTCCATCAGCGCTCGCAGCTGTGCCACTTCATCGGGCATTGCCATACCTGTCCTCCGCGCAGCTTTCGCAAGCCTACGGCAGTGTGTCCTCCAGCGTGAAGGTCAACCCTGCATTATTTTCGAGTCGTTCGATCAGCGCCTTGCCCATGGCGGAGGCGGGTGTCCAGAACCCGCCGGCGCAGTGTAACTCGTCGCGCGCAAGGCACACCGCCGACTCCCCGAGCATTTTCGAGGTTGAACCGTAGCCGGGGTCGCGATCGCCGGTGACCCGGGCCAGCAAATCCTGCTCCGGATTATTCGGGTGCGCCCCGTAGAGATAGATATCGAAGTAACCCGCCTCACGTTGGGCGGCACTGGGGCCCTCTCCCGGCGCTGGCAAAGCGCGGCGAGCCAAGGCGCGCAGCGGCGCGACTGACAGCGACGCCGTGCCTGCGGTCATGGCGAAGGCCATGGCCTTGGCGGCCAAAGCACCAACATTTGCGCCGGCCAGGGTGGCCTCGTCATAGCGGAAGTTTTGTCCCCAGGGAAAATTGAGCAGTGCGTTGCTACGGCGAACTACGCGGGTATTGATGCCTGCCATAACGAAAGGTAGCGTCCAGCGCTCAAAGTCCTCGTCATAAAGCGCCGTGGTCTGGTCGTTGACGTCCTGGCCTCGAGGGCTGCCTGCAGGCAGCAGAGCGTAGGGGTCTTCCAGCACCCGGCGCAGCTGTTCGTCCTTGCTGGCATTCTCCAGGACGTTGACGAGGCTGGCCACGGTACCGCCGCTGAAACCACCCGAAAAGCCAGCAGCGCGATACTTGACGCTCTGCGCAGCAACGCCGTGTTCCGCCATCATGGCGTTTTGCAGGAACAGCGTGCCAAGGTCTGAGGGGATGCTGTCAAAGCCGCAGGTATGCACGATGCGCGCGCCGCTGGCCTCGGCCGCTGCGCTGTGCCGTCCGATCATCTCGCGCATCCAGGGCACTTCGCCGGTAAGGTCACAGTAGTGGGTGCCGGCCTCGGCGCAGGCCTTGACCAGCGCGCTGCCGTACATGGCGTAAGGGCCGACAGTGGTACAGACCACGCGAGTTGATTGGGCAAGCGCGACTAGATCCCGCTCACTGCCGCTGTCGGCAACCACCTGCGGAATATCGGCTGCGCCGAGTTCGTCGGCGATACGGGCTAGCCTGTCAGCGCTGCGTCCGGCGATAGCCCAGCTGAGTTCTTGCCCTTCGCCGTACTCAGCCAGTAAATACTCAGCAACGAGTCGACCGGTGAAACCTGTCGCGCCAAACAGTACGACGTCATACATCTGCTGTGCCCCCCTGAAGCTGGGTCGTTATTGGAATGATCGTGGCTGGCCTATCATAGTGCCTGTTGGCCCGGCTGGCACCCATCCGTACGGGCAGTCTGCCCGTAACAAGTCCACACACTTTGTGAGGAGACACCCGTGAACACCGTGAGACGCTTCGATATGCCGCCACCTGCGCCCGCGCCAGCGGTACCTGATTTGTATCAGTTGCTCGGTGAGCTGCAGGGCTCCAGGGATCTGGTGCGCTTGGCAAAGGCAGTGCCGGGCTGGCGCAAGCTGCCTCGAGCCAAGGACAAGACGGCGGTGCTCATACCGGGCTGGAAAGCCCCCGAGGCGAGCATGACGCCGCTGAAGCTGTTCCTGAAGTCGCGCGGCGTCGATGCCAGACACTGGGGCCTTGGCATCAACCAGGGTGACCCTGAGCGCGACGCCGAGCGCCTGGCAGAGCGCATCGCGCCCGTGGCGAGCAAACGTGGCCCGGTCACCTTGGTCGGCTGGAGCCTGGGTGGCGTTATTGCCCGCGAGGTGGCGCGCGAGCTGCCGGAGCAGGTAGAGCAGGTCATTACCTATGGCTCACCCATTATTGGCGGTCCGACCTACACGCCTGCGGCTGCTAGCTATGGTGAAGAGGAGTGCGAGCGCATTGCCGATCTGGTGGAAGAACTGGACTCCGAGTCTCCAATCCAGGTGCCAATCACCGCTATTTTCAGTCGCAAGGATGGCATCGTCTCCTGGCCGGCTTGCATCGACCGCAGCAACCCCAGGGTGACCCACTACGAAGTGCAGTCAACGCATCTGTCCATGGGGATCGATCCTGACGTATGGCACCTGGTGTTATCCCGCCTGGCGCACTAAGCTGGCGCCATGGTAAAGCGCTTCACCGAACAGGACGTACCCGACCAGGCTGGCAGGACCTTTCTGGTCACCGGCGCCAATACGGGGCTCGGGTATGAAACTGCGCGCGTTCTCGCTGAGCGTGGGGCTCGCGTGCTTCTTGGCTGCCGCTCGGCCGAGAAGGCACAGGCGGCTATCGATCAAATCCTGGCCGATAACCCGGATGCAGACCTTGCTTTTGTGCCACTTGATCAGGCTGATCTAAAGAGTATTGAGCGCGCCGCCGATCAGGTAAATGCGGAGCCGCGGCTGGATGTGCTGGTGAACAACGCGGGCATTATGTTTCCCCCGCTGGAATACACCCAGGACGGTTTTGAATCGCAGTTCGGTGTCAATCACCTCGGTACTTTTGCGCTGACTGCACTGCTGCTGGACAAACTCTGGGAGCAGGAGGGTGCGCGCATTATCAGTACCAGCAGCATCGCCCACACCTTCAACGCACGCATCTACTTTAACGACATCGACGCGCGAAAGTCCTACAACACTGCGCGGCGCTACAGCCAGAGCAAGCTGGCGAACATGCTCTTCATGTTGGAGCTTGACAGGCGCCTTGAGAGTGCCGGCAGTGCGGCGATTTCCCTGGCCTGCCATCCGGGCATTGCGGATACCGAGCTATCCAGGCATATGCCGGCACTCGTCAGTCGCCTCATGGGCCCCATTAACCGACGAATCTTCAACACCGCTGCCAAGGGCGCATGGCCAACCCTGGCAGCGGCCACATCGCCCCTGGCTGAACGCAGCGGCTACTACGGCCCGGACGGACTAGGCGAGTACCGGGGTAAAGCCGCGAGCGCACGTATCCATCGCAACGCGCTTAACGAAGACGTGGCTGCACGACTCTGGGACCTGTCGATCGAGATGACTGGCATTGACCCGGGTATTTGAAGTGCGGGCCTAGTTTCTGCCGCTGCGCCTCAGTGCCGATGGGGTAAAATCCCTGGGATCCGCATCGAGATCCCAGATATAGGCATAGCCCTTCACCTCATTGTCCAAGCCCGTGAGCAGGTAGCGGTTTGAAATAAGATCGTTTAGCACTTCAGCGCCCCAGGGGACTTTGGCGTTGTAGTGATAAACGCCAAAGCTTTGTCCGACTCGCCACAGCTCGCCGCGCCCGTCGTACTGGTCTTTGAGCAGAATCGACCAGCTATCCTCGTCGATATAGAACATGCGCCGGCCATAGATGTGACGCGCGCCTTCCTTCAGTGTCGCCTCCACTACCCAGGTGCGGTGTAATTCGTAGCGCGTGTGGGCCGGATTGATGTGTCCCGGCATGATGATGTCGGCGTAGCTGAGCGATTTGTCGTTTAGCTTGTAGCTGTTATAGCCGACGTACATTTCGCGCTTACCCAATAGCTTCCAGTCGTAGCGATCTGGTGCACCGTTATAGCCATCGAGATCGTCTGCCGTGCGCAGAGCTTCGGACGCGTTACCCGGTCCGTCATAGGCCACGTTGGGTGCACGGCGCACCCGGCGCTGGCCCGCATTGTAGACCCAGGCATTGCGGGGTTCGGCCTTCTGGTCGATGTTTTCGTGCACCAGCAGGATATCGCCCTCGAGCCGTGCTGGCGCCATGATCCGCTGCATGTAGAGAAACAAGCGGTTTTCGTCGACGGCTCCGGCTGGCAGGCTGTCGGCGAAGACCAGCTGATCGCGGAATACCGTCGGCACGAAGCTGCCGTTGGCCTGCACCGGAATCTGGGTGTAGGTGCGCTCGATCTTGCCACCTCGATAGCGTGTGACGCCGTTCCAGATAACTTCCAGGGCGCTTTCCGGGAAGGGGAAGGGCACGGTGCTGCCGTTCAGGTTCACCAGGCCGTTGCCGCCGGGTACCATCGCGGCATCGGCGGCAACGTCCTTCACCCGCTGCTTCACCGCGTCTGGATAGGTAGCAAAGCGTCGGCTGGTGTAGACCGGCAGATAGTAGGTGTCAGGATAGCGTTTGAGCATGGCCACCTGTCCGTCACTGAGATGTTCGCGGTGCTCCTCGTAGTTCTCCGCAGTAATGCGGAACAGCTCTTTGTCACCCGGAAAAGGATCGCGCAAACCCTCTTTCTCAACATCGCCGGAAGGGACTTCACTCAGGCCGTCCTGCCAGGGCGAGATCGTGCCGGCTGCATTGCCCCCCCGCACCGCACCCACGGGAGTAAACATATCTCCGCCAAGGCTGGCGACCTGCTCGGGGGTTGCGTCGGCGAGCGCTGTTAGATGCGCGGCAGCCAGGCAGGCGGCAGCGAGCAGGGCGCAAAAGCGCCGCAAAATGAATGGGTGCATAGTTTGATGTTCCTTATTATCGGTGGTTTGTTTCTGAGTCAGGCCCTATCGGTACCGCAATGCCAGCAGAAGTCGAAGCTGCCGGGATTGCTGTTGTTGCACTTGCTGCAGCGCCACTCTGGTGAGTGGCCCGCCTGCGTTGCACGCTCAAGAGCGTCCTGCGCCCGTGCCCAATCTTTTCCTTCAACCCAAAGCTCCGGCCACGCATCTATGGGTGCCAGTTCGCCGATAGCCCCTGCGGCATACTGGTTTTGGACCTTCGCGGCGATCCCGACCTGCTCCAGAGTGCTGGCCGCCTGGGTTACCGCGACAATGCTGGGGTGAGTGTAAACAAGCTTGTCAGTCAATGTTGTCGTCGTCCTTCTTCGCTATGCCTTTGCTCTTCCTTCACTCTTCCTTGGCCCTTCGCCGCCTTGTTCCGTCGTTATCCTCTGTTCTTACTTACGATCCTGACGTGCGGTAGCGGGAAAACATTGAGTTTGCTGCCATTCCAGCTGCGCAAGTGTAACTCTTCTGGCCTGGGCGATCTTCGCTAAATGGGAGGGGTGATCTTGCGTAAAGCGCCGGTGAAACTCAGCGCTGCGCTCATCGGAAAGTTTTTGGTGAATGGAGTCAAGGCCAAGCAGCGTGGCCGGCCTTGCCCCGATATGCCCGGCAATTACCCTGATGAGTTCTTCCGGCGCGACCTGTGAGGTGAGTTCATAGCTCAGGCGCAAGGGCTCGATAGCTGACTCTGCCAGAAGCGTCTCTGCGCGCCGTTCCATAGTAAGAAGCCGGTGCAGAAAGCTGCGTATCTGCTGCGGCCGATAGTTGAAATCGACACCTGTGTCACCTTGCGCGGTGTCGATACGATGGCTTTCGCCGGTCTGCGCCATGCGCGACAGGGAAATGGCCTGGTCGAGGAGGTCTTTTCTGACCAGGAAGAGTATGGCGGTAGGTTGATAATGACTGAGGAAACGTCGGTGATTACCAAAGCAGCGTACGAGGTGCTCCATAGTAATTTCGGCGCCGAAAACACCGTTGGTTGCTCGTTTGCGCATCAACAGGTCCAGATAGTCTTGCAGGTTGCGAGCGCCCAGCTGTTGCGCAATACGGGGCAGGTGAGCGGGATTAAAGGGTTCGCCCGGCAGGCTGAGCCCTCCCGCCTGCGTCAGTAGGTCAGTCAGGCGCGAACTCCCGCTGCGTGGCGTAAACAGGATGACATAGCGCCTGCTGGGTGCCGCCTGCGCCTGCAGTCGTTGGCGCAGCTTGGGCCTGTCAGCGCCGTGGCGGAAAGGCCTGTCAAAATGACCTGCAATACGCTGCACCAATGGCCGCCCGGCCAGTGCAGCTTTTACTCGATCGAAACTCATGGCTGTATCCGCGTGGAACGCAGGGCCACTATCGCAGCAAGCGCGGCGCCGCCAAAGGCGATCAGTACTGGCAGAAAAGTAAAGCGGTCTGCCAGCGCACCCATTGCCAGCGCGCCAAGGGCCGGCGCGCCCATGGCGATCACGGTCCACAGGCTGAGAACGCGTCCTCTATAGTTATCATCAACCAATAGCTGTGCCAGGGCCTGGCTGGTGGTCCCGGCCATCGTTGTGATCAGGCTGATCGCGCCCACGATCACGGCAATGGATGGCAGGTCTGCGCTGAAACCCAGCAAAGCCACCAGTACCGCGCCGATGGCCAGACCCCAGCGGAGCAGTTGGTACAAACGGTGTTCGCTGCCACCCTGGCGGCTGACGATAAGCCCGCCCAGGATAGCGCCGATGCCAGCGCTTGCGGTGAGCGTGGCCAGTGTCGTGGAATCACCGGCCAGCAGCTTACCCGAGAGCGCCGGTAGCAGTTCAATGACGGTGCGACCCAGCAGTGCATTGACTAGCGTAAAGGCGAATACCAGACGGATGAAAGCGTGTGATCGCGCGTAGACCAGGCCCGCCCGTAGCTCTTGACGAAATCCGCCCGCCGATGTCGCGCCCGCATCGCGTGCGCGACCAGTGATAAAGGCGAGGAATACAGGGGCGCACAGGGTTAGCAGAGCGGCGCCTAGATAGGCCAGCGCCGGTGAGCCAATCTGCAGCAGCCACGCGCCGAGGGCAGGCCCGAGAATGCGAGAAACGTTGAAGACAGTCGCCGAATAGCCAATGGCGCTTGGCAGTGACTCCCGCGGTACCAGCAGAGGTAACAGGGACAGGCGCAGCGGCGTTTGTGCCGATGTTGCGACCCCCAGCGCAGTCGCAAGTAGCAGCAGGATAGACAGGTCGAAGCGCCCGGCCGCCTCCGCGCTGGCCGCGAGCCCTGCAATCAAGGCGTGAATACAGGTGGTGATGAGCAGTCCATTGCGCGGGTTGATGCGATCGCTGACGATACCGAAGAAAGGCGCAAGCAGCAGGGCGGGCGCCAGCATCAGGCCAGCAACTGCGCCAACCCAGGTAGCCGATCCGGTCAGGTCCCAGGCACTCCAGCCGAGCAGGAACCTGAGCGCCCAGCCGCCCAGGGTGGAAAAGGAGGCCGCCGGGAAAAAGCGGCGATATTGACTGGACGCAAAGGCGGAGCGGTGCGCGGCGGCGCTCATAGTCTGGCGATTATCCCGGATGGAGTGCAATCAAAGGGGCTGCACTGTAACAAACTACTGTACCACTGCCGCAATCTAAAACCTGATCTGGGCCGTAGCTAGTCTGAATATAAAGTGAGATCCACAGAAGGACTGCGCCATGAAGTTTGCCTACCACGCCACGATGTGTCCCCCAGATCAGTATCTGCCGCTAGCGATTGCTGCCGAAGAGGCGGGGTTTGACACCTTCACTTTCCCGGACAGCATCTGCTACCCCAAAGAGGGCTCCGATGTGTATCCCTACAATGACGATGGGACCCGTGACTTCCTAGACGGTGTGCCCTTCCTTGAGCCGTTTGTTGTTATCCCCTACCTGGCCGCGCGCACGGAAAAGCTGAAATTCACCACCTCAGTCATCAAGCTGGCGATTCGTCAGCCAGCGATCGTTGCCAAGCAGTTGTCCAGCATGGGTGTACTGTTAGGTGACCGCTTCGGTTTTGGCGTGGGCATCAGTCCCTGGCCCGAGGACTTCGAGGCCTGCCAGATAGCCTGGGAGAAGCGCGGCAAGCGCATGGACGAGATGATGGAAATCGTCAACGGCCTGATGAGCGGCGAGTACTTCGGCTACGAGGGTGAAATTTTCAACATGGCGCCCATTAAGCTGTGTCCGGTGCCTGACTTCAAGATACCGCTGCTGGTGGGCGGCCATGCCAAGCCGGCCTTGCGCCGCGCGGCTCGTCTTGGCGATGGCTGGATCTCTGCGGGCTCCTCGGTGGAGGAGCTGAAGGACATGATTGGACAGATTGAGGCTTTCCGTAAGGACTATGGGCGCGACGGGGAGCCCTTTGAGTATCATGTCATGACGGAAGCGGCCTACTCTGTGGACGGGCTTAAAGACCTCGCTGCGCTCGGTGTGACAGAGTGCATCATCGCCTTTCGCAACCCCTATGACGGTGAGCCCGATACCAGTTCCGTCGAGGATAAGATCGGTATGATGACCTGGTACGCTGAGAACGTTATTCAGCCCTATCGCGCCGGCTAAGCCGGTTCAGGATGCGGCGAGAAAGTGCACGCTGAACAGCTCATCACTGTCCAACCAGCTTTGCTGTAGCTCAAAGCCCGCGTCTGCGGCAAGTGCAGCAAAGCTGTCCACCGAGTACTTGTAAGAGTTTTCCGTGTGGATGGTTTCACCCTCTGCAAACTCAATATCGAGGCCGTCTCCGCGCACGCGCTGGGCCGCTGTACTCACCAGGTACATTTCTATGCGTCGCTCGACCTCGTTGTAGAAGGCGCGATGGCGAAAGCTCTCAGGGTCGAAGTTGGTCCGCAACAGCGCGTTTATTCGCTGCAGAACATTCAGATTGAACGCCGCCGTGACCCCGCTGGCGTCGTTGTAGGCAGCGTTGAGGCGCGCGCTCGACTTATGCAGGTCCACGCCCACCAGCATGCCGCCGTTGTCCCCGACGAGGCGCCTGACACGCGAGAGAAATCGTTCCGCCTCCAGGGGCTCAAGATTGCCGATCGTGGAGCCGGGGTAGAATACAACGCGCCTACCCTCGGGCAGGCTTCCCTGTAGCTGCCAATCATCATTGAAATCAGCGCACACCGCATGGATGTGGAGTCCGGGATACTCATGACCGAGCTGGTTAGCAGCCTGTAACAGGAAGTCTGCGGAAATATCCAGCGGTACATAGGCACTTGGTTCGAGTGCGTCGAGCAGCAGCCGTGCCTTTTCGCAGTTGCCGCTGCCGGGCTCTATCAGCACGCAACCGCGTCCGCAGTGGTCGGCAATAGCGACGCGGTTGTTCTGTAAAATACTAACCTCAGTCCGCGTCGGGTAGTACTCGGGAAGGCGGGTGATCTGCTCAAAAAGCGCTGAGCCGGCCTGGTCGTAAAACCACTTGGGGTTGATCCGCTTGGGGCTGGCTCGCAAGCCTTGCCTGACCTCACCGCGACTGTCGCCAATGCTTGGGTGCGCGTTGTGGAAGTGGACATTGTGCGGCGCTTGCGAGCGCTGTTCCATGGCTTTCATCCTTGATACCTGTTGATGTCGCGGGCCAGTCGGATTCCGCTGAACTGCCAGCGATCAGGCGGGTAGAAAAAGTTACGATAGCTCGGCCGCAGGTGGCCGGGAGATGACGCACAGGAGCCGCCCCGCAACACCCACTGGTTGCTCATGAACTTGCCGTTGTATTCGCCGATGGCCCCCGGGGACGCCTTATAGCCGGGATAGGGACTGTAGGCGCTGCGGGTCCATTGCCAGCAGGCGTCGTAGAGCTGTGACATTTCTGCTGTAGCCGATGCGGCCGAGGGATGATAAGACCCCGCCTTGGCCTCCGAGACGGGTCGCCCAGCTGCCGCTGTCTCCCACTCGGCTTCGGTGGGCAATCTGGCGTCCGCCCAGCGGGCGAAGGCATCTGCCTCATAGCCGCTGACGTGGCAAACGGGTTCCGATGGCACGCGCGGGCGCAGCCCGTGCAGGGTGTATTCCATGGCCTCGCCGTCGACATCTCGCCAGTAGTGCGGCGCCTGCCAGCCGTGCTGTTGCGCCGTGGTCCACCCGTCGGCCAGCCACAGTTCGGGTCGCCTGTAACCACCGTCGGCGATGAATTCGGCAAATTCCGCGTTGGTGACCAGTCGGTTGGTGATTTCAAAGGGCTCGAGAAAACAGCGGTGGCGCGGCAGCTCGTTGTCAAAGCAGAAACTGTCGCCGGCATAGCCCAGTTCGCTCAGACCTCCCTCGAAACTCAGCCAGCGTAAGGCGGTTGTATCTGTGTCTGACACCTTGGCGGCGTGCTGGTACACAGGCTGAAGCGGGTTGACTGCCAGCGAGTACTTCAGGTCAGTGAAAAACAGCTCCTGATGCTGACACTCGTGCTCTATACCCAGCACGGTTCGCTCCTCGATGTCCTGACGGCTTTCATGACCGACCTTGTTCAATAGCTCGGCCATGGCCGCGTCTACCTGCTCTCGGTAGCGCAGGACTTCCTCGACTGTGGGCCGGGACAAGAGCCCTCGCCGGGGGCGCGGAAACTGCTCCCCGATGCCGTTGTAGTACGAGTTGAACAGGACCTCGTAGGCCGGCTCGGGGCTACTGTAAGCCTCGAGATAGGGTTTCAGCAGGAAGGTCTCAAAGAACCAGGTGGTGTGGGCCAGGTGCCATTTGGGTGGGCTGGTGAAGTCTTCTGCCTGTAGGCCGTAGTCTTCAATCGCGAGTGGTTCGCAGGCTGCGATCGAGCGGCCTCGGGTTCGGCTGTAGCGTTCCAGCAGGCTGTCAGGCGGCACGTGGTTGTTCCTCGATGCGGCCACCGATCCAGCAGCGACCGTCCCTGAGCTCGCTGAAAAGCAGACCACCGGCCTGCGAATCCTGTCGTGCTGCAAGACAGTTTGGCAGACCTCGGTGTTGCCAATAGGGCGCCAGTACCCGCAGTGCTGAGCCTGTAGCGCTGTCCTCGGGTACGCCGTATTGTGGCGCAAAGTAACGATAGTGGATGTCTTCCCCCGATCCCTGACAAGTGACGATCAGTGCCCGGGCGGTATGCCTGGCGAGCGATTCAGTGGGTGGCAATACCGCCTGAAGCGATACAGTATCAGCGACCTCAAGCACGAGGTAGCCGTCATCAGCGCCGGCAACAGCGCTGCCGCTGACCGCACAACCGAGAACGGCGCTGGCCCAGACAGGCACCTCACAGGGACGAGTGCGCAGCTGGGGCAGGCCGACCCAGGTCCTGTCGGCACGGAACTCGCAGGGTAATGCAGCTTCGCCGTTAAACAGCGTGCCCTGGCCGTCCCAGTCTGTCAGCCAAAGATGAGCACAGCTTAACAGGCCATGGCCGCAGCACTGAATGCGATGAGCTCCGGCGGTGAAACAGGCGACTGCGGCGCTACGGGACGCAAGTGGCCAGGTAAGACACTGTGTGGCGCTCGCTGTGCCGGGCAGGCTTGTTGGCGCTTGTGACAGGCGTGCGACCAGACAGGGATTGCCGCGGGCGCGTGCTGTTGCCAGGGTATCCCTGGCACCGACGAAAGCTTGCAGATGGACCATGTTATTGTTGGAAGAGATGCGGCTCTCCTACCCCGGGGCATCCCAGTGACGACCTCGTTTGTGCCAAGGGTAACAGCTTTTCCTTGCGATTGAATGACCGGGGTTCTACTGCCTGAGATGCGCGGGTACGATCACTCGCTCGAGCCATTCGAACATAACTTCAACAATAATCGCCAGTGCCGCCGCGGGCAACGCGCCTTCTAGAATCAGGCGGTGATCATTCAGATTAAGGCCGGTGATAATTGGCTCTCCCAGTCCCCCGGCGCCGACGAAGGCTGCCAGGGTGGCAGTGCCGATACTGATGATCGCAGCCGTTTTAATGCCGGCCAAGAGGGTAGGTACCGCCAGAGGTAACTCAACATGCCAGAGCCGCTGGCCGTCGGTGAGCCCCATGCCGGTGGCGACTTCCTTCAGCAATGGGTCGACACTGAATAGCCCGGTCAGCGTATTCCGTACAATCGGTAGCAGGGAATACAGGAAGAGTGCCAGCACAGCGGGCAGTTCCCCCAGCCCCACAAGCGGTATCAGCAGCGCAAGCAGAGCCAGTGCAGGAATGGTCTGCACCAGCCCGGCACCGTACAACAGCGCGCGAGACAGCTGTTGATAACGAGACAGCACCAACGACAGCGGGATCGCCACGACGCATGCGAGCAAGAGCGCGATGCCAGTCAGTTTCAGGTGGGTCGCGGTATTGGCCAGGATGCGATCCATACGCGTGGCTTCAATCACTGTGGCATCCGCTACCAGGCCGCTGGTGCGCAAAAAGCTGGCAGCGACCGCTGCTGGCGATTCACCACCAATAGCGACCCGGTAGTTGAGCTGGCGCATGATGGCCTCACTCAGTTTGTCATCCAGCTCACCGATGATAGCCCGCGCCTCCGTGGGTAGATCAGCGCGCGTCAGCAAGATAGCCTGATAACTGGGGAAGAAGTTCAAATCGTCCGCCAACAAGCTGATATCGCGCGCCGCGAGTTCTCCGTCTGTGGAGTAGGCGTCCGTGATGTCCAGCTGGCCGGCTTCCAGCGCGTCATAGCCGAGGGCGTGTTCGATCCCGCGTGCCTCTTGCGGCAGGCCGTATGTTTGGCGGAGCGCCTGCCAGCCGTCACCTCGGTTGAGGAATTCATGAGAAAAGCCTGCGGTGAGCTGTGGCTGGGCCCTGAGGTCGCTCACCTTGTTGAGGCCAAGGCGCTGGGCGACCGGCGTTGCGACCGCGACCGCGTAACTATTGTTAAAGCCCAGCAGCACGGGGATGTTCAGTTCATGAGCTGCCACAGCGCTGCGTAGCTCGACCAGGGTCAGGCCCGGCTGCTTGAGTACGGCTTGCGTCAGCGTGCCCGTGTACTCCGGGTAAACGTCGATCTCGCCGCTTTTGAGCGCCTCCCAGGCAATCAGCGTGCCGCCTAGGCCGAGCGCGCGCTCGACCGACAGGCCACGATTCTGCAGCAGCTGTGCGGTGATTTCACCGAGCACGTAGCTCTCCGTAAAGGTCTTTGAGCCGATCCGAATGGGTGGGTCTTCCGCGCCCGCACTGGCCACCAGCAAGATCGCGCTGAGCAGCGCCAAGAACACCCTGTAGCCGAAAGGCCTCATGGATTTGCACCCCGAAGCAAACGCTCGAGCAGTGCACCGGGTTCCTCCCCGGGATGCTGCGCCAGCAGATCGTCCCGGGAAGCACTGTGCACGACGCGTCCGGTCGCCATGACAAGAATGTGATCGGCGAGCTTCAGCGCTTCGGGCATATCATGGGTGACCAGTACCGTGGTGCGCGGCTCGGCTCGGTGCAGCTCAAGGAACTGGTGTTGGATATCCCGCCGCGTAATGGGGTCGATGGCGCCGAAGGGTTCATCGAGCAGCAGTAGGTCTGGCCGCAGTACCAGCGCCCGGCACAGGCCCACGCGCTGCTGCTGCCCGCCGCTGAGCTGATGCGGATAGCGCTCTAGCTGCTCTGGTGCAAGATGGCTAAGCGCCATCAGCTCACGGATGCGCGCCTCAATGGCCTCCGGTGTCCAGCCCTCGAGGCGCGGCAGCAGGCTGATGTTGTCCCTTGCTGACATGTGCGGAAACAGTGCGCTGCCCTGTACCGCATAGCCAATACGGCGACGCAGCGGTGCCAGGTTGTCGTATCTCAGGGGCTCGCCGAACGCCAGCACTTGGCCTTTATCGGGACGAACCAGTCCGTTGCAGAGTCGCAGCAGTGTGGATTTACCACAGCCGCTGGGGCCGATCACCGCTGTGATACGGCCCTCCGGGAATTCCAGGCTGACCGTATCCAGTGCGACCGTGTCGGGATATCGCTTGCTCGCTGCGTCAAGCGCAAGAGAAATCATGAGCAGTATCTAAACACGTTCCCGGAGCAATTGGCAGCGCCCGCTCGCTTGGGCCGGGTCGGTGGTATGATTGGCGGCCTTTTTCGAGGTTTCGCGTAATGTGTTGCGGCAACTGACCTGCGCGAGGATTGGATTCATGAGTACTGACAAGTCACCTTTAGCGCTGAAAGTCGACATCGTGTCGGACGTGGTCTGCCCATGGTGCATTATCGGCTACCTGCAGTTACAGGAGGCCTTGCAGCGCCTGAATGGACAGTTTTGCGTGGACTACCGATGGCATCCCTTTGAGCTCAGCCCCAACATGCCGCCTGAGGGGCAGAATCTGCGTGAATATATGTCGATGAAGTATGGCAGCACGCCGGAGCAGAGCAGCGCGAGTCACCAACGCCTGACGCAGCTCGGTGAGGCCCTGGGCTTTCAGTTCAACTACAGTGGCGACACGCGCATGGTGAATACCTTCCATGCGCATCAGCTGTTGCACTGGGCCTTCGGACAAGCACTGCAGACCGAGCTGAAGCTGGCACTGTTCGATAGCTTCTTTACTCGTCAAGAGGACGTCAGCGATACCGATACGCTGGTTGCCGTGGCGCAGCGGGTAAATTTGCCGGGGGACGAGGCCCACGCGGTATTGGCGGAAGGGCGTTATGCGGAAATAGTGCGCGAAGCGGAGCAGGCGTGGCGAGATCGCGAGGTGCACGCGGTACCCACCTTCCTGTTACAGGGTCGCTATCAGGTCCCGGGCGCCCAGGACGCTGATACATTCGAACGCATTCTTCGGCGTCTTTTGCCCTCTGAGGCCGCCTGATTTCTGGCCTATGGCTGCCGAGATTACACAGCTGCCCAACGGCAGTTATCGCTTCGTCGATGACACACCCTTCCGCTTTGAGGGCGGGGGCATCTTCGAGCCGCTGGAGTTAGTTTTCGAAAGCTATGGCGAATTGAATGCCGGGCGTGACAACGCCGTGCTGGTCCATCACGCGCTTTCCACGGACAGCCATCTGACCTCAACCGAACTGAACCCGCAAAAGGGCTGGTGGGAAGATATGGTTGGGCCGGGCTGTGCGCTGGATACAGACCGCTATTTTATTGTGTGCGTTAATAACCTCGGTAGCTGCTTTGGGTCCTCTGGGCCCTTTTCACGAAACCCGGTCAACAGTGAGCGCTACCGTACGCGTTTTCCGCGAATAAGCATCAGTGACATGGTGCGCTCCCAGAAGCGTCTGATCGATACCCTCGGTATCGAGCGTCTGCATACGGTGTTGGGGAATTCAATGGGCGCCATGCTGAGCCTCGACTGGGTGGTGCAGTATCCGCAGAGCACTGAGCGAGTCATTTCGATTTCCTCCTGCGCACAGTCTTTTCCAGCCAACAATGCCAACCGTTACCTGCAGCGCGACATGATTCAGCTCGACCCGGCCTGGCAAGGCGGGTACTACGACAATAGCGCAGAACTGGACGGATTCCGGGCCGCACGGCGCCTCGGGTTGCTCACTTACCGGAACTGGGCAGAGCTCAATGAGCGCTTTGTTAACAAGACCGGTAAGGATTCGATCGATCATTATCTCGACTACAACGCCGATAAGTTTGTGCGTCGCTTCGACTGCAATAGCTATCTGTATCTGATTGATGCCATGAACACCTTCAACCTGGCAGACGCCGACGGCGCTTTTGACGCCGCCTTCACGCCGATTGAAGCTCGAGCCATGGTGGTGAGTGTTGATTCGGATATCCTGTTTACGCCCGGCCAGCAGCGTGACCTGTATCGGGCACTGGAACAAGCCGGCGTTGAGGTGAGCTTTATTGAACACCATTCTACCTATGGTCACGACGCCTTCCTGGTTGAGACGGCAATTTTTGGTGAGTATATTCGCGACTTCCTGTCGCGTTAGGAGGCCCTATGTCGAATGTCGGGGACGGTATCGAAGCGGGTAACGCACGCTGGTCATTCAGCGGTGAATCGGTGGATCGCTTTGATGAGCACGTGGCTCGTTCCATACCTTTTTACCGGGAAGGGCATGGCATTGTCTGTGACTTAAGCGATTTTTTCATTGGTGACGATTCCCTGTGCGTCGAACTCGGCTGTTCGACCGGTAGCTTGAGTATGGCCCTGGCAGAGCGGCACCGGGATCGCAGCGGCGCGCGCTTCATCGGCATTGATATTGAAACGCAAATGATCGATCTGGCCGAACAGCGCAAAGCGGCGGCCGGTGGCGATAACCTGAGTTTTGTCCGGGACGACATCCTGCAGGCAGAGCTCCAGGGTGTCGACATGATTGTGGCGTACTACACCGTGCAGTTCGTGCGTCCGAGCCAGCGTCAACTTTTATTCAACCGCCTCTACGAGGCCCTTAACTGGGGAGGTGCGCTGCTCCTGTTCGAGAAAGTTCGAGCCAATGACGCGCGTTTTCAGGACATCACCACGAACCTCTATCAGGAATACAAGTTAAAGCAGGGCTACTCGCCAGAGGAGATCGTCGGCAAGTCGCGCAGCCTCAAAGGCGTGCTTGAGCCGTTCTCGACCCAAGGCAACCTCGACCTGATGCAGCGAGCAGGCTTCGTTGATGTCCTCAGCGTATTCAAATACGTGTGCTTCGAGGGCTTTCTGGCGATTAAGTGAGCGCGAGTGTGCAGCTCCTTTACGCCCCCTCAGTTCAGCGTACCGTTGAGATTCCAGTCGTATTTGAGGTATTTGATTTGCATGCCTTCCTCTCGTAGGAGGGCGGCGGCCTCCGGGTCTGCGACATAGTCGGCGAGATAGACTTGCAGCGAACCGGCCGGCGTTTCAAAGTCCTCAGTGAACCAGTCGAAGATCTTCGATAGCCCCGCCTCCCGTGACGCGGCGTTGAAGCGGTTTCTCCGCGTATCATTGATGAAGGTTCGCGCCGCATCATCGAGCTGCTGATCGAGCCTGTCGAGCGTGTAAGCCTCGGCCCTGAGGATGGGACAGGATGTACTTGCACAGACAATCGCGAAGTGGATGCGTGGTTCATTGAGGGGGCGAATCAGTTCATGTTCGAGGTCATAGAGATTGATCTCCTGACCTCCCACCGTGTATTTGTCGCGCTTGAAGTAAGCCCACCGCCCCAGCAGCGATGATGGTGAACCGCCTGCCAGAATGCCCTGTGCAGCGAGGATGTTGTAGGCGTTGATGTAGAAAACGAGCTGCTCCTGGCGAGTCATGTCGGTGGTGTCGGCGCTTCCAACCTGCTCGACTAGCGCGTCAAATGTCGGATTGTCGCGCCATTGACCGTAACTGACCTGTTCGTTGATCACCGCTGACTTGAGGAGAGTGTCCCAGGCATCGTAGTCGACATCGGCTTGAGCGCTGGCGGAGACTGTGCCGAGTACCAGCAAGAGCAGGGCGCAGAGAGCGTGTGTCATTGAATTGAATCTAAGCATGCCATTGTGAGCACTAGCAGAGCGAATAGTTCCCCTAGGGGACAATTTTGCCCTAGCGCACGTCGACGCTTTCCAGAACGACTCCGCGCGCCGGCACATCGCTGCCGACACCGCTGACGCTCACGGTTGCCTCTGCAGCAATGGCGTCTACGACCTCCATACCTGATATCACCCGGGCGAAGACGGCGTAGCCATCCGGGTTCTGGGAGGACGCAAAATCAAGAAAGCTGTTGTTCACCTGGTTGATGAAGAACTGGGATGTGGCGCTATTTGGGTCTGTGGTGCGCGCCATAGACAGCGTGCCGCGCGTATTGGATGGCGCGAAACCGGCTTCGTTAATGATGGGGTCGCCCGCCTCGAGGCGCTCGATGATCACGCGCCCGTTGTCGTCCTCTCCAGCTGCGGCGAAACCGCCCATCTGTATCATGAACCCTTCGATGGCGCGGTGTACCAGGCCGCTGTCGTAGAATCCGCTGCGTGCGTAGCCCAGGAAGTTGGCCGCCGTGATCGGCGTATCCCAGTTGAGTGTTCTGAGCGTCACGGTGCCAGCATCAAAATTCAGGTCAACCGTCGTTTTGCCAACGGCTGCCTCCGCCTGGGTCCTCAGTGCAGTGGCCGGCTGACCTGCCGCCACCGCGGCGGCAAGCGCGTCCAGTTTGTTAAGACTACCCAGGAAGTCATTACCGTCGAGGCTGCGGCTGAAGTCCAGAACGTCGTTGTAATCGACACTTCCGCTGTCGTCTACATCGCCGATGACCAATTGCGCAGTGGCTTCCAGGCGCTGCTTGAGCTCTGCATCGCTCCATTGGCTGAAACGCAGACGAAACTGCTGATACAGTGCCTCGCTCAGCGCGCTCACCTTCAGGTTGCCGTCCATGATGCGTTGGCCGCTGGCGATAGCGTGCCAGCTGCCCTGGACCGCCTCTGGGCTTTGACTGAGCTTTACTCTGCCGCGGGGATCGTAGTCCTCGCCGCCGGTTGCGGTTATCAGGTATAGAGCATCAGGATCTAGCTCAGGGATAACAGGTCGCGCCATGCCAACGGCGAGCAGCTGCACGAACGATGATTGTTGCGTCCATTTGTCCTCGCCGATATCGGCGATCCACTGAGCCGGGTCGTAGGAACTTGCGCTGGCCAGAACCTGCTCAGGGCTCCTGAGCGGCGCTACGGTAACCGTAGCGTTGCCGACTGAACCTACCAGCTGCATATGGAAACAGCCAGATAGTGTCAGACAAAGAAGAAGAGCGAGGGCTGGCTTGTATAGCATGCAGGGCTAATCCGGTAACTGGAGCGAAGACACCTTAGCACAGAAGGATGATCGACTCGCCGGAGATGGCGCTTTTTGCCATGCCATGGAATGCCTGCTGCAGGTGCGCTATTTTTGCGCGGCCAGTGCGGCCACGGCCTCATCCCAGAGGCGGTGCCAGAAATGCAGCAGGGGCTCGTTGCGTCCCAGCAGCAGGTCGTTGCCGCTGGCGGTGAGGCCCTGCTGGCAGCTCTCGGCTATGGGCAGATCTTCATCGCGAAACACTTTGCCGCCAAATTCATAGGCCTGTCGGGCCGTCTCCATGCTGGCATGTGCCCCGGCGATGCCAACATAGCTGACCCGCGACTGCCCCGGTGACCGCCCCGGCTCTGCGCGTATCATCTGCGCGCCCTGTGCATTGATGATCAGCATAACGCCGGGGAGCAGAGTGTAGGTCACGGAGCCCTCGATCTGGTCGGGCCATGCGGCAGGCTCCAGTTCTGCCAGGCGCTCGATGGATTTCAGGGGGAAGGCCCAGCGGCTGCTGCATTCGTAGGTATCGACAATGGCGTTATCGGTCAGCAGGCGGGCCACGGAGTCGCGGTGAAGTGTGGCGAAGTGGTAGCTCTCCAGGCTGAGATCATTGCCCAGCTTCCAATTCGCCTCGACCTCGAACAACTGGCGAGCGAGAGGCCGGTAGGTCTGCAGATTAAATGCAGCCAGCTGCTCGCCGATCTCCTGCAGTGCACCGTGCAAGTTGGCTTGCGCCACGCCGGGGTCGACAGCGATCACGATCAGGCCATGGATTTCGCAGGCCGGCAGTGGCTCGAGCCCGCAGTCTACTGTGGGGGTGGAAAAAAAGGCGTTTCCGGGGCGCCCTCGCAGCTTTCCATCCAGTGAGTATGTCCAGCCATGAAAGGGGCAGACCAGATTCTCGCCGTTGCCGGAGCCGTCGGCCACTCTTGCCCCGCGGTGGCGGCAGCTATTGATAAAGGCCCGAGTGGCGCCATCACCGGCGCGCGTCAGCACGACTGGTGTGTCCACAACCTGCAGCGCCAGGTAGCTGCCTGCCTCGGGCAATTCTGCACTGAAGGCGACGGGTTGCGGAGTCTGTTCGAAAAGCGCGCGGCGCTCCAGGCCGAAGCGCTCGGGGCAGGTAAAGTCGCTGGCGGGAAGCCTGCCCTGTGCCTTTACGGTCGCTTGCCCCCGCTGCTGGAACTGCTCCAAGAGGCGGCGATTCAGTTCATCGATCAATGCGCGTGACATGCGTTAGCGGGCCTGGTTTGATCCGCTAAGTATGCCATGCTTGATCGACTTGAGTTGGGGGTACTGTAGCTGCAGCGACGCCTGCCCGGCCTCGCCAAGTTGATCCCAGCTTGCGAGTAGTTCCCGCCAGGTAACAACCTGGAAGGTCTTCACCACCGCGCGGAAAGGCCTGCCCATCAGTTCGCCATCGTACAGTGCTTGGCCGCGGTCAAAGGCCGCCTCGTTAAACAGTGACTGGCCGGCCGCCTGCTGTGCCTCATAGGCTTGCTCATTCTGCTGCATAAGTGAGACATAGGTTTGCTCAATGCAGGATAGCAAGGGTTTGAGGGTGTCGCCCAGGTTCAAGGCTCCGTCGTCGCCTCGGTGATCTCCAGCTGCTATGCGCAGCAGCCAGGCGTAGGTTCTGGGCGCCAGTTCCGCCATCAGTTCTGCCGCTCGGCCGTCGACGAGGTTCATGCCAAGTTGGCCGTAGGCGCTGGCGTCAGCCAGGGTGAAACGCTCGCCCAACAGGTAGGGTTGGGCGCTGAGTAAGGCCTCCATCGCCGTCAGGTAGTCGCGCCAGGCCTTGTTCAGCAGGCTATGAGTTTCCGGGAATCCGGGCCTGATAGGCGGCGTGCGTTTCTCCGATAGTCCCACATCGAAGTTTTCGGGCGCGACGCTGAACAGGTACGGACAGCGGCGAGCCTGGCGCCGGGACAGCAACTCGGCCAGTGTTTTCTGAAAGGGGGCCAGTCTACGCAGTTCGTGCGCAGTGAACTCTCCCATCCTATTGGTGGTGGCGGAGACCGCCCAGCGATTGTGATGCACCATGTACAGGCCAAACTCGTCAAAGGCATCATCGATCAGCCGGCAGACAAAGGCCATTGCCGGGTCTTCTGGCACCAGCCAGTTTGGGGCCATGCCTAGTGCATCCAGGTGGTCGGCGAGCCCGGAGGAATCGTAATACAACGACTTACCATCGAGGGTGTAGTAGGGCACGCTCGGGTATTCATCCATACCCACAACCATACCGGGGTAGCGCTGAACGGCCTTCTGTCGACGTGCCCTGCGCAGCTGCAGTATGAATCGCAATGCCTGCATCGTGCGGGCCTGGTCAGGCCAGCGGCGCCAGGGCAGCCCGGCATATTCCAGTAAGGCCTGCATCTTCAGTTGATATGGCGAGGCGGTCAGGCCCCAGAGCGTTACGGGATTCACTGTAGCGGCCGCGAGGGTTACATTATGACATTATGAATGCCATAATATCACAGGCGAGGGGAGATCAAGGACAAGTCTATGCCGAAAACACCGCAAGCGGAAGTCACGGATGGGCGCCGCTTACGCAGCGAGCGCAGCCGCAAGGCGATCATCGACGCGGGTCTGGCTTTGATGGACGAGGGCAACCTGCTACCCACTGCACAACAGATCTCCGACAAGGCCGGCGTCGGCATTCGCTCCTTCTTCCGCCACTTCGCCGATATGGAAGCACTGTTCGCAGCGGTCGATGACCAGATCCGCGAGGGCTACGAGGCGAAGTTCATCGGTGGTGACCGCGACGGCACGTTGCAGGAGCGCGTACGACACGCGATGGAACGCCACGCCGATGCCTATGAATCACTAAAGAATGTGATTTTGTCTTCAAACGCGCAGTTATGGCGTTCTGAAGTTGTGAGGAAAAACTATGCGCGTAGCCAGCGTGGCTTGCGCAAGGACCTGGAAGACTGGCTGCCCGAGTTGCGGCAGTTACAGCGCAACCAGCGGGAGGCCGCGGATGCCATTGCCTCCTTTGAAATGTGGCACAGGCTTCGCGCTCACCAGGGGCTCGGCAAGGAACGGGCGATTGAAATCGTGACTGAACTGTTGCTTGGCCTGATAGAACGATAAGCGGACCACGCGCGGGAGGCGGCATGGCAACACAATTCAAGGACCAGGGCGGCGCCGCCACCATGGACCCCAGCCCGCTCATGCGCTGGCTGACATCGCAGTTCATGCGTCGCATGGCGGGTGAAAAACAAAGAGAAAAGAAACGCGCGGCCCACGAAAAGTCACGCAAGGCCGCCGGCAAGGCCCACGTGGTCGAATACTTTCACTATGTAGAGGATGGCTACAGCCATCTGGCTGCCCAGGTATTGCCGGCACTGGCGGAGCGCTACGACATCGACCTGGTCTGCCACCTGGTGCGCGGTCCCCAGGGCAAGAATTCCGCCGAGCCTGAGCTGCTGCTGCAGCTTTCCCGCTACGACGCTTTTCACGTGGCCCCGGAATATGGGCTGGCCTTTCCCGAGCACCCGCAAGCGCCTCCCTCGGAACTGGTGAACCTGGCGGAATCCATCCTGGCGGCGCAGGACGGTGCCGGCTTCGCCAGGCTGGCGGGGCAGGTTGGTGAGGCGCTCTGGGCTGGTGATCAGGTGGCACTGCAAGCGTTGGAAGGCAGCCATGGCAGCGCCACTGATGCGCAGCGCGACGCGCAGTTGCAGGCCAGCGACGCGCGCCGCCATGAGCTCAAGCATTACTCCGGTGCGATGTTCTACTACGGCGGCGAATGGTACTGGGGTGTGGATCGTCTCTATCATCTCGAAGAGCGCTTGGCGGGTCTCGGTGCTGACTGCAAGCCGGGCGAGCCCATGTTGGTGCCGCGCCCCGCGATAGCACCGGGAACACTGAAGGATGACGGTAGCCTAACACTGGAGGTTTATCCGTCCCTGCGTAGCCCCTACACCGCAATCTGCTTCGATAAAGCCGTGCAGCTTGCCCGCGACACCGGCGTCAATCTGGTGGTACGCCCCGTGTTGCCCATGGTTATGCGCGGCGTGCCGGCCACCCGCGAAAAAGGAACGTACATTTTTTTCGATACCCAACGCGAGGCGCAGACCCTCGGTGTGCCCTTCGGCAATGTTTATGACCCGATTGGCGACCCGGTGCGACGCTGTTACTCCATTTACCCCTGGGCCTGCGAGCAGGGCAAAGGCATCGAGCTACTCTCCAGCTTCCTGCGGGCTGCCTTTGCCGAAGGCGTCAATACCAATAACGACCGCGGGCTGAAGCAGGTGGTGGAAGCCGCCGGCCTGAACTGGGCAGAGGCCATGGCGCACCTTGGGGATTCAGCCTGGGAGGAGATTCTCGAGGAAAACCGCCTGTGTATGTACGAGGCCGGGATATGGGGCGTACCTAGCTTCCGCTTGCTCGATTCGCAGGGTCAGCAGCTTCTTGCCCTGTGGGGGCAGGACCGGCTGTGGCTGTTCGCGCGAGAGATTCAGCGCCAGTTGCAGGCGCGTGAAGGCGGGTAAAGAGCAATGGCTCGCTTATTGTCTAAAGGCTTGCAGTCTGGTTCGTGGTGCTGGGCCAAAAAGCTCTTTCAGGCGTCGCTACAGCCTCAGTTTGCCCTCGATGATGGCATCGGTATTCGCCGGCAGGGAGAACATGACCCCGTCCTCGCCGATGGTATAGCGGGGGAAGATGTCCTCGGCGCCATTGAGAAACAGCGCTTCCTGCCCCGGTAGTATCATGGGCGGTACGATGTGGTAGTAAAGCAGGTGGCCGACATCGGCGTCGCGTGCGCTCTCGGCCGCTTGCACCGGGCTGGCATGGTAATCCAGGATGTCGAAGGTAATTCTCTCTAGGATCGGGTTGCCCACTTCTTTGGCGGCCCGGTTCATCATCATGACCAGGTTGGGTGCAAGCGCCTCGTGCACCAGCAGGTCTATTCCCTGGGAAAACTCAATGATGTTGTCCTGCTTGGTGGTGTCCCCGCTAATCAGCAGGGTACGGCCCTTGTAGCTGAAGCGGTAGCCAACCGCTGGCACGACCGGAAAATGGTCGACTTTCAGGGCTTCTACGGTCAGGCCTTCTCCCTCGTAGACGAGTGCCAGCTTGCCGATCGGCGGCTCATCAAAGGGCACGGCCTCGAGGCCCGCGCCCGAGAGCGGTGCAACCAGGTCGCCATGGTGCTCATGGCGGTAGACAAAATCCTGCGCATAGGATGTATTGAAGCCATCGACGACCTGCTGGACGCCCTCCGGTCCGTAGACCGGCAGGGGGCTGATATTGTCGCCACCTGCCCAACGTAAGGTGGCTACCTCGCCCAGTGTGTCGATATGGTCGGAGTGGAAGTGGGTCAGGAAGACACCGGCGATAGTCCCCGCCTGCAGCCCCATGCGGCCCATGTTGCGCACGCCGTCGGTACCGGCATCGACTACGAATAGCTGTTTGCCCGCCACCACGGCCACGCAGGGTCCTGAGGCCCTGGGTGCCGGCAGGGGACCGCCGGCACCACACAGGAAAAGGTGCAGCCCATCCTCCAGTGTGTCGACACGGTCAGCGCCCAGGCGCGCCTGCAGGCCGCGCTCCATGACGCGCTCTGCAATGAAGGCCCGTTGTGTGTAGGCCAGGGTGACCAGGGCTCCGACTACGCCGATGACCGCCAATAGTTTTTTCATGGAAGCTTTCCTTCTGCCGATACACGCATGCGCCGCTGTACAAGCTCTTTTATGGCATATACTATGCCATTAGTAAAGCCAGTCGATATCGGGAGTGTTGTGACAATGCCTGTGCTTACCAAAGCCCGTGAGGTAGCGCGGGTTCTCCGGGAGATGGGGCGAGTGTTGCCGGCCCTTAGCTACAAGCTGCCTGAGCTGGATGAGCAGGCCTCTCTCGGGGCGCTGTTCGAGGATACGGTGGCACGCTGCCCGGGCAATACCATGCTGCTGTTTGAAGGCCGCGAGTGGACCTATGAGCAGTTTAACCGCGAGGCGAATCAGCTTGCTCATCTGCTGTCCGGCTGCGGCATCGACCGCGGTGATACGGTGGCCTTGTTGATGGAAAACAGGGCAGAATACCTGCTGTCGCTGCTCGCCCTGGCGAAACTGGGTGCCGCCGCCAGCCTGATCAATAACAGCCTGACAGGTCCTGCCCTTGTGCATTGTGTGCAGGCGACGGGAGCCCGGGCCTGCATCTTTGGCGAGGAGCGACTGGAGCCGCTTAATGTCGTTCGCCAGGAGCTCGGCTTTAGTGGCCCGAAGGCATGTCTTTACATGGCCGATTCGGGCGCTGTTCCAAGCCCCGATTGGGCCATGGATTTACGCGAAGCCATGCCTTCGATGCCGACGCATAACCTGCCGGTGACCCGCGAGATAGCCGCCGGGGAAACCGCTATGTATATTTTTACCTCCGGCACGACCGGCCTACCCAAGGCGGCCGTGGTCATGCATCGCCGCATCCTCGGAGCGGGTAACGGCCTGGGGCGGCTCGGCTTTCAGGTGCAGCCACAGGACCGACTCTACCTGTGCCTGCCTGTCTATCACATCACCGGGCTCGGGCCGGGTTTCTGCGGCTTTATTTCGGAAGGTGCGTCCATCGTCCTGCGTCCCGGTTTCTCGGCTTCCCGGTTCTGGTCGGAGGTCCAGCATTACAGGGCCAACTGCTTCATTTATGTTGGCGAGCTTTGTCGTTACCTCACCATGCAGCCCCCCAGCCCGGAGGAGAAGAACAACCCCCTCAGGAAAATGCTGGGCAATGGCCTTCGACCCGATGTATGGGATGAATTCAAGCAGCGCTTCGACGTGGAGCGTATCTGCGAGATCTATGGCTCCAGTGAAGGCAATGTGACCTTCCTGAATCTGTTGAACAAGGATCGCACGATCGGCGCTGCGATCAGCAAGGTGGCCCTGGTCCGCTACGATGCTGACAACGATGAAGTTATACGAGACGCCGAGGGCCGCTGCATCGAGGTACCGCTGGGCGAGCCCGGGCTGTTGCTCGGCAAGATAACGCCTAAGGCCAGCTTCGAGGGTTACACGAACCCCGAGGCGACGGCTGGCAAGATTCTGCGCGACGTACTGGAGGCAGGCGACCGCTGGTTCAACACGGGCGACCTGGTCCGCCAGATCGACGTAGGCTTTGCGATGGGGCTCAAGCACTACCAATTTGTGGATCGCACTGGGGATACCTTTCGCTGGCGCGCGGAGAATGTTTCCACCAACGAGGTTGGTGAGGTGCTGAACGCCCACCCGCAGATCCAGATGGCAAACGTTTACGGTGTCGAGGTGCCAGAGGCGGAGGGCCGCGCGGGTATGGTGGCCTTTGCCCTGGAGGAGGACGAGGACTTTGATATGGAAGCCTTCCAGCGCCTGGTAGAAGAGCAATTGCCAGCCTACGCCCAGCCGGTGTTTGTGCGCGTGCAGCGTGATATCGCGACCACGGGAACCTTCAAGCTACTCAAGGGTGAACTGCGTGAGCAGTCCTACCATCTGGACAAGGTGGGGGATGACACGATTTACGTGCGCAAGCCGCGCAGTGAGGGTTATGAGTTGCTTGACGAGGATTTCTACCGGCGGTTACTCGCGAAATCTGCCGGTTACTAGTTTCCGATAACGATAAGGATCAAAGCATGACCAGAGTTCTACAGGTGCTGGTAGTTCTGCCGGCCATACTTTTCATTGTCATGGGTGTCCGTTGGCTGGTGGACCCGGCGGGTGTGGCACCGGAATTCGGCATGACGTTGCAGACGGGGCTTGGCTTGAGTGCCCAGGTCGGCGATTTATCCAGCTTCTTCCTGACCCTGGGCTTTTGTATGTTGCTGGGACTGGTCAGCGGCCAGCGTCCCTGGTTCTACGCGGCCACCATGATCCTGTTTCTGGCGGCCGCGGGTCGCACCGTGGCCTGGCTGGTGCACGACGCGGCCTTGGCTCCGGAGATCGCGCTGGAAGTGATCATCGGCATCATTCTGCTGGTGGCGGCGAAGCGATTGCCGGAGGCAGGCGGCAGTGACTGAGCACCACATCCTTTACGCGATAACGCACTCGCTCTATTCCGGCCGGGCGCGCGCCTACCTGATCAAGCAAGGCATCCCCTTCCGAGAGTTGTCTACCGGCCACGAGAGCTTCAAGGCGGAGGTGCTACCGAAGGCTAAGCTGCCGACGATTCCGGCCCTGGTGACACCGCAGGGTGAGGTGATACGCGATGGTGCTGCGATCATCGAACACTTCGAATCGGCCAATGGCCGCCCCTGCAGGCCGCCGGGTCCGCGACAGCAGGTGGTCAGCGCCCTGTTTGATGTGATCGGCACAGACGGCCTGCTGCGCCCGGCTATGCACTATCGCTGGAACTTCCCGGAGGAGAACCTGGCCTTCGTGCGTTACCACTTTTTCCATTCCCAGCGCGACCTGCCTGAGCGAGATGCGAAGACCGAGCACATGATGGATCGCATGCGCCATGCTGCACAGATTTTCGGGGTGACGGAGGATTCCCGCGAAGTGGTCGAGGCGCTTTACCGGGACTATCTGACGGCGCTCGAGGCACACTTTGAACACTTTCCCTACCTGCTGGGCTGGCGCCCCTGCATCGGCGATTTTGGCCTGCTGGCGCCCATGTATGCCCACTTGGGCCGCGACCCCAAGCCTGCACGAATGATGCAGGAGCGGGCGACTCGGGTTTACCGCTGGGTGGAACGGATGAACCGGCCTGATCAGGACGTGCCGGAGTACTTCGATGCGGGCGATGACTTCCTGGCCGGTGACGAGGTGCCAGATACCCTGGTGGCGGTGCTCAGGATACTGGCGGAGGATTTCGTACCCGAGACACGTGCCGCGTCTGAAGTAATCGACGGCTGGCTGGCAGAGAACAAGCCCGCCGTCGGTGATACGGCGGAGAGAATGCTTGGCATGTCGGACTTCGAAGTGCGCGGCCAGCCCATGCAGGCGATTGCCCAGCCCTATCGTTTCTACCTGCTACAACGGATGCAGGCGCTGTACGACGCACTGGATAATGCGGGTCGTCAGTCGGCGGCAGCGCTGCTCACCGATTGTGGCATGGAGGAGCTGCTGGCTATCCGGCTCGAGCGGCCCGTGGGCCGGTCGGATAACCTGGAGGTGTGGCTGTAGGCTCAGCCGAAGCCCAGCGCTTTCGCTTCCGCTTCAAGCACTGCCTTCACCTGGGCTTGCTCCTTGACCCGGGCGATGAGTCCTGCCACCGAAGGCCAGGTCCCGGCGTCCACCTCGTAGCCGGCATAGGCCGCGTTGATAAAAGGGCTGGCGATGCTCAGATCCGCCATGGAAAAGTCGCCGAATATCCAGTCGTCTGCGGGTAGCTGTCCCTCGAGATAGTCGAGCATGGGCGGTAGCTTTTTTTCCGTGATCTTTGCTACCAGTTCCTCATCGGGTTCTTGCTTGAAGGCAAAGGGCCGCATGAAGCGCTGGAAGAAAATGCCCGCGGCCATTTCTGCCACCGGGCCGCCGCAGAGATCCTCATACCAGTCGGCCATCGCGAGATCGTTGGTAGCCGTCGGGTAGAGCGCAGGTTCCGGGCAGGCGTTTTCCAGGTAACGGCAGATAACCTTGGAGTCGCCCAGTGTCAGGTCGCCGTCGACGAGCGTGGGTACTTTGCCCAGCGGATTGATCTTCAGGTAGTCCTTATCGCCTGAGAAGGGCATGGTAGGCACGATTTCGTAGGGTATTTGCTTGAAGTCCAGAGCAACAAATACTTTGCGAACGAAGGGCGAACCGTGGACGCCATAAATCTTGATCATAAGAATCTCCCGATGGTTCTACGTTCTTCGTCAGGGTCGGTGTACCGGAGGAAAAATGTAGCGTATAACAGTGCGGCAATCAGCCGCTGCCTTATGCCTTAGGTCATTGGCGGTTTCCCGGCCGAGCTTGCTTGTCATTAACGGCGTGGCAAAGGTTACATAGTGGCAGTATTTGTGTCAATATCCCGCGCTTCGCTCTAATTCGCCCTCAGATGAGTCACTGAAATGTCACTGGATAGCCTGTTTACACCCTATCGAATCAACTCGCTCGAACTACCCAATCGCATCGCCATGGCGCCCATGACGCGCGAGTTCTCACCTGGCGGCGTGCCCCGGGAAGATGTAGCAGCCTACTACCGGCGCCGGGCTGAGGGCGGTGTTGGCCTGATTGTCACCGAAGGCACCCTGGTGAATGACCCGGTCGCTGGCCTGAACGAGCGCATCCCGCATTTCTATGGAGAGGAGGCGCTCGCGGGCTGGCAGCGCGTGGTCAACGAGGTGCATGCGGCGGGCGGCAAGATTTTCCCGCAGCTCTGGCACGGGGGCACGATGCGCAAGCCCGAGGATACCGATAACCCGGAGCTGCCCAGCGCGGGGCCTTCGGGTCTCAGGATGCCGGGGAAGCAGGTGGCGGAGCCGATGAGCGAGACGTATATCGAGCAGGTCATTGAGGCTTTCGCTGAATCAGCCGCGAGCGCTATGGCGATGGGCTTCGATGGCGTTGAGATTCACGGTGCCCACGGTTATCTGATCGATCAGTTTTTCTGGCGGGGCCTTAACCAGCGCGAGGACGCGTGGGGCGGCTCCATGGAAAATCGCTCGCGCTTCGCCATCGAAATCATCAAGGCCGTGCGCTCTGCCACATCATCCGAATTCCCTGTCACTCTCAGGTATTCCCAGTGGAAGCAGCAGGATTTCGAGGCGCGGCTGGCGCACTCACCGCAGGAACTCGAAGACTTCCTCTTGCCCCTGGCAGATGCGGGCCTCGATGGCTTCCACTGCTCCACCCGGCGCTACTGGGAGCCCGAATTCGAGGGCAGTGATCTGAACCTGGCTGGCTGGACCAAGAAGATTACCGGCAAGACCTCTATCACGGTTGGCTCCGTCGGCTTGAGCGAGGATTTTATTGGCGCCTTCGCTGGCAAGTCGTCTGAGAAGAAGTCCATCGATGATCTGGTCGCCAGGCTTGATGCAGGAGAGTTTGACCTTATCGCCGTAGGGCGCGCGATCTTGCAGGACGCATCTTGGCCGAACAAGGTGCGCGATGGGCGGCACGAACAGATTGACCCCTTCAAGGTGGAGGCCCTCGCCACTCTGGCCTGACGGAGAGAAACCGACAGCAGCTATGCGACTGCTTATCCTGTTAGCACTTCCGCTGATTAGTACCACGCTGGCCTGGGCGCAAGGGTCCCCACACGCCGGGCCAGCGCGACCCAACATTGTCTTCATCCTCGCAGATGATCTTGGTTTCACGGACATCGCGCCCTATGGCAGCGAAGTTAATACCCCGACCTTGTCGGCCATGGCAGAGGCAGGGATTCGCTTTACCAACTATCACACCGCAGCCAACTGCGCCCCAGCGCGAGCCATGCTGTTGACTGGGGTCAGCAACCATCTTGCCGGGGTGCCCAATATTCCGGAGATGCTGGCGCCTGAGCAGCGCGCTGCGAGTAACTACCAGGGCGTGCTGGGCAATAATGTGGTCACGGTAGCAACCCTGCTAGAGGGCGCGGGGTATAACACCTACATGGCCGGGAAGTGGCACCTGGGCGCTACGCCCGAGAAGCGCCCGAGTCAGCGCGGTTTCCGGCGCACGGTGGCCCTGATGGACTCCGGTGCGGACAACTGGGAGCAGCGCCCCTACCTGCCCCTTTATAATGACGCCAACTGGTTTTCAGATGGTGAACGTTACACCCTGCCTGAAGATTTCTATTCCTCGCGATTTCTTGTCGACAAGATGATCGGATTTATTGATAGCCAGATAGATGATGGTAAGCCTTTTTTTGCCTACCTCCCCTTTATGGCCGTGCACATGCCTGTACAGGCGCCCCAGGAATACACCGATCGATATATCGGTGTTTACGATATCGGGTGGCAGGCGCTCC
>JBCDJG010000029.1:0-61205 GCA_038748065.1 Pseudomonadota bacterium
AACAACTATGAGTGGCTCCAGTTTAAGAGAGCCCAAGGGGATCGCCTTGCCGGAAATTGTGTGGCAACGCTGTGCGGATCGTCTGCAGGACGAACTGCCATCTCAGCAATTTAACACGTGGATTAAGCCACTGAAGGCCAGCCTGCAGGGCCAAGACCTGCATCTTTACGCACCTAATCGCTTTATTAGAGATTTCGTGTCGGAGAAGTTTGCTCCACGCATTGTGCAGCTGGTACGTGAAAGTGAGCCTGGTAACGATCTCAAGGTACTGTTAGAGATCGGCACAGCCGTGGTTGCGACCAGCTCTCCGGCGGAAAGCGCGCTGACTGTGCAGGCGGTGGCTGCGCCGGCTAGATCTGGTAGTGCGGATATGGCTCCCGCTGTCTCAGGTGAGGTTGTCAGTCGGCCCGCGTCGGACAATGTCACGGCAATAGCAACAGCGTCTCCCCCATCGCCCGCGAATCTGCGCGCGGTTCCTGCCGCTCGCGAGCTCGATCGGTCTATGCAGCATCAACACAACCTGGTGGAAAACTATACCTTCGACAATTTTGTAGAAGGCAAGTCGAACCAGTTAGCGCTGGCAGCCGCGCAACAGGTAGCGGAGAATCCGGGCGACTCGTACAACCCACTGTTCCTTTATGGGGGCGTGGGGCTGGGTAAAACGCACCTTATGCACGCGGTGGGTAATGCCCTTCAGCACCGTCAACCGGGCGCGCGGGTGGTCTATCTTCATTCTGAGCGCTTCGTCGCGGATATGGTGAAGGCGCTGCAACTCAACGCGATCAGCGAGTTCAAGCGCTACTACCGTTCTGTTGATGCCCTGCTTATCGATGACATTCAGTTTTTTGCACGCAAGGACAGGTCCCAGGAGGAGTTTTTCCACACCTTCAATGCGCTACTGGAAGGCGGGCAGCAGATGATACTGACGTGTGATCGCTACCCCAAAGAGATAGATGGGTTGGAAGAGCGACTCAAGTCCCGTTTCGGATGGGGACTAACGGTCGCGGTCGAGCCACCCGAGCTTGAGACACGCGTGGCTATTTTGATGAAAAAAGCAGTTCAGGCGCGAATAGACCTGCCCCCCGAATCGGCGTTTTTTATTGCGCAACGAATTCGCTCAAACGTTCGTGAACTCGAAGGAGCGCTGAAAAGAGTGATAGCGAGCGCTAACTTCACCGGACGGGTGATTGATATTGAGCTGATTAAAGAAAGTCTCAAGGATTTGCTGGCGCTGCAGGACAAACAGGTCAGCCTCGATAATATCCAGCGCACTGTGGCGGAATACTACAAAATAAAGGTAGCCGACCTGATGAGCCGTCGTCGCAGTCGTTCCGTTGCTCGGCCCAGACAAGTCGCTATGGCGCTGGCAAAAGAACTGACCAACCACAGTCTTCCCGAGATTGGAGACAGTTTTGGGGGTCGCGACCACACGACAGTGTTGCACGCTTGTCGTAAAATCAGGGAACTTCGCGAAACCAATTCGGATATACGCGAAGATTACAAGAACCTGCTGCGCTCGCTTACGACCTGAGTTAGGTTTCAATAGAAATCTTGGTTTTCTTACCTGAAGCCGGGTATAAGGAAAAGTCTCTATGAAGTTTGTGATCCCCCGGGATGCCTTACTGAAACCCTTGAATCTTGTGGCGGGTGTCGTCGAACGCCGACAGACCCTACCGATTCTCGCTAATGTACTGCTGGTGCTTGATGGCGAGCACCTGTCGCTAACCGGCACAGATCTGGAGGTAGAACTGGTTGGACGCGTGCGTGTACCCGGCGGTGGAGAATCAGGCGAGCTGACGGTGCCTGCCCGTAAACTGGTAGATATTTGCCGATCCCTGCCTGAAGGAAGCGATATTGAATTCGCGGCCCAGGACGGCAAGGTCACGGTTAAATCCGGGCGCAGTCGCTTTACGCTGTCTACGCTACCAGCGAGGGAGTTCCCGAATGTTGAGGATAGCCTCGGCACGCACCAGTTCAGCATCAAGCAGGGTCAGCTGAAACGCCTTATTGAACGGACAGGCTTTGCGATGGCGCAACAGGATGTTCGCTACTATCTGAACGGCATGCTTTGGGAAATTAAATCTGGGCAGCTGCGTGTTGTGGCGACGGACGGCCACCGCCTGGCAATGTGTACACTGGCGGACCCTCTCGATGTGGATGGCGATACGCAGCTGATCCTGCCACGCAAGGGCGTTCTGGAACTGGGTCGTTTGCTGCTGGAAGAAGAGGATGATGTCTCGATTGTAATCGGCAGCAACCATGTACGTGCTACCACGCAGGACTTCACGTTTACCTCAAAGCTGGTCGATGGGAAATTTCCTGACTACGAACGAGTGCTGCCAAGAGCCGCTGACAAGATTGTGATGGGGTCCCGCTTGGATCTTCGCCAGGCCTTTACCCGGACGGCGATCCTGTCCAACGAGAAGTATCGGGGCGTTCGACTGCAGTTGACAGACGACAGTTTGGAGATCGTTGCCAATAACCCAGAGCAGGAACAGGCAGAAGAAGTCGTTGCCGTACAGTATGCGGGCGACGGCCTCGAGATCGGCTTTAATGTCAGCTATTTGCTGGATGTGCTCGGGGTCCTGAGCGGTGATGAGATCAAGCTTTCGCTCGCTGACCCAAACAGCAGTGCGCTACTTGAGGAGTCGGAGGGTGGCGACTCGCTCTACGTGGTTATGCCCATGCGGCTATAAATGTCACCCTACCCTATTTTATTGGCCGTCTAGCTCTCTATTGTGAGCCTTAGCCGCTGCACGATCGACGGAGTGCGGAACCTGCGGCAGGTGGAGCTTGACGAGCTAGCCGCCGCGAATGTCTTTTACGGCGCTAACGGCAGCGGAAAGACGAGTATTCTTGAGGCTGTTCACTTGCTTGGCATGGCGCGCTCCTTTCGCGGCCAGAGCGTCAAGTCGCTCATTAATCATGATATGCCGCAGTGCACGGTTTTTGGCGAGATTGAGGTCGAGAACAAGCGCACTATGCCCCTGGGGGTGCAGAGACGCCGCGATGGCGATGCCCTGATTAGAGTGGCCGGCGAGACGGTGAGAACACTCGCCAAACTGGCAGAGCACTTGCCTCTACAAGTGTTGAACGCGGGCAGTTTTGATCTATTGACGGGCTCACCCACAGCCAGGCGTCAATATCTGGACTGGGGCGTGTTCCACGTGGAACATCGTTTTTACGAGCAATGGCAGCGTTTCCAGCGCTGCATTAAACAGCGCAATAATCTGCTGCGGCATGGTAAAATGTCCAGCCATGAAATTGCAGTGTGGAGCAGAGAGCTAGCGCTTGCTGGCCAGTCGGTTGATCGTTATCGAGCTGACTACTTTTCGCGTCTGCTGCCTTTATTCTTTGAGATTCTCGGGCTATTGGCGCCTGGCCTGCCGACGGTTGAGATGCGCTACAGAAGCGGTTGGGAGCGCGGTAAGAGCTACGAGGAAGCGCTGGACGCCAGTCTCACAACAGACTTGGAACAGGGCTATACCCACGTGGGCCCGCAGCGTGCTGATATACGTGTTCTACAGGGCAAACACGCGGCCGCGGACATACTATCTCGCGGGCAGCAGAAACTAGTGGTTTGCGCATTAAAGCTCGCCCAGGGGCGGCTTTTAGAAGAGAACAGCGGGCGAATCTGTACCTATCTGGTGGATGATTTGCCCTCTGAGCTGGATAGAGAGCACTGTGGGCAAGTGTGTGCGCAGCTGGCAGACCAGGATTCACAGGTGTTTATTACTAGTGTAGAGGCCGCTGACCTCAGGGCTTTGTGGCCTGGCGGCTCGGATAACCTGGCTATGTTCCACGTGGAACACGGCAGGGTTCTGCGAGATGAGTGCTGATGTTAGCCAGTTGCGGCACTAACTGGCTAGCCCTATAAAAGAACAGATTGAGACCTGAGCATGACCGACACAGAGCAAAACTACGATTCATCCAGCATCAAGGTACTGAAAGGTCTTGATGCGGTCCGAAAGCGCCCAGGTATGTACATTGGCGATACTGATGATGGTACCGGCTTGCACCATATGGTGTTCGAGCTGGTGGACAACTCGATTGATGAGGCCTTGGCGGGCTTTTGCAATCAAATTGATATCGTCATTCACCCTGATGAGTCTGTGACGGTCAGCGACGACGGGCGCGGTATACCGACCGAAATGCACGAAGAAGGCGTCTCAGCGGCTGAGGTCATTATGACCGTGCTCCACGCCGGCGGGAAATTTGACGACAATACCTATAAAGTCTCAGGCGGGCTTCATGGCGTGGGGGTCTCTGTCGTCAACGCCCTTTCTGAAGAGCTCGTGCTGACCATACGGCGCGAGGGAAAAATGTATGAACAGATCTATCGACACGGTGTGCCGGAAAAGCCGCTCGCTATTGTGGGTGACACGGAGAGCTCTGGTACATCGGTGCGCTTTACGCCCTCGGGCGATACCTTCACCAACATAGAATTCCATTTCGATCAGCTCGCCAAGCGCTTGCGTGAGCTAGCCTTCCTGAATTCGGGTGTTTGTATCGTGCTGAAAGACGAACGCAGTGCGAAGGAAGAGACCTATTGCTATGAAGGCGGTCTCAATGCCTTTGTAGACTACCTGAACGCCAATAAAACAGCGGTCAACAAGCCCTTCCATTTCCAGGTCGACACCAGTGACGGGATCGGCGTAGAAGTGGCACTACAGTGGAATGACTCGTTTCAAGAGAACATTTTTTCCTACACAAATAATATTCCGCAGCGCGATGGCGGTACCCACCTGGCGGGTTTTCGCGCCGCCCTCACCCGGAGTTTGAATGGCTACATCGAGCGTGAAGGGCTAGCTAAAAAAGCCAAAGTGAATACCACGGGCGATGATGCGCGCGAGGGTTTGACGGCGATCATATCGGTCAAGGTACCCGATCCAAAGTTTTCATCGCAGACGAAAGACAAACTTGTCTCCTCTGAAGTGAAGACTGCTGTTGAGCAAGCAATGAACGAAAAGTTTAATGACTATCTGCTGGAGAGCCCACAGGAAGCAAAGGCCGTTGTTGGCAAGATGCTTGATGCCGCCCGGGCTCGTGAGGCAGCGCGCAAGGCGCGGGAGATGACGCGCCGGAAGGGCGCTCTGGATATTGCCGGGCTGCCCGGCAAACTGGCGGACTGCCAGGAAAAGGACCCTGCCCTGTCCGAGCTTTACCTGGTGGAGGGTGATTCGGCTGGCGGGTCAGCGAAACAGGGCCGCAATCGGAAGTTTCAGGCAATCCTGCCCCTGAAAGGCAAGATTCTCAATGTTGAAAAAGCGCGATTCGACAAAATGCTTGGCTCAGCGGAAGTCGGCACAATTGTTACGGCGCTGGGCTGTGGTATTGGTAAGGATGAGTTTGACCCCGATAAACTCCGCTACCACAGCATTATCATCATGACTGACGCCGATGTAGATGGGTCCCATATTAGAACCCTCCTGCTCACATTCTTTTTCCGCCAGATGCGCGAATTGATTGAGCGCGGGCATGTTTATATCGCCCAGCCGCCCCTGTATAAGATTGCGAAGGGTAAACAGCATCAGTATTTGAAGGATGACGATGCACTCAACGAGTATCTGACGCAATCTGCCCTGGAAAATGCGTCTATCTTCGTCAATCCTGACGCACCTCCTATCACCGGCGGCGCTCTGGAGGAACTGGTCGTCGGCTATCGCGATGTCGCGGCAACTATTGAACGCTTAAGCCGCCTATATGCCAGCGAGGTGCTGTGGCAGATGGTTTATGGCTCGGCATTGTCCGTAGATGACCTTAAGCAGGAAGAAGTGGTTACTAACTTTGCCTCACAGCTAAGTGTGCGCTTACAAACTGTCGCAGAGAACGCGAGTCAGTACGCTGTTTTGGTGCGCAAGGACCAGGAGCGGCAGCTCTACTACCCGGTTGTGCGGGTATTGGCCCATGGAGTGGAGTCGGAAACGGAATACCACCACGAGTTTTTCGCCTCTGGTGAATACCGCAGCTTGATTGCGCTCGGCGCTACGCTGAATACCTTGATCGAGGACGATGGCTTTTTCCAGCGCGGCGAGAAAACCCTGCAGACCCAGGCGTTTGCTGAGGGACTGGAGTGGTTGATGGCGGAGGCCCGCAAAGGCTATAACATTCAGCGCTACAAGGGCCTTGGCGAGATGAATCCAGAGCAACTCTGGGAGACGACGATGGATCCCGAAGTGCGCCGCATGCTCAAGGTCACCGTCGAGGATGCGATTGCAGCAGACCAGATATTTAACACGCTGATGGGCGATGCCGTGGAACCGCGGCGCGATTTCATTGAAGAAAACGCCCTGTCTGTCGCCAATCTCGACGTGTAGTCCAAGCGTGCTTCAGTCCATGTAAAGGGAGCCGGTGTTGACCGCCAAGCAGAAAGCGTCTGGCTACGTCTTCGACAATATGGAGGGAGCGCTCGATCAGGCGGCCTTCCTCGCCCGGGTCGATATCCCAATCGCCGTGATAGGCCCCCGCGGCACCGGTAAGTTTTACGTCGCCAGCGCCGTGCATGGCGAATTTGCGGGCAATGATGGCCGCTTGCTCGCCATTGACTGCCGCGAGTTTCGCAATCGCTCAGAGGCTAATACTCGAATTCGCGAGGCTCTCGCACAGGCCGCGGGTAACACACTGGTCTTCAAATCACCGCACTTGATGAACAACCAGTCACAGCAGCGCCTGGCTAAACAGCTAAGCACTCGTCGCCTCGAGGGCGATAACCCTCACGCTGTTCCTACCGGTCGCTTCATAGCGCTGTTTCCTGATCCGCTTGAGCAGCTCATGCGGTCCGGCGAACTGGCTCCCGAGTTAGCGAGTGTGTTCGCCGGGTACCCCATTTACGTGCCACCGATCCGCTTTCGCAAGCGCGCGATTTTACGCTGGGCCAACAAAATACTGGGCCAGGAGAGTGAAGACCGCGGGCTTTCTGTTAAAGGTTTCACCACCGAGGCGGAACGTGCCCTGTTGCAGCACGAATGGCGCGGCAATCTAACAGAGATGCGTCAGCGCATCGCATCGGCTATCGGTCGCGAGAAAAACGAGTGGATTGGCCCGGTTGCGCTTGATCTCATCGATGAAGATGTCCAGCAGTCGAATTCCCCGAGCGGCCTGGGCTCCTACCTGAACAGCCTCGCTCCTGTAGACAGCGACGAACCCATGCACGCATCGGGCGCGGTGGACGAGCTCAATCTAGCGCTAGCGCGTGCGGTGCACGCCTGCATTCATGGAGCCGAACGCCTGCCTTTGGGCGTTTGGCTCTGGGATGAGGTTCTGCTTCAGTCTATCCAGCGCTACCGCGGTGAACTGCCCAGGGCAGGTGAATTCCTGCATACCACTTCCCGTAATTTGTCCCGCTGGCTGCCCAAGATCGACGCCCGTGCCTCTGAGCGCGCGGCCAGTGATGTCTGGCGCGAACCACAGCGCCTTGTGCTTCCCTGGATTCGGGAAATAGCCCTGCCAGAGCAGCCGATGAAAGAAACGGTAAATGCCCTGCTGTTGCCACACCTTGAGCATTTGGGCCGAGACTTTCCGGTCGTCGAGCGTGCCGCCATAATGGGCGTGTCTGTGCCTACTTATCAAAAGATGGTCAAGACCCTGCCTTCAGAGAATCGCGGAGAGCTGCAGTGAGTAAAGAAAGTAAAGCCCTCGCAGACTACGCAGAAGACTTTAAGCGTCAGCGCTCGAATGAGCTGCCCGCCAGCCTCGGGTTCTCTGCGAGGCTGAATATGCTCTGGGACCTTGTTGGTATCGCGCCCGCGCAAAACGAGGGGCGAGTTATCAGCCTTCTCTCGCTAAACCCCGACTGGCGCGAGAGCGACGTTCGCAAGTGGCTGCAAAAAGACGTGCTGCCGCCGCCGCTGGAACTGCACAATATGGTGACCTTTCTGGTAGGCCACCTCGAGGGCCGTCAGGATGCCCGCCAGTGGCAGGCATTCCTTGTCTATGGCTCTCCCACGGTGGCCTCTCCAGTCGAGCATGCCATTTATAGAGAGGACCAGAACCGCAAGAATATTGCGACAATGATTTTTGCCCTGATCACTGAGCGTTACAACATAGCGCCCTCCTCCTACGATGCCGAAGAAGTCTTTCAGCGCTGCCTGACCTTCATGGCGCGCATGAACATTTATGAAGAACGAGACTTCCAACCCGGACACCTGGAACCCTTTAAAAACTTCCTCTTTCCCGCAGATTAAACTTGCAATCCCTGCGCAGGCCCCTTTCTGCGCAATGTTTCTCCGCTTTCTCCAGAAATCTCCAGTTTTTCCTTGAACGGTATCAGCCTGCCTGCAAATACTGAGCTCGCTAGATAACAGGTGTGGCCCAAGGCGGGCCGAGTGTTGAGGGTTAAACATGAACGAACAAATGGATGCGATGGACATCAGCGGCGTAAAGGTCGCCATCGTCGATGACGCCAAGACGATCCGCATGATGATGTCCCACACGCTTAAGGGGATGGGCTGCGAAGTCGAGGTAGCAGAGGATGGCTATAAAGCCCTGGGAATGCTCAGACGATTCAAGCCGGACGTGATATTCCTTGATATCACGATGCCCGAACTGGATGGGTATCAGACTTGCACGCTGATTCGTAACGCCGAAGATACGCGCGACACGCCGGTCATTATGCTGTCGTCATCGGATGGCATCTTCGACATCGCCAAGGGTCAGGCGCGCGGTGCTACCGCTCACGTGACCAAGATTCCTCCAGAAGGCGTTCTGCGGCAGCTGATCCACAACCACACGGCGCAGAAGCAGGTCGCCTGACAATGATTCAGGCACCCGTACAACCGCTTGAGGAGCTCGCTCGGCGCTTTGCAGCCAGCGCCGTGCCCGCGCCAGATATCGGTGACAACACCATGTTTTGGGTCGGAACGTCGCTCAGCATCGCTGGCGTTCACCTGCTCATCGGTGAAGGCGAGTTGGAAGAGATTATGGAAACGCCACCGTTAACGCCTATCCCGGGCACCAAGCCCTGGGTCCTTGGCGTTGCCGCGTATCGCGGCGGCCTTCTCCCCATTATTAGCGGTGACGTTCTCTTCCGTCAGCAGCCTTACAGCGGCCGCGTTCGCGATCACTGCATGGTGGTACAACGCCCGGGCTACTATTTTGCAATTACCCTGAGCGCGATAGAGCGCGATCTCAAGTTTCCCATCGAGGAGCGTGTCATGGAACACGCCATCGATTCTGATTTCGAACCTTTTTGCCTGGGCGGCTTCAACAGCCGCGATCGATTCCTGGCAGTTCTGGATTTAGACAAACTGGTGGCCAGCGGGGTCCTTGCGGACGCCGCAGTTGCCGGCATCGACTCAACTGAGGACGTGGACGATGATTAAGCTACAGAAGTACGGCAGCTCAACCTATTGGATGACAGCCATCAGCGCGGGCATAGCGGCCTGCCTGATTGGAGTTGTGTATACCTTCTTCAAGATTCAGCAGGAAGCTGGGGATCAGGGAGACTACCAGCAGCTCGCCAATGAGCTACGCCTGGTCTCTCAAACCGTCGTCAGTGCCTCAGCGGAATCTGCCCAGGGGCGCAAGGAGACCTTCGAGCAGCTCAGCAAGGCACTGATTGATTTTGACCGCCTGATGAGTGACCTGCAGGACCTGGGTCTTTCGGGAGAAGTAGCGAGCGTACGCAGCAGCTGGCTGCCAATGCAGAGCTCCTCGCAAACTCTGATCGAAGCTGGACCGCGTATCGTCCTGATCCACGGCGTATCCGATGAGCTGGAACAGAACATCCGCCCAATTCAGAGCGAGTTCGCGACAGCCATCGACATTATCCGTGACGAGCGTATGTCAGCGGATACCGTTGCCGCCGCCCAGAAGACGCTTTGGCTCACCGAGCGCATTGCGCGCAACATTGACAAAATACTGGCGGGCGGTGCAGGCAGCCAACAGGCAGCTGACGAGTTCCGGACCGATACGGCTGACTTCGGCCGCATCGTTAACGCACTCAAGGACGGTAGTGCTGTGATGGGCGTGCAGCGCCTGCGTGACCCGGATGCGCTGTCAGCTATCAACGCAGGTTCCCGCGCATTCTCCGTAGTATCCACATCTATCGATCAGATCGCAGAGTCTTCCGCCGAGATGCGCAAGGCAGCAAACGCTCGGCAGGCCATCGTCGATGCGAATAACGATCTGCTTGCCTCCGTGGCGGCACTGGTTCCTGCTATTGACCGGCTGATTAACGCTCGCATGTATGACCGGGGCACATTGATGGTGCTGTTCGGGGCGCCTGCACTGCTTGCGGTTGGGCTGCTGGTGCTGATGTATCGCAGTCAACGACAGCGCGTCGTTGACACGGAAAACGGCGTCGCCGCTATTAACGGCGCGTTGGAAAAAATTGCCGAGGGCGATCTCACCGTTGAAGTACCTGAAGACAACACGGTCACCCGAGACATTGCGCGGCAGATCAACGCGTCGACCGATCGGCAGCGCGAACTGATCAGGAATATTCGCACACCCTTCCGTGTCTCTGTGGATGAGATCAACAAGATCGGCCGTTCGGCCCACGAACAGGTTGAAAAAGGTAAAGAGCTGACCCGCTCCGTTGCAGAATCTACAACGGCAGCGAACGACATGGTGGATACCAGCGAGGAGATCAAGACTGCGACGGCTGAGGCCGCACAGACCTCTGAGCAGAATCGCGAGCAGGTCGCTGCTGGCTACGAGCTGACCAAGGATATGTCACAGGCCTCTGCCAACGTTCGTGAGGCGGTACAGGAAACCTCAAAGTCTGCTAAGCGGCAGGGTGAGCTGATTCAGTCGGTAACCACCGCCGCAGAATATATTCAGGCACTCAACACCAAGATTTCGGTTGTGGCGATTAACACGCGTATTGAGGCGGAGAAAGCCGGGGAACACGGCCGTCCATTTCTGGGAATTGCCGAGGCTATCGGTGATCTCCTGCGGGAAGCGGAGGAAGAGGGACGCAAAATTATTTCTGAAGTTCGTATGTTGCAGAACATGTCCGCCGACAACCTGGCCAGCATGGAAAATACTGTCGGCAACGTTGTGAATATCCTCGAGTACATCGAGCAGCTGGAACAGTCTCTTGAAGGTATCAACGCAGGATCCGCGGCGATCACCGATATCATTAATTCGGTGGACCGTGGTGCAGGACACTCGGCTGATAACGCTCAACACATGAATGTGTCTATGGCCCAGATTTCCGAGCGCAACCTCGATATCTCTGAATACAGTGTCTACACCCAGGAAGGTGTTGGTTCACTGCAACGATCTATGCGTGAAGTGGCTGAAAACCTCAGTCAGTTCAAGATCGAACACGATGCATTCATGGCGGGCAAGAAAAGCAGCGAACTCGACTCCCTTGAGCCTATCCGCGAGGCAGGCAAGGTTTATGACGAGCTGCAAATGACCGCTATGGAGAGCAGCGAAAAAACCACCGGGAAGGCATCTGTCTAGGCTCCCCCTGCGAGCCTGCCCGAACCTAAAGTGGAGGTAAGAAAAATGGCACGGAAAACCGATATTGTTTCCCTAAAATGGGTAACTGGCCTGGTCAACAAACAGGCGGAAAACGCCGAGGCGGCCCTGGTCGAATACAGCAAGGATGCCAGCCAGAAGAAGGCTCTGCTGAAGTGCATGTGGTCTGTGCACCAGATTACCTCCACGCTACGTGCGCTTGGCATCAAGAAGGGTGAGATGCTCACTATAGAAATGGAGCGCAGCCTGAACTTTTTGTACAAGGACAAAGTCCTTGGCGAGCGCCGCAAGCTAACGATGGGCGGCCTTATGCAGGCGTTAAAAATTCTGCCTGCCTATCTCGCCCACGTGCAGTCTGTTCGACAGGACACCGGCCAGGGTCTGGAGCAATACGTCAATGACCTGCGTCGCTGGGTGGGCGAACGGCCACGGCCCCAGGCGTTTTTCTTCCACATGGAAATTCCTGAAGGCGCGGGTATTAGCGCTGACGCAAGGCCTGCCGCTGACGAAGAAATCATGAGTCGGGCCAACGTGATGCTGGCCCTGTACCTTGAAATGGCCAAGTCAGCGCTGCGCAAACGCAACACGGCTGAAAGCATGAAGACCGTAGCGCGCATCTCGCGCAAAATGCAGACCCTGTTTGCCGGTACTGAGCAGGAGCGTTTCTGGTTCACCCTGATTGGGATTTGCGAAGGCATGGCCGGCGGTATCATCGTTCCGGACGAGTGCATCGCTCAGATCTTCAAGAGCGGCGCGTTCATGATCAAACATGCGAGAGAGAACGGCTCCGAGCTTGACCCCTCCATGGACTACGCCGACTACCTGCAGCAAATGCTGTATTACATTGCCGCCTGTCGAGCCAAGCCGGTGCACATCGCGAACATCCGCGAAAGCTTTGGTGTCGATGACGACACCGTGGCGGCGTCCAGGCGTGGCCTTGTGCACATTGATGCTCTGGTCACAGCGCTCAGCAGCGCCCTGGAGCAATTGAATGGTGTGATTGATTTCATTACAGGCTTGAAAGTCGACGATCCCGAATGCTTCGGGCCCGATATTGACGGCAACGAGGCTCTGGATGGCATTGAGGCCGCGCAGGCGAGGTTGCGGGCTGCGGGCCAGGATGCGCATGCAGACTCGCTGCAGGCGGTGCACGTCAAAGTGCGCAACCTGTTCGGCCAGAAGTATGGCAAAGATGTACAGAAACTGGAGCAGGCGGTCACTGCGATTGTGCGCGGCGTGGTCGATGTGAAGCTGGATCTGGAATACAAGCTCGAACATGGCGTTTGCAGCTCCTTCTATAGCAAGGAGTTTGAGCTGCGCGAAAGCGTGGTTAATGCGACTTTCAGCCAGATGTCTCTGGTCGAAAACAATCTACATACGATCCTGCGGCGCAAATCGCTAGCGGCAGCCCTTAAGACCAAGCCAACAGACGTCGGTGAGCAGCTGACCCTGACGATGGCGCTGCACCGCTACCTCAACAAGACGGATCAGGGGCTCGATGAGCTGCGTAGCGCCGTAGCCGCGGTTGATCGAGGAGAAGGCGATATTGATCACCTCTTCCAGCTGGCCACCGAGTTCCTCAAACTGCGCCAGAAGAATGAGAATTCTGATCGCCAGGCTATAGCTGCGTCGATTCAGTTACTCGCGGAAATTTCTGGCGCGCTCACCTTTGCTGGTCTTGAGCGCGAGGGAGAGGTTATTGAAAAGTGCCGCCTCTGGCTGGAGAACGCCAGCAAAGCGGGCAGCGTGCGTGAGGACGAAGCCTTCACTTGCTTCGCCGAGGCCTTTGCCCAGCTCGAGCTGCACCTACAGCGCACCATCATAGATCCGCTCGATGATACGAGCCACATGATGGCGCTCGCCGAACAGCGCGCAGAAAAGCTCGATGCCTTCGCTAAATCACTGTCTGCTGGCGCTGATGTGGTTGTTCCCGAGACTTCGCGGCCACAGCAATACGTACAGGACGCAGAAATACCGGCCGCCTTCCGCGAGGCTTTCGTTGAGGAGAGTGAGGAGCTGTCTGGCGCGCTCGCGGCTCTGTATCCGCAGTGGCAGTCAGTGCCTGACGATGATCACGTCATGCGCGAAATACGGCGCCACTTCCATACCTTCAAAGGAAATGGCCGTGCCGTTGGCGCGAACATCCTGGGCGAGCTTGGATGGGCCGCACAGGATCTTATGGATCGCGTGCTGGACGGAGACCTGCAGGCCTCAGATAAGTTGATGGGGCTGGTTGAAGAGGTCATTGACGGGCTGCCGGGTCTGGTGGGCTCATACCGCGATGACAAGGGCCTGGACGTAGATTGCGCGCGTGACCTAACCAACCGCTGCTTCCGGATGGCGAGCTGCGCGGGTGAGAATCTGGCTGAAGAGTTGACGGGCGCCGAGGGCTCGGTGGTACCGATTCGCCCTGAGTCTGAATCCACTGCAAGCACGGAACCGCTGGGCCAGTAAAGCCAGTCGCTAGCTATACAGGAGATTTGGACATGGCAGCGGGAAACAAGGGCGGCAAGGCATTGTCCGACGAGAGGCTAAACACCATGGAAGACAGCGAAGAGAAAACCCTGCAATGGTTACTCGATCGTGATATGGAGGAGCCGGAGGAGAAGCTGTTTTCTGTCGAAGAGGAGCTGACCTTTGAGATTGACCTGACGGACCAGGAAGCTGAAATGGCCTCTCGGCCTATGTTCGGTGAAACCGGGGGCGATGGTCTCGGGTCCTTTGTTGCCGAAGACATTGTCATGGAGCTCGATGGCGGGCACAGCGACATATTTGATGTGGCAGAGCCGACCGAAGAGGCGCCGAAGGCGGCGCCACTGATGGCGATTGAGGCGCGCCATGGGCTTCGGAGTGACGACAGCACAAGTATTACCGGCGTAAGCAATGATCAGGATATTCTTTGCCTGAGTGATGAGGATGACATCGGCGAGAAGCATGTCACTATCAAACGTGCGACTACGGCGCCTTCTCAGGCGGCAGCGCCTACGCCGCCCTCGCCATCTATAGCTACAACAACCGCCACAACAACAGCCTCGGAAGAGTTGCCGTCGGCTCACGTTGAATCCAAATCCGACGCTTCATTGTCTGACTACCTTAGCAATCAACCAGCCCCGGTAGACGAAGAAGCCTTTGATCGATACCTGCTGGCAGGCAAGGATTTGGCCGATACACCGGCAAACGTCGATGACCTTGAAATTGTGCTCACGGAAGGGGTTGCATCTGTCGATCCCAGCGTCGCCGCTGATATCGATTACCATGAGGACTTCGCTAAGCTCGACAGTATTGGCGGCTCCGCCGTTTCGCTGATTGCCCTGGTACTGGCGGAGACGATGGAAGCCCTGCAGCGCCTGGTTAACGAGCGCCTCACAGAATTTGGTGTTGATACGAGCGAAGTATCGGTTGATGTGATGCTCGGTGCCGACCCCGATGCTGTCGCTGAAAGCGTGCGCGCGGGTTATGCACCAGTGCGTCAGGTTTGCCCCGATCTTCCCGCGCCTCTGCAAAAGCTCGACGAAGAACAAGTCGATGCTATCTATGTAAGCCTGTTCCATCGTCCTTCGTCGACCAACTGGAACGGCCTATTGGGCGAGCACTTCTTGCCCTCGCCGACCGAGGCTATTGCGCCCGCTGATGAAGCATTTGGCGAAGTTGTTGAAGCCGCCAGTGGTGATGCCGCAAGCGAGGCTACAGAGCGCGACGTTGAGCTCGCGTCAGTGTTTGACGATGACATCTTTGACATTGATCTCGAGGCAGAACTGAACGCGCTGCCGGCGGCCGAGGACGACGACCTCGACCTCGATGCGATGATCAATACTCTGAGTGCACCCGATGACACGCTGGATGGAGAGCTTGATCTACTCGCTGATGTGACCGCTGAGCGCAAACAGATAGCCGGCGGCACCGATCGTCCTGTGGCCGAGGCCCCGGATGCTGAAGCCGTCGATGATGGCTGGTACTTACCTGAGGGTATAGAGTTCAATTATTCCAGCGCCAGCGCCAGCGCCAGCGCCACCGAGATTTTTGCGGAGTTTCTCGACTCATTTATTGAAGAGGCGGCATCCGAGCTGGAGAAGCTCGAGAATGTGATCAGCCAATGGTCTCGCGACCCCGATGTTCCCGAGATCTTTGCTCCAGTTCCCCGAACACTGCACAACCTCAAGGGCATTGCCAAGGGCGTTGGCTTGCAGTACTACGGCACCTTGATACACAACTTTGAGACCTTGCTTGAGGGCATGGGCCAGCCTGATCCAGAGGATTGCAGCCAGTACTTCCGCATCGTGGATGTGTGGCTGGATGCGGCTCTGCGTGGCTTTGATTATATCCAGGACAACCGCGGCGACATTGCCAGCGAACTACCACGGCCTGGTGTCAAAGAGACTGGCGTGGAGGCCAGGACGGCCGAGCCAGAGACAACAGCAGCCGACGAGCCTGAAAGCGTCGTGAGCGATGCCCAGCCAGAGAAGGCAATGGTCGATCAGGAAGAGGATCGACAGCTCGCCGATGAAGGCGCAAAGACACTGACGGCCCAGCAGACTATCCGGCTCAGCGCAGAGTCTGTGGACCACCTGCTCAACTTGACCAATCAATCGCAGCAGTTGGGCGTGCGGGCGAGCCAGAGCACAATCCGCTCGAAGCGCGCGACGAGCGAGCTCTTGGCGAGACTTTCATCCGTACGCTCGCACATTGCAAAGATTGCTGATAAGGCATTGATGACCGTGCGAGCGCAGGGTGACCATACGCGTTCTCATCTTGATGCACTTGAGATGGACCAGTATTCGGAGCTGCAGGAGGCGGCGAACATTCTGCGTGAGGGAGTCGAGGACCTCGACGACCTGATTCACCACGTGAGCCGCCAAAGCACTGTAGCCGAAGCCCTGCTGAAGCAGCAGGCCTCCGTCATCTCATCACTCAACGCCTCGATCCAGACAGCTCGAGTAGTCCCTGTCTCCAGGCTGATGCCGGGGCTACGTCGCATCGTGCGCACTTTAAGCCATGATCTGGACAAGCAGGTGGCGTTTCGTGCCCTGAACGAAGTTGGTAGCCTGGACCGCGACAACTTCAATCGCTGCCAAATAATCCTTGAGCACATGGTGCGCAATGCCATGGATCACGGTATCGAAGCGGCGGATGAGAGGCTGGCCGCTGGTAAGCCCACATCTGGCCACATCACGGTGGACGTTAAAAAAGAAGGGAGTGACTATGTCATTACGCTCACCGATGACGGCCGCGGCATGGACCCGGAAGCTTTGCGCGAACGCGCTTACGAGCTTGGCTTGCACCCGGATACAGACAGCCTCAGCGATGACGAGGCCCTGCGACTGATATTCCACAAAGGTTTCAGTACAGCGCGCAAGGTCAGCGAGGTATCGGGCCGCGGCGTTGGCATGGAAATCGTGATGGACGAGCTGCAAAGTATAGGCGGCGAGATCCAAATCCAGTCAGAGCGCGGCAAGGGCACGGCCTTTAGCATACGCATACCCTCTAACGTTACCGTCAACGGGGCATTAATGGTCAGTGCTGGCGCCGCTTCCTACGCGATTCCAATGGATGGCCTGGTTGCAGTAGAGCACATTCCGGTGACGGAGTTCCTGGCTGCGATGGATCGTGGACAGACGGTAGAGCTAGTCGGACTTAACTGTGAGCCCGCTTACCTTGCAACGCTATGCAGTGGCGAAGGACTGCCTGATCCAGGCTTGTGGGGTCAGACTGTGCCCGTTCTCATCGCTGGCAGTGAGTCGCGCTACATGGCGATTGCTGTCGATGACGTACAGCAGGCACTTGAACTGGTCATACGTTCGCTGGGCAATCAGTTCAACAATGTGGCTGGCGTGGCCGGGGCGACAACGACCTCAGAAGGCGAAGCGCTGGTCGCGCTGGATCTTAATGCCCTGGTACGCAGCTATGGCTACGACCATCTTGAAAGCAATACGGTTACGCGGGACGAACAGTCTGATCACCTGATGGTGTTGGTGGTGGACGACTCGCGTACGCAGCGTCTAGTAGCGACAAGTCAGCTGGATGCGCTGGGCGTCGAGACAGTCACGGCAGAAAACGGCATGGTAGCCATCGACTTGCTCAACACTACACATCGGCTGCCTGACGTCATTTTGCTAGATATCGAGATGCCGGTGAAAGATGGTATTCAGACACTCAAGGAAATAAGGAACTCGCTGCGTTATCGGCATATCCCCGTGATCATGGTGACATCGCGCACCGGTGCCAAGCACCGGGCGATGGCAGAGCAGGCAGGTTGCAACGGTTACATGGGTAAGCCCTTCAACTTCCCGCTTCTGGTTGAGCAGATCGCAGAGTTCACCGGCTTTGATCTCAAGGTGGAGTGAGTTATGACAAAAACTTTTTGCGTGATTAAGGATGAGTTGCTTCATGGATAGTCTCGAAAGAATGGCTCGCTGGTGCGTTTTCCTGCCCTGCTCGGAGCGTGAGACGTGGGCTGTCCCGCAGAACGCCCTGGGCGAGATTGTCACGATCGCCGACGCGAGCCCCGAACCGCCCACGGTAGTACTTTGGCGCGACCATGAGGTACCGGTACTCGACCTGGGCCGCGAAGGTGGCGCGCCCTGGCGCGAAAACCACGGCGGAACGGGCCGTGTCGCCGTGTTCCTCGGCCTTGAAGGGCAGGACCGGCCCTACTGGGCCCTTGCTCTGCGCGGTCAGGGGCTATCCATGGATGCGCTGACCGATGACCACCTTGAAGCGGTAGGCGAGGAAGAGGTAGAAATGCACGCACTCGGTGCGTTCAAGCTACGCGGCCAGCGGTATCAGATACCCGATCTGGTAGAGATACCTGGCTTACTGTTACGCAGACAAGAAGAGGCCGCGCGCGCCTGAAGGCGGCCCGGCAATTATAAATACGGGATTGGCGGCGGCGCTGTTCCCTCATATTGTGGAGGTGTAGTGAAGACACTCCAGCTTGAAAAGCTCGTGCAACGTATCGACAACTCTTTTGGCGAAGAGCTGCCCTTCAGTCATGCTCGGCTGCAAACGCAAGAGCGCGATTTATTGAGTCGCGTTTTTGGCGATACCGGCTTCCAGCGGTTTTTACAGGATCAAGTGAGCCGCCAGGTCATCCGTGACTATACGGTGAATGCTCTGCGCATGGGCTATCTTACGGAAGATGACGTGAACGCCTTAGCCTGCTCTGTTGCGACGGTAGAGGGCCGCGCGTCAGTCTCTCTCCACATGCTGATGAGCGGCGTTGAGGAAGCACCGCTGCTGTGCCAGGAGGTCGCATCTGGCGGTTTGACGCAGCTTGAACCCAGCCCCGATTCGCCTCCTCATATCGAGATCGTGCCCAGCTGAGCGAAGTAGGCCGCCGAAAAAATTTGGCGGCCGTTTCGAGCAAAAATCGGCCAATTTCTGTCCGGCCGAAAAAAATTGGCAAAAAAACCCCCCCTGTTTGCAATCGATCCCGATAGGCGACGTCCTTTCGTTGTCCGCGTCATGCCCCAAGCCTATAAAAAACGTGTTGGACAAAAAAACCACCGTTTTTAAGGGGAAAACCATGCTAACCATCACACCAACAGCTGAAATTGATAACCCGCCCGAGGATGGCCTGGAAGTGTTTGCCGTGATAGGCGGGCGCAAAGTCTACCTGCCCTCAGATGCAAACTATGTCATGCAGGACCGTCGCGGCCTTTGGTTTTACAGCAAGCGCAAACCGCGTCCTAAAGAGGGTGATTGGACACCGAACAAGACCAGCATCTCCTGCCGCAACGACCAGGGCTTTGTGCGGGCTCTGAAAACGGATATTGAGTTGCCTTGGCTTGACACCTGTCAGCGCACCGTGAGAGTGCTCTCTGATGGCCGCAACGGCCGCCGCCTGGCGGTTGAGTGAGCGCTACTGGATACTGACGTGGCTGGGGTGTTTTGCGTATTCACTCCAGCTTTCCAGTTCCTCCGCGTGATCCACCAGTAAATCCAGTAAGTCCCTTTCCACGGAACGATAGGCGTCTTGCCAGACCTGCAGGTGAGCAATGATTGCGCAGCGCTCGCGAACCGGCATATTGCGCGGTAAATCGAAGGGGTCGAAGTACTCACTCATAAAGCCTTTGCTTAACACGGCAGAAACGACTTCGTCGTTTTTGCTGTCCTTCAACTCGCCCTCGAAACGCCGCAGGGGCATCAACAGCTTGTCGCGACTCGGAAACTCAGGGTCCGAGATGATGTTGTGCACCCATAGTGGCAGCTGACGTTGCAGTTTCTCGCGTAATTCGCCGTCAGATAACTTGCTTAATGCCACGCCTGCACTTTCAGGCGCGACCCGGCAGAGGGTCAGGTCGCTACGTGCTTTGTAGCCGTAGGCGTGAAACGCTGACATGCGAGCGCCGACGAGAGCAACGTGAGTGAGTTGAAAATCATACATCTTGATTACTCTTGTAAGATGAAAGCAATGGGTACGGGAACAATGAGGCGATCACCACCCTCGCCGTACTCAGCGACAGCAACGGGATCAATCTCTGTGAGCGGCTTTCTCAGGGCGTTCCGGGCCGCACGCAGAGCTGCCTCGTCAAGGACTGAATGACCCGAAGAGCGAGCGACTGAGTAGTCCAGAAGCTCACCAGATCGGTTCATCGTTAGGTCTATTTCAAGCTTACCCTGCAGATTGCGTCGCACAGCCGCGCGCGGATAGCTGATATTGGCGTAGACCTTGCGCAGCAGCATATTGTTGAACTGCGCCAGCCGTTTTGAGTAAACCACCGCGTCCAGGGCGGCGATCGGATCTGGCTCTGCTTCAAGCTCTGCAAGGACCGGCGCGGGTTGCGCTAAGGCGACTTGTATCGGGTCGTTATCCGGCTGTTCGACCAGCAAAGGCTCTGACTCTGTCGGTGCTATCTCTGTGGCTTCGGTTTGCACGTCGGTAACCGTAGCGATGGCGATAGCGTCTACCAACTCCTGGCTGCCCTCGACCGACTCTTGGCTCTCCTCGACACGTTCTCGACTGCCATCCACTCCGGCGTTATCGACCTCCGTTTGAGAACTCTCCAGAGAAACGCCAGCTGACTTAGCAGCGCTCTCTTCAATACTCTCATCGAGGATGCCCGCAGGGGCCGAATCTATAATGGTTACCGATGCGGCAATTAACTCCGCCTCGGGGCTTGGCTCAATGGCTGGTGCCAGTTCCAGCACTGGCTCGGGCTCCGCTTCGGGCTCAGGCTCAAACCACGCTTCTACCTCAGGCTCAAACCACGCTTCTACCTCTGCTACGCGCTGGTCGGTCAGGCTTGCCTGCTCGTAGCGGCTGAGTAAGGCTGCATCAATCTTGGCACTGCCAATCTGCTCACGAAAACTGGTTGTAGGGCCGCGCTCTCCTGACCACCCCATCATAAAGAAGTCTGCGGCGCCTCGTCCCTCCACAGCGGCCAGCTGTTGGCCGTTAAGCCACAGACGAGTATTTCCCTCCCGGCTCAGCTCAACTTCCAGAGAGTCCCCGGCGTAAAGGCTACCTTGCACCGCGGCCATAACGTCTGCCGCCAGTGATTGCACATCTTCAGGCGCCGCCTTGCCGGATGCCAGCTCGCCCTGCAGCAACATGTTGCCTAGCAGGCTTCTGATACTCGTGCGCCTGGCGACGACCCGATATTCCATCACCCGTGGCGCATCTGCCAGCAGGTAGTCCTCAGGTGCGGGTTGGCTTTTATCAAAGTAGAGCGCACCCAGATAAATATCCCGCCCGGTATCCTGGTGCAGGGCAAGGCTCACTCGTCCCAATTCGGAATTCTTGTCGACGGTGAGAGCGAGACTCTGAAGGCCTCCCACTCCGAGGACCAGGGTCAGAACCCAGCCTGTAGCGGACTTTTTCATAATAGCTGATCGTTTTGCACAGCGGCGTTGTCGTTGTAGCCAGCATGGCAAACGCATGCTCTTAGCGACAAGCGAAAAGAGATGAAAAGTGCAGAAAAAGGTGCTGTTATTGGCGTTAGTTGAGGAGTGATAACCGAGAGCTATTTCACGATATAGCTCCAAGCTATATCAGTGGATCTCTGTTGCTACATGACCGATGTGGCTTACAGAAAGCGGACAAACAAGAAAATGCCGAGCATCGCGAAGGCTAGAGCCATCTTAACGGCTGTGCCAACGACCAGGCCAATTGTCGCGCCAACGCCGGCTCGTCCCGCTGCACGCAAGTCTTCGTGTTGTGTCAGTTCGCCCAACATAGCGCCTATAAAAGGACCGAGAATAATACCGGGCAGGCCAAAAAACAGCCCTACGATGGACCCCAGGGCAGCGCCGATAGCGGCTTTGGACGACGCACCAAAATGTTGGGCGCCCATGGCACTGGCGACAAAATCCGCAGCGTAGGCCAGTAAGCACATGACGCCGATAACCGTGAGCGTAACCGGGCCGACGTGCTGAAAATTCTCCGCCCATGCCGCCGTGAGGAAACCTGCGAATAGCAACGGCGGGCCGGGCATTGCCGGCAGCAACATGCCCGCGATGCCTGCGGCAACCAGCACGGTACCGAGGAGCCAGAGCGCTAAGACGGTTTCCATGAGTTACTATTTCGGCCCCTGTCGGGTGAATTAAGTGCGCAAAGAGAAAAGTAAAGTAAGCGCTCGGCATCTACAAGGCCTGCCCAATGCGCATTGGCATACACAGTCCGGATCGCCGGCGAAACCTCAGAAACCGACGGCGTTATTGACAACGTAACGCGAGGCGACGACACCGCCGGTGGCAGCGAAACGGACATGATTCGCGCGAAGCTCCTGCTCAAACTGAGTGCGCTGCCCGACTTCGAGTTGATGGCCTCTTACACGGATGACGACCGCGTCTTCGGTCAATGCCTCAACCGCGATAAAGCACCAAGCGACTTTTTTCTACAGGAACAGGCCATCGATGGCGCTAATATAGCTGGCGTCGACGGTACGGTGGACTACGATCAGTTTCTGCCAAAGCTGGGCGCTAGCTACCATATTGCCGAGGAACAAACCGTCAGCGCATTTGTGCAGCGAGGCTACCCCTACCGATGGCGGTGCACTGGCGCGCTTCGGCGAGTCTCAAAACTTTGGCATTAACCTGGAGGCAAACCTTTAGTAATGATCGCTAACGATAACGGGCGTTCTTCAGGACCCTGAGGCGCGCAGTTGTCGGGATTTAAGCGATAGGCTAGGATATTGAGAATAGTTCTTAGTCGCATCAATCCGTGCCACCGCAAATCCAGTATCGACAACCTCCCGCCAGTTCACTGGATTCATGGGCACATTTGCCATGAGTCGAGACGGACCAAAATCCACGCCACCTGAAGACATCCCGGCTTCCAGTGATTCCCACAGTTCTCTGAGCGTGGAGCGCGAAATGCTGGCGAATCTATACATAGACTTTGCTCCGATATTGGCGAAATCCTTGCGCAGGGCCTTCGGTAACGGCCCACCCGACCCAGAGGACGCTGCACAGCAGGCGTTCGAGCGTGTGCTTGAACGTACCGACCTCGCCGCGATCCGTGATCTCAAGGCCTTTCTTTGGGGTACCGCCAGAAACTTTATGCTTTCGGGGAGCCGCAGCGCAGCTACGGCTTTCAAATACCAGCGCGATGTCACCGCGAAATTTTATTCCCATCAAAGTTACGGAATCGACCCGCAAAGAGTCATTAATGCAAGGGAGCACGTTGCGCAAATTAATGCCGCGCTGGAGAGAATGCCGGAAAGAAGACGTCGCGCGTTTTATCTGAGGCGTGTTGAGGGTCTGGCGATTCGTGAAGTAGCACAGCGGCTTGGCATCAGCCCGGCGGCGACAAGTAAGCACATCGCGGCAGCAAGCGCGGAGTTGGATATCCTGCTGACAAATGACTATGAGAAATAGCTTGGGTATAGCCAGAGAGCGCGACGATAGCCGACGCATCGCGCAAAGGGCGCATTGGTTTCGTGAGCGTCTGTCTCAACCTGATTTGACAGCCGGTGAACGCCAGGAGTTCGAAGAATGGCTCCGTGCCGACTATCGCCATGCGTTGGCATTTGAAAGAGCGACCTTGGTGTGGGACGCCCTGGGAGACATGTCCGCGGGGGACTTCAGCGCTGAGGTACGACATGAATCAAGACCAGTAAGCAGTCGCCTATGCGATCTCCGCTATCTTTGGTCGACCTATGTGCGCGATGTACCCGGCACCGCTGCTCTATGGTTTGGTGTGGTGTTTTTGATGGCTGTCGCTTTTTCCTCTCAATCGATGAGGAAGGATGGCTTTAAAGAAGGATATCAACGAGTAAGCTACGCAACGCCCGTGGGCGAGTCGGAGCTTGTGTCACTGCGCGATGGCTCTTTGTTAACGCTCGGACCCGATACCTCGGTTGACGTTGTTTTCAATCAGCGCGTTCGAGATGTTCACCTGCAACGCGGCGTTGTGTTTCTTGATGTGGCCTCGGATAAGTCCAGGCCCCTTAGAGCCATGGCTGGCGCACTTCAGGTGCGTGCATTGGGCACCATGTTCTCTGTAAAGCTTGCCTCGGGCATCTCGAGAGTTAGTGTCGCTGAGGGTGTCGTCAGCGTCTCCTACCCCATGGTAATAGCGGGCAAGCCAGGTACTGGCAGACGTGTGCAAAGGATCACCAAGGGCGAGCAGATCGCGGCGCTCCACGCCGAGGGCCTGCAAGACGTCGAGATGGTTCGCCCGGAATGGGTGGGCGCCTGGCGCGATAGGAAGCTGGACTATTTCCGGGCTACGGTTGCCGAGTTGGTAGATGACCTGGGACGAATATCGACTCTGGAGGTATCTGTAGAGGACCCTGAGGGTTTGCTCGATCAGGAAACATTCACCGCCTATTTTGATGCGAGCGATGTGAAGGCACTGGTAAGAAAGCTGCCGGCGGTGCTACCCGTTGAAGTGCAAGAAAAAGCCAACGGGGCGCTTATCATTCGTCCCGGTGAAGCTGCAAAAATCTAACAATCAGTGATATTGGGTTAACAAAACCTGAACCAAAGCAACTATCTATAAATCTCTTCCCTCACTCGAAGGGGTTGTTTGTCAATCGCAAGGAGATGCAATGACGGTTGCTCGCAGTAGACTGCAGGTTGTTCGGGTGGTGTTCACGCTTTTTTTTATGTTCTCGCCGCTTGTAGGCCACACAACAGACATAGACCCTGCAACTAAAACACTGAATATTGAGAGTACAAATCTCCGTACCAGTCTTCGCATCATTGCTGCTGAATATGACATTAACGTGCTGTTCGCAGACAGCCTGGTTGAGGGCTTGCGAGCGCCACCTATCGCCGGCGTACTTACCGTCGAACAGGCTATACAGGCCGCGCTAAAAGAATCGGGACTGCTCCTGAACTCCAACGGCAGTGGTAATTTTGTCGTCATTGCTGCGGAAAGCCCATCGCCGCAAGAGCCTGATGAAAGGGCGGAGAGTCGAACTCCAGCTGGGCGTATTGAAGAAGTCGTCGTCAAGGGGACCAAGGTCCCGCGATTGCTGCAGAACACCGTAACCAGTGTGGCTGTTTGGGACGCCGAGAACATTGATAAGCAGAACTTTGTGACGCTGGCCGACATCCTCAACCAAACCGCCAACGTCTCCACATCAAACAATGAAAGCATCATCACGATACGCGGGCTAAGAAACGAGGGGGCGGGCAGTTTCGAAAATACCAGCAATGTTACCGCCGTTTATGTCGACGGCGTATTTTTGCCCAACGCCGTATTTGGGTCCGGCGCATTAAATCTATGGGACGTTGACTCTGCCGAGGTTTTCCGGGGTCCTCAATCAACTGTGCAGGGGCGTAACGCGCTGGCCGGTGCCGTCGTCATGAACACGAAAGATCCGGGTGACACGTTCTCCGTGGATGCTCAGGCGCAGGTCGCAGACTATGACACCTGGCGCCTGTCCGCTGCTGCGACTCTGCCAGTCACTAAGACTTTTAGCCTGAGATTTGCCGTAGATGACACCAGCACTGACGGATACATCACCAACCCAACCCTCGACACCGACGCCTCAGACCGTAGTGAGGCGACGACAATCCGTGGTAAAGCGCGCTGGCAGCCGACCAACACGCTGGATATCAAAATCAGTTATACCGATATTGATAGCTTTCGAGGCGATGGTCGTATCGTGGCTAATCGCTTCCCATCAGACCGCGTCACGTTCGAAAACATACAAAGCCGAACGGGCATCGACGCCAGCATCACTTCATTGAACATCGATTATGCGCTCAGTGATATCTGGGCGCTGAATTCGGTCACCGCGTATAACGACTCGACGTCCAAGCTGTTTCTAGACACGACCAATGACGAAAGCGGTGACACAAGTGTCCTCGATGCGAATACCAATGACAAAATCTGGAGCCAGGAGCTGCGCGCAAGCTTTCAAGCTCAACGCACCAGGGGCGTGTTCGGCGCCTATTTTTATGACCAAACCAGCGATACTGACTCCGAATCACAGGTGATTTTAAACACCGACCTGGTCTTGCCAGATCCCGAGACCTTCGCCTCAATTTTTTTTGGAACAGGAAACCCATCCCCCGATCAGGTTGCCCAAGGTGCAGCCATTCGAGATCGCGTAGTAGATACACTGCCCTCTTTTCCTTTGACTTTTGATAGAGCCAGTGATCTTGAAATCCGGAATTGGGCGATTTTTGGGGAGGTCGATATTGATTTAAGCGATCGTTGGAGCGCAACCCTGGGTTTGCGATATGACAGCGAGAGCGTTGACCAGAACATTTCGGATGCCAACCTCATACCACCGATAGAAACAGGCGACGGACTTGTCGATGCAGTAGTGTCTGTGCTGATCAATCAGTTTAGCGAAGTGCTCGCCGTCGAAAACGTCGATAATGATTTCGATGTGTGGCTGCCGAAGGCGGTGTTGACCTATGCCTGGGCAGATAAGCTAGCGGCGTCCGTCAGCTATCAGCGTGGCTATAGAGCCGGGGGCCTATCGACCAATTTATTTCGCGCTGCGCTGGCACCGCCGGGCTCCTCTCAGAACGACCTGGAATCCCTCGGCATCGTTAATCGCTACGACGAGGAGTACACGCACAACTATGAACTTGCTTTCCGTTCCCGTTTGCTTGACGACACGCTGCAACTCAACGCAAACCTCTACTTTATTGACTACAAGGACCAACAAATTCGTGTGCAGCTCTCCCCGAATCCATTGGACGCACTAACCGCAAATGTTGGCTCTTCCGAGATGTACGGTTTCGAGTTTGATGCAGCCTGGACGGTCAGTGAACGCCTGCTGGTCGGCGCAAACATTGGCTTCGCTGAAACGGAGTTCACAGACGGCGTTGGCGTGCTGGAAGAGGTGGTTGAGGGTAGCGAGGACCTCACTGGCCTCGAGTTCAGCTTCGCGCCCCGTTGGACGGGCGGTGCCTTTGCGCGTTATCAATGGGCATCCGGGTGGTTCCTGAATGGTCGATTGCGATACACCGATGAGAGCTTTTCGATGCCGGACAATAGTCCGCTCGCGGTCAACGACCCTTACACCGTGGCTGACTTTATCGCGGGCTACGAGGCTGACTGGTGGCGGGCTGAGGCCTTCGTCAATAACGCCTTCGATGAAGAGTACCTGACACTGAACAATGGGCCAGATGATGCGGCCTCCAGTGTAGCTGGCGCCCCGCGCGTAGTGGGCGGTAGGATCGTTCTCAGCCTGTAGACTATGCAGCGACAATTAGCGTAATGGCAGTAGTACGGCTTTGTTAGAAGAACTCACACTTGCTGACGGTGCCTAGGTAGTTGAAAGCAAACCTCGTTGTCATTGCTTCGATGCTTACGGCGACGCTGTGCATGGGCGCATCCGCGGCCTGGCAGTATGAAGATGGTGAAAGCCCGTCGCTTACCTTGCGCGCGGAATCGGGGCGCAATCAATTCGGTAAGGCGCCAGTGCTTAAGATTCGCTGCAATAACAAAGCAGCGATGCTCTCCATCGATTGGCTCACCTTTGTAAATGACGGGCCTCGTCAGGTTGTCGATCGCATTGATGATAGGCCGGCGGTCGCAGTGAACTGGCCAGTCAGCAAAGACTATGAGGAATCCTTGCGGCCTGGAAGCGCTGCAGTGGTTCGGCAGCTCCTGCGGGCAAGTCGTTACAGCGCTCGGCTCGATCCCTATAGCCAGGCGCCGATCAGCGCGCGCTTCGACGTCAGGGGCTTAGATGCAGCGGCACGGCAGTATGCGATTACTTGCGTTGAAAAAGGAGACGGCGCCAGATAGTTAGCTCTGCTGGTTTTCTTCAACAACGCTCAGCGCTGGCTTATCTTCACTGTCCTGCGTGGTCGCTTCGCCGTTCTTCAGCACATCAAGGCGGTCTTGCTCCAGCTCAGGATGAATCGCTTCCATCGGTGGCAGACTCTTGCTCGCCTTGGCCGAAACCTGTGAAAAGCGCTCCACCTTACCGTGCAGGCCCTGCTTACCCACCAGGCTGGTCACCGTGTCGTTATAGTGTTTGCTAGCGGTGCTTAAGGTGTTGCCGAGCTTGTGCAGGCGTTCAGCCACGAGACAAACCTGGTTATAGAGCTCACCGGCGCGGTTACTGATCTCACGCGCCTCCTTATTGCTGCGCTCCACCATCCACAGGTTGGCCACCGTGCGCAGTATCGGCATCAGCGTAGTGTGTGAAACCATCACCACGCCGTGCTGATAGCCGTAGTTGAACAGATCCTTGTTGTGTTTCATTGCCTCGATGTAGGCGGGCTCTACCGGCATGAACATTAGCACGAAGTCCGGGCTGATCATCTCCGGGAGGTTGGCGTAGTCCTTACCGGCCAGGTCATCGATGTGATTGCGTACCGCCTTGGCGTGAGCCGCCAGGGCCTCGGTCTGCTGTTCCTCGGTGTCCGCGGAGATCGCGCGGTCGTAATCCACCAGTGACACCTTGCTGTCGATCACCAGGTGTTTGCTATCAGGCAGCTTGATAATGAAGTCAGGTAGCTTGCGCTTGCCCTCCTCATCCTTGAAGGCCACCTGGCTGTCGTAGTGTTCCCCGGCTTCCAGGCCCGCCAACTGGAGCGTGCGTTCGAGCTGCGCTTCGCCCCAGTTGCCGGTGGTTTTTTTATCGCCTTTCAGCGCGCTCGTCAGGTTACTGGCTTGCTCATTCATGGAAAGACCAACTTCCAACACCTGCTTAATCTCGGTGCTGATGCGACTGGTGCCCCCCACTGATTCCTTGTGCACCTGGTTTATGCGGTGCTGGAAGCCTTCGATCTGGTCGCGAAAGGGTTTCAGCATGCTCTCCAGCGAATCTTTGCTGGTGGCCGTAAAACTTTTGCCCTTGTCCTCAAAAATGCGATTGGCGAGTAACTCGAACTCCTTCTTTAGGCCCTCGCGGTTTTCATTTAGCAACTTGAGCTGGTCTTCATACTGGTGCTCGCGTTCTGTACTTCGGGTTTGCAGGCTGGCGTAACGTTGCTGCAATAGGGCGTGTGCGCTGTCGAGTTCTTCAAAACGTTCGCTAAGAGCCGCCTGCAGCTCACTGGCGTGTTCCAGCTTTGTACGCGCCTGGATCAGCTCATCGCGCATCACGGTTTTGCTGCGCTGGGTAAGCCATGCGCCGAAGGCCATGCCGATAAAAACGCCAGCGGCAGCGGCCAGCGCGCCGATAAGTAAAAGCTCTGGGGTGAGTTCGGTGGGTAACTCCATGCTTTTCCCCGGGTGTTTGGACTCTTAGCCCCCGCCTGAGCAGGAGCGACTTTGGTCACGCTTCTCGTTGTGGGGTCAGTTTAAATCAATCGGGTGAGGAAAACGCGGCCTGGTGTGCGGCACCTGTCGCTTTTTAACTCAGGTGGAGAGAATGAAATCTGCCGCGGCAGCCAGGTTATCGAACACCGGTATGCTGGCGGGGTCATCGACGCCGGGGTCGTCACTGGCCAGTCGCCGCTCGGTGCCCTGCCCTTTGCCGCTGCGCACCAGCGCTGGCTTGCAGCCGAAGTTGCGTGCCGCCTGCAGGTCTTTGAGGCTGTCGCCAACGAACCACGCCCCCACAGGAGACTCGCCCAGCTCCTCGTGTATCGCTTCCAGCATACCCACCGCGGGCTTCCGACAGTTGCAGCCGGCGTCTGGCAGGTGGGGGCAGTAGAAAATGCCGGCGATACTGCCGCCAGCGTTCTCAACCTGCTGACAGAGCGTTTGATGTATGCCCTCCAACTCATCCAGCCCGAAATAGCCCCTGCCCAGGCCAGATTGGTTGGTTGCGATGGCCACGCGGTAGCCTGCCTGGCTGAGCCTCGCGATGGCGTCGATGCTGCCTGCAATCGGGTGCCAGTCGGCGAGCGAACGGATGTAGTCATCAGAATCCTCGTTGATCACGCCATCGCGATCGAGGACCAGCAGCGGCATGGCTACTTGCTCACCACCAGCTGTGAAATGTCCGCGACTTGCAGGAATTGATCGCGCAGGCTCTTCAACAGGTTGAGGCGATTGTTGCGCAGGGCGGCATCCTCAGCATTAACCATTACGCCGTCGAAAAAGGCGTCTACCGGTTCACGCAGTCCCGCCAGGACGGCGAGGGCTTCGCGATATTGGCCAGCTTCCAAATGCGAATCTGAGTCGGCGGCCAGTTCCGCCAGCTGGCTTGAAAGTGCTGCCTCTTGCGGTTCCTGCAGCAAGTCAGCGCTCACTTCTCCGAAGCTGTGGGCGGGTCCAACCTTGTCCAATATGTTAGATACACGCTTGTTGGCGGCGGCCAGGGCCTGCGCCTGGGGCAGTTGGCTGAAGGCATTCACCGCCTCGACCCGCCGGTGGATATCGAGCGGCTGGCTGAGGCCCTTGGCGCTCACCGCGCGAAACACCTCAGCAGGGATGTTCTCGTCCTCGTACCAGGCCCGGAAGCGCTCGAGCATGTAGCCGAGCACCTGCTCGACGGTACCTTCGGCTATTACACCCTCTGGATACTGGGCCACTGCCAGTGATAGTGCCAGCTGTAGGTCCAGATCAATTTTGGACTCCACCAGAATGCGAAGCACCGCGAGCGAGGCACGTCGCAGCGCAAAGGGGTCCTTGGAGCCGGTAGGTGGCTGGCCAATGCCAAAAATGCCGACCAGCGTGTCCAGCCTGTCTGCCAGGCCCAAGGTCCTCGCGGTGGGCGTGTCAGGTAGCCGGTCGCCGGCGAATTTAGGCCAGTACTGTTGCCACAGTGCACTTGCCACCTCAGGCTTTTCGCCATCATGCAGGGCGTAATACTGCCCCGCGATGCCCTGCATGTCCGAGAACTCGAGCACCATCTCGGTAGCCAGATCGGTTTTTGCCAACAGCGCCGCGCGCTGCGCCATATCTGTTTCCGCACCCATGAGCGGTGCCAGTTGCCCAGTGAGTCCAACAAGGCGGTCGGTCTTATCTTTCAAGGTCCCGAGTTTTTGCTGGAATACGATTTTGTCCAGCCCTGCTACCCGGTCTGAGAGTGGCGTCTTGCGATCAGTCTCATAGAAAAAGGCAGCATCGGCCAGTCGCGGGCGGATGACACGCTCATTACCGCTGATCACCTGGGCTGGATCACTGCTCTCGATGTTGCTGATCGTGATGAAATTGGGCAGGAGCTTGCCCGTCTCATCGACCAGGTGGAAGTACTTCTGGTGCTCTTTCATCGAAGAAATCAGCGCTTCTGCGGGGACTTCCAGAAAGCGCTCCTCAAAGGCCCCGGTCAGAGCGACAGGCCACTCCACGAGGCTGGTCACCTCATCGAGGAGATCCGAGTCGATAACCGCGGTGGCGCCGAGCTCGGCGGCGGCCGCGATGACCTGTTCACGAATCAGCGTCTGGCGTTCTTCGAAGTCCGGCACAACGTAGGCCGCTTTCAAAGCCTGCTCGTAATCCCCAGCTTTTGCCAAGACGACATCGCCCGGGCCATGGAAGCGATGGCCCTGGGTTACATTCCCGGTCGGTAGGCCTAGCACCTCGCCGTGTTCACTATCGCTGCCGAGCATAGCGACTATCCACTGTACTGGCCTTGCGAATTCCGCGCGGCCTGCCCCCCAACGCATCCGCTTGGGAATCGGCAGGCCGGCGATTGCCTCGCGGATAACCTCATTAATGCACGCCTTGGCAGTAACCCCGGCCTCCACGCGCTTGAGGCCCAGGCGCTGACCCTTTGGTGTTTCAAGGATGTCGAGATCGCCCGGGCTCACGCCCTGCTTCTTCGCAAACCCCGCTGCCGCCGGTGTCCAGTTGCCATCGCTATCGCGCGCCTTATCGGCGGGCGGGCCCAGGGCCTCTACAGCTTTATCGGCTGCTCGAAGCTGCAGATCTTCAATGAGCACGGCCAGGCGCCGTGGCGAGGCAAACCATTGAACGCTACCGTGGCCCAGCTCGCGCTGCGCCAAGCGGGTCACTACGCCTTCCCGCAAGGCGAGTCCGAGGGATTTCAGGGCAGTTGAGGGTAATTCCTCGGTGCCGATCTCCAGCAAAAATGTGTCTGTGCTCATGCGCTGGCCACCTCTGAGCCCAGTCGCCCCAGCACTTCGTCCCGCAGCGCTGCGTCCGCCTGTGGAAAGTTGAGCGCTGCGCGGCTGTCGAAGTAGGCCTGTGCTACTGCTCGGGCCAGTGTTCGAACGCGCAGAATGAAGCGTTGTCGCTCGGTCACGGAGATGGCGTGGCGCGCATCAAGCAGGTTAAAGGTATGGGAAGCCTTCATGACTTGCTCGTAGGCAGGCAGCGGCAGGTTCTTATCGACGAGTCTCAGCGCCTCAGTCTCGCAGTGATCAAAGAAGCTAAACAGAGCATCTACGTCCGCCTCCTCGTAGTTGTAGCGGGACTGCTCGACCTCGTTCTGGTAGTACACGTCACCGTAGGTCACAACGCCCGCCGGCCCCTCTGCCCAGACCAGGTCGTAGATACTGTCCACGCCCTGCAGATACATGGCAATACGCTCTATTCCGTAGGTGATCTCGCCGGTTACCGGGTAGCATTCCAGGCCGCCTGCCTGCTGAAAGTAGGTGAACTGGGTGACTTCCATACCATTCAGCCAGACCTCCCAGCCGAGGCCCCAGGCGCCCAGTGTCGGTGACTCCCAGTTGTCTTCAACGAAGCGGATATCGTGGACGCTGCTGTCGATTCCCAGGGCTGCCAGAGAATCGAGATAAAGCTGCTGAAACTCCCGGGGTGAAGGCTTCATTACCACCTGGAACTGGTAGTAGTGCTGCAGGCGGTTCGGGTTCTCGCCATAGCGGCCGTCGGTAGGGCGTCGGCTGGGCTGAACATAAGCGGCATTCCAGTTCTCCGGGCCGATCGCCCTGAGGAAGGTGGCCGGGTGAAAAGTGCCGGCCCCAACCTCCATGTCAAGCGGCTGCAGCACAACGCAGCCGCGGGCGGCCCAAAATTGTTGCAGGCGAATGATAAGTTCCTGAAAAGTCAGCGTTTTTGCCTGATTCGTGGACACCGCTATACCTTGGGGTGGATGCAAAAAGGCCGCTATTATACAGACTACATTGACGGCATAATACGCCCCCGTCACTGCCCCCTCGGAGCCCGATCTACGCCATGGATGCCGCCAAAGCCGGCCTGATCAAGCTATTCCTGACGCTTTGCGCCAGGCTGCCACTGAGCTGGGCGCGGGCCATCGGGCGTGGGATTGGCTACCTGGCCTGGCCGCTCGGTGGGCGCAATCGGAAAGTAACCGAGCGCAATATCGAACTGGCGTTCCCCGAGCTAAGCTCGGCGGAGCGACGTACGCTGGCCCGTCGCAGTCTGATAGCGACCTCTGAGCTGGCGGCCGAGATGGGTCACGTGTGGCTTAGGGATTGGGACTACGTGCGAGACCTGGTCGTCGCCGTAGAGGGTCAGGAGCAAATCACGGAGGCACTTGCGGAGGGCCGCGGAGTGATTGTGCTTGCCCCTCATCTGGGTAACTGGGAGATGATCGGCCTGCATCTGCCCTCCCTCGGTAGCGTTGTTTCGCTTTATGAGCCACCGCATATTCGTGCTCTGGAGCCCATTATTCGCGGCGCAAGGGAACGCAGTGGCGCTACGTTGGTCCCAACCGATGCACGTGGTCTGGCGCGCCTGTTGAAGAGCGTGAAGGGCGGCAATATCTCCGGGATTTTGCCGGATCAGGCGCCGGGTGATGTGAACAGTGGCGAAAATTCGCCATTCATGGGCGTTCCGAGTTTTACCGGGACACTGGCGGTAAACATGATCCGTAGGACCGGGGCCCTTGCTGTTTTCGGTTTTGCAAAACGGATCCCCGGGGGGTTTCACCTGTATTATCTGCCGGCCGACGCGGGTGTTTATGACGAAGACACTCACGTTGCGCTGGCGGCGATGAATCGCGGTGTTGAAGGCTGCGTTCGCTATTGTGAAGAGCAATATCAGTGGGAATACAAACGTTTTCGAGTGCGTCCGGCCAAGGGCCCGGGCGTATATGACAGCCTGAAGTAAAGAGAGGCGAGGTAACTAGCAGCGCATGATGATCTACGGGAAACTAATCGGTGGCGTTCTTGGCCTCCTTACGGGCGGAATCGTCGGCCTGTTGATCGGCCTGGGCGTTGGGCACTTGTTCGATCGCGGCCTGTCCGGCGCGATGGTCTTTGGCTCGTCCGAAAACCTCGAGCGCATCCGGATCACGTTCTTCGAGACCACCTTCCTGCTGTTGGGTTGTCTTGCCAAATCAGACGGCCGCGTCTCCAAACAGGAAGTCGACCATACGGAACGAATTTTCAAACAGATGGGTTTGAGCTACGAGCAGCGACAGGAAGCCATCGCGCTGTTCAAGCGTGGTGTTGCTGAGGATTTTCAGATTGAACCCACCGTTGCAAAATTCCTTGAAGCCTGCGGGACCGTCAAGCAGCTACACCAGACGATGCTGCTTTACCTGGTGTCGCTGGCTATGGCAGACCATGAGGTTGATGAGTCTGAATTGCGGATGCTCCACCGAATCGCCAGCTTGCTGGGCTATGGCACGGCGCAGGTCGAACAGCTGCTGCGCATGGCGCAGGCTCAGGAGCAGTTTCACAGCCGGGGCGGCGGCTTTGCAGCGCAGCCGGAGACGACTCTCAACGATGCCTACGCTGCACTCGGTATCGGGCCTGATGCGACAAACAAGGAGCTCAAGCAGGCTTACCGCAAGCTGATGAGCGAGAATCACCCCGATAAGTTGATTGCGAAAGGCGTGCCGGAGGATATGGTCAAGCTGGCGACCGAAAAATCCCAGGAAATTCAGGCCGCCTACGAAATGGTCAAAGCGAGCCGGGGCGCCTGAATCGGCAGGGCCTGTCGTGCACGCTAGGGTCGCCAGAATGCGGGCGTGAACAAGACCAGCAGTGTAAATACTTCCAGCCGGCCGAGCAGCATGGCAAAACACAGCAAGGCCTTGGCGGTGTCTCCGATGCCTGCGTAATTCTCTGCCACTGCGCCCAGCCCTGGCCCGAGGTTATTGAGCGACGCGCCTACGGCTGAGAATGCGGTGGTGAAATCAAGGCCGGTTGCCATCAGTAGTAGCATGATGGTCAAGAAGGAAATCATGTAAACGGCGATGAAGCTCCAAACGGCGCTAACCACCGCCGCGTCCACGCGACGATTGCCCACTTTGAGCGGGATGATGGCACTGGGGTGCACCAGTTGCTTGAGCTCGCGCACGCCCTGCTTATAGATCAACATAACCCGCATAGCCTTAACGCCGCCGCCGGTCGAGCCGACGCAGCCGCCCATGAAAGAGAAGATCAATAGCATTAGCGGCAGAAATGTTGGCCAGGCCGCAAAGTCCTGGGTCGCAAAGCCCGTTGTAGTCGTGATCGATACCGCTTGAAACAGGCCATGGATGAAGCCCTCTCGAGTATCGAGGGTGCCGCTGAGAATAAGGTAGCTGCAGGTGATGACGATGCCGATCAGGACTACGTTGGCGAAGAAGCGCGTCTCTGAATCTTTTCGATAGGCTTTGAGGCTGCGCTGGCGCCAGCAAATGAAGTGCAGGCCGAAATTGATCGCGGCGATGAACATGAATAACGAGCAGATCAGCAAGATCGTATCGTTTTGAAAGTAGCCCATGCTGGCATCGTGTGTGGAGAAGCCGCCAATCGCAACCGTAGAAAAGGCGTGTGCAATAGCGTCGAAGCTGTTCATGCCCGCCAGGTAGTAAGCGAGTGCGCAACAGGCCGTAAGGAGGACATAGACGATGGCCAGGGCTTTCGCGGTCTCCGTGATGCGCGGCGTCAGCTTACTGTCTTTCGATGGCCCAGGGGTCTCCGCCCGGTACAGCTGCATACCGCCTATCCCCAGCATGGGCAGGATGGCGACGGCCACGACAATAATGCCGATGCCGCCCAACCATTGCAGGAGCTGCCGGTAGAGAAGGATGGATTGAGGTAGCGTATCCAGCCCGACGATGACGGTAGCTCCGGTGGTTGTCAGTCCGGAAACCGACTCGAATATGGCCTCTACCACGGTCAGCTCCAGTGACTGGGTCATGGCAAAAGGCAGCGCGCCGAACAGGCCCAACACGGTCCAGAACAGAGAGGTCACCAGGAAACCATCGCGAATGCCAAGTTCCTGGCGCACGCCGCGCACCGGGAGCCACATGATCAGGCCGGATGCAAAAGTGATGACCAGCGCGGTGAAAAACGGGGTAACAGTCTCGTCATCCGCCAACGCAGCCATGATCAAGGGTGCCAGCATGGCGCTTGAGAACACCATCAACAGGATGCCGAGGATGCGCAGGATAATGCTGAGATGCACGGTTAGAAGAAACCGAAGCCTACGGCAAAGAGCTTTTCCACCGCCGCTATTTTATTGCGGTCTACGAGGAACAGGATCACGTGGTCGTCAGGCTCAACGCTGACGTCGCTGTGCGCAATCAAGACATCGTTGCCTCTAACGATGGCGCCGATGGTGACGCCGTCCGGTAAGTTGATTTCGTCCAGTCTGCGCCCCACCACTTTTGAAGAGTAAGCGTCACCGTGGGCGGTAACCTCTATGGCCTCCGCGGCGCCCCGGCGCAATGAGTGCACGTTGCTGATGTCGCCGCGGCGAACGTGGCGCAGCAGGCTGCCGATGGTGATTTGCTGGGGCGAGATCGCAATATCTATCTCGTCCCCGACCAGCTCCGCATAGGCAGGGTTGGAAATTAGCGTGATGACTTTTTTGGCCCCGAGGCGCTTGGCCAGCATCGACATCATGATGTTGGACTCGTCGTTGTTAGTCAGGGCGCAGAATACGTCTGTGTTCTCGATGTTTTCCTGCTTCAGCAGCTGCGGCTCTGCAGCACTGCCATTGAGTACGATGGTGCGCTTAAGCCGTTCTGACAAGGTACGGCAGCGCTCGTAGGACGTCTCGATCACCTTGACCTGGTACTGGTTTTCGATGCTCTGGGCGAGCGTTGCACCGATGTTGCCGCCGCCAGCAATGGTGACGCGCTTATAGGGTTTATCGACCTCACGCAGTTCCGATACCACAGCGCGGATGTTTTCTCGCGCCGCGATAAAAAACACTTCATCGTCCGCCTCCACCACGGTTTCGCCAACCGGAATAATGGGCCGGTCCTGGCGAAAAATAGCGGCCACGCGTGTGTCTATGCTTGGCATGTGCTGGCGAATTTCTTTCAGCTCCTGGCCAACGATCGGCCCGCCGTAGTAGGCGCGAACGGCAACTAACTGCACGCGACCATCGGCGAAGTCGAGCACCTGCAGGGCGCCCGGATTGGCAATGAGCTGCTTGATACTCTTGGTGACGAGCTGCTCGGGCCCGATGATGACGTCGATGGGTATGTGTTCTGGATTGAGCAGTTTGTCCTGGTACTGCAAGTAATTTGGCGATCGCACGCGTGAGATTTTGGTTGGCACGTTGAACAGGCTATAGGCAACCTGGCAGGCCATCATGTTGATTTCGTCAGAGTTGGTGACGGCGATCAACATATCGGCGTCATCGGCGCCGGCCTTGAACAGGGTGCTCGGATGAGAGGCTTCACCGCGTATGGTGCCGATATCCAGACGATCCTGCAGGGCCCGCAGCTTGTCGCCGTTAGTGTCCACCACGGTAATGTCATTTTGTTCATCGGCCAGATGCTCGGCCAGGGTTCCCCCTACCTGGCCAGCGCCGAGAATAATGATTTTCATGGGCGGTCTAACTCCCTCTGATAGACTCGCACCTTAAAGAAAAGCGTGCGCCAATGTAAGAGTGCGTATGACGAAAAATAAACCGCCTTGCGCGTCAGGGTGCCTTCTCAAGTCGCGCGTAGAACAGCCCGTCAGGCCCTTCCGGCGTGGGCAGAAGCTGTACCCCCGAGCCGGATACAGCGCCCGGTGAGGACAGCTCGCTAGCCCTGGCATCGTCGTGGGCGCTCAGAAATGCGTCCACCACCTCACTATTCTCCTCGGGGAGAATTGAACAGGTGACGTAGAGTAATCGGCCGCCCGGTTTGAGCCTTGGCCACAAGGCCTCCAGGAGAGCCAACTGTCCAGCCGCCATGCGCGTGATATCGAGCGGGCGGCGCAGCAGCTTGATGTCCGGATGCCGGCGAATAACGCCGCTGGCTGAGCAAGGAGCGTCTACCAGGATCTTGTCGAAGTTGCCGCCCTGCGGCAGGTCGGCCGCTTTGGAGGCATCTCCCGCTATCAGACTCGCTCGCAAGCCAAGCCGCTCCAGATTCTCTTCCACACGTTTGAGCCGCTCGTCGTCGATATCCATGGCGACCAACTCGCCTAGCTGCGGCTGCAGCTCGAGAATGTGGCACGTCTTGCCGCCAGGGGCAGCGCAGGCGTCAAGGATCCGATCCCCGGGCTGTGCGTCCAACAAAATCGCGGCAAGTTGCGCGGCCTCATCCTGAACACTCAGCTGCCCCTGTGCAAAGCCTGGCAGCTTTGCCACGTCCACCGCCTCGTGAAGGTAGATGGCCTGCGCGGCCTCTGTGCCCTCGCGCGCAGAAACCCCCGCCGCGGCTAGCTCCGCGAGTGCTTCTTCGCGGGTTGTTAGCAGTAGATTGCAGCGCAGGGTCATGGGCGGCTGTTCATTATTGGCGCTCATGATGGCGTCGGCCTGCTGCGGATAGTGCGTCCGCAGTTGGCCGTATAGCCAGGCCGGGTGCGCAGCTGCGGCCGCGGCTGGCAGCTCCGCCAATAGCGACTGCCGCTCTCGCTGGAAGCGCCTGAGAATTGCATTGGTCAGGCCCCGCGCCCAGGGCTTACCAAGCGGTTTAACCGCGGCGACCGTGGCCGACACCGAAGCGTGATCGGGGATTCGCATCTCTTCGAGCTGGTAAAGGCCCAGTAGCATCAGCGCCTGAACGTCAGCATCCTTTGCTTTGAGAGGTTTATCCAGCAACTGCTCGAGGATCGCCAGTAGCCGGGGGTAGCTGCGTAGCGTGCCGTAGCACAGCTGCTGCAGTAGAGCGCGGTCTCGTGGCGCCACGCGAGCGAGCTGTGCGGGAAGCGCGTGGTTCAGCGAGCGCCCTTCGAGGACGCCAGCGATGGCTGTGGCCGCCGCCGCCCGTGAATCAGTGGGCATCAGCGCAGGACCGCCCCTGGCTGTAGCTGGTCGCTGCGGGCGTTCAGTATCTGCGCCGCGCTCAGGGGCTTGCCACCGGGCAGCTGCAGTTTTTGGATGCTCAATTGACCGTCACCGCACTGCACCCGTATGCCGCAGCTGTCTGCCTTAAGTATTTCGCCAGGCCTCATTTCGCCACACTCGGCCTCGATGCGGCCCGTACTGATGGCGGTTGCTGCGTGGATTTTGAGTCGCTGTCCGTCGATTTCGGTGAAGCAGACTGGGAAGGGGTTGAATGCACGCACGCGGCGTGCGAGCTCCGACGCGGGCAGAGACCAATCGATCCTTGCCTCTTCCTTGGTAATCTTGTTCGCGTAGGTGGCTGCGCTATCGTCCTGGCTGATGGCTCTCGACTGTGCGCCTCCTAGATCGTTGAGAACGCTGATCAGTAGCGGGCCGCCCAAAGCAGCGAGCTCATCGTGCAGACTAGCCGCTGTGGTACCAGCATTAATGGCACAACGATCCGCTGCCAGCATATCGCCGGTGTCGAGCCCGACGTCCATCTGCATGATGGTAATGCCAGACTCGTCGTCGCCAGCCTCGATTGCACGCTGGATAGGGGCTGCGCCCCGCCACCTCGGTAGAAGCGAGGCATGGACGTTAAGACAACCGAGTCGCGGCGTGTCCAGGATGTTCTGCGGCAGAATAAGGCCGTAGGCCACGACAATCAGCACGTCTGGCTGATACGCGGCCAGCGTGGCCTGGGCGTCGTCCTGGCGCAGAGTAGATGGCTGTTCAAGGGGTAGATTGTGCTCCTGGGCCAGCTGCTTGACCGGGCTGGCGGTCAGTTTGCGGCCGCGCCCCGCGGGCCTGTCCGGCTGGGTATAGACGGCGGCAATTTCGTGCGGGCTTGCGAGGAGCCCGGCCAGGTGTGCAGCGGCGAAGTCCGGTGTTCCTGCGAACACCAGGCGAAGTGGCGAAACACCCATTTCTTCAGGCCCGGCGGCGCTGGTCTTTTTCCAGCTTCTTGCGAATCCGTGTGCGTTTCAGCGGCGACAGGTAATCGACAAAAAGCTTGCCGTCCAGGTGATCGATTTCATGCTGAAGGCAAATCGCAAGCAGCCCATCAAGCTCTTGTGTGAATGTCTCACCCTCGCGGTCCATGGCAGTTACGGCGATGCGCTGGGGCCGTTCCACGGTCTCGTAGAACCCCGGAACGGACAGGCAGCCCTCATCGTACTGCCCCAGTTCTTCGTCGAGCACAGTGACCTCCGGGTTAATGAAAACGCGCGGGTCGTCGCGCTCTTCCGATATGTCGATCACCAGTATGCGCTTCTGGACGTTGACCTGCGTTGCCGCTAGTCCAATGCCAGGAGCTTCGTACATCGTCTCGAACATATCGTCGATCAGCGCGCGAGTCTGGTCGTTGACCACCTCCACGGGCGCCGCGACGTTGCGCAAGCGTGGGTCGGGAAATTCCAGTATATCCAGTACTGCCATGGCGAGAAAATTGTTCCGGAAGGCCGCTTGGGAGCAAGCGCGAATTGTTAACATTTACGCTTGCAAGGCGCTATCTAGCGCCGCAAACTGGTCCATTATACAACTAATAATCCGGCCGCACAGGTCGGCCGGCCAGGACGTGAGTGACGTAATTATGAGAAGGCCAAGGCGGGGATTGAGCCTGGTGCTCGGGGCACTGTTGTTGGGTGTCTGGCTTCAGGCTGCGGGGGTGGAGCTCAAGGACGGCGCGCCAGACACTTACATTGTGCAAAAAGGCGATACGCTCTGGGGAATATCAGGTATGTTCCTGAATGAACCCTGGCTCTGGCCGGAGCTGTGGGACGTCAACATCCAGATTGATAATCCCCACCTTATCTACCCGGGCGATGAACTCTATCTCGTATGGGTGGACGGGCGGCCGCGTTTGCGTGTGCGCCGGGGGCGCGATGTCAAGCTCACGCCTACCATGCGCGTAAAACCTCTGGATCTGGCTATCCCGGCTATACCCCTTGATGAGATCGGCGCCTTTTTGAGGCGTCATCGCGTGATGTCGTCTGAAGAACTGAACGATTCCGCGTATGTGCTGGCGGGCGCTCAAGAGCATCTCTTGTCTGCCCCCGGCGACAAGCTGTTCGCTCGTGGGGTTTTTCCGGAAGGGGAGCGCGCCTACGGGATCTACCGCTTCGGCGATGTCTACCGCGATCCGATCACTGAGGAACTGCTTGGCTACCAGGCGCAGGAGATCGGTAACGGCAATCTGCTGAGTTCGCGCGAAGAGGACGTACAGACGCTGGAAGTAAGCCGCGTTACCGAGGAGGTCCGCATTGGCGATCGGCTATTGCCCATGGAGGAGCGCATTATCGATGCGACCTTCTTCCCGAGTGCCCCTCCCGGACAAATTGAAAACGGCTTTATGATTGCGGTCGATGGCGGCGTTAGCCAGATTGGCTCCATGGATATCGTGGTCTTGAACTTGGGGCGCCGCGAGGGGGTTGAAATTGGCCAGGTTATGGCGATTTACCAGGCCGGCAGACTGATCGAAGACAGGGTTGCCGGCGGCAATGCGGTGCTGCCTGATGTCCGCGCGGGGCTGCTTATGGTGTTTGAGGCTTTCGAGAAGGCGAGTTACGCTATCGTCCTCAAATCGGAGTGGCCGCTAAAGGTCGGGGACAAGGTGAAGAACCCCTGACCCGGCTGTAAGCACGACCGAGCGCAGGATGCGCTCGCTGACATCAAGGACGATGGATCATGGACGATTCTCACCTGCGGCAATGCCTGCTGCTGCACAGTATTCCCGGGTTAAAGGATGCGCAGCTGTGCGCCCTCCTCCTGCACTATGGCTCACCCGCAGCGATTTGCGCGTCCAACACCCATGAGTGGCGCGCGCTGGGTGTTGAAAGAGCGGTGCGAGCAAGCGCCCGTCTCGCGTTACGCCTGGGCTATCACCCCCGCGCCGCCGCCGATATCGATAAGCAGCTTGAGCTTTTGCAGCGCAGTCATGCCTGTATTCTCGCTGTCAGCGACGCAGCCTACCCGCCGCTGCTGCGGGCGATCCATGATCCGCCGCCGCTGCTCTACCTCCGGGGTGATGCGGACCTGCTGCAGCAGGCACAATTGGCCGTTGTTGGGTCCCGGCGTGCCACGCCAGCAGGGTTGCGAGCGACGCAGGAGCTGGCCCTTGCCGCTGCGCGATCTGGCTTAGTCATCACCTCGGGCCTGGCGATTGGTGTGGATGGCGCCGCTCATCGCGCCGCGCTTGATGCGCAGTGTCCCACCATTGCTGTTATGGCCACTGGCATAGAGCAGATCTATCCGGTCCGTCATCGGCAGCTGGGGGATGTGATTCCAGTTAGCGGGTGCCTGGTCACAGAGTTTCCACCAGGGATGCCGCCGCTCAGAGAGAACTTTCCTCGCCGTAATCGCGTGGTCACGGGTCTGGCCTTGGGCACGCTGGTTGTGGAGGCTGCCCTGCCCAGCGGCTCACTCATTTCTGCAGGCAGCGCTTTGGAACAAGGGCGAGAGGTGTTTGCGTTACCCTGGTCTATTCACCACCAGGGCGGTGCAGGGTGCCTGCAGCTATTAAAAGATGGCGCGCACCTGGTGCTCAGCTTCGAGGATATCCTCGATGAACTGGGCCCTATCCGGGGCTTGCAGCGCGATTTGATATTGCCCGAGCCGGGCAGCAGTGAGGCCTGCGATGAGCTCGAACCAGAGCTATCTCGCCTGCTGCATCTTGTGGGATATGAAGTCATCGGGGCGAGAGACCTGGTGCAGTTGTCGGCGCTGCCCGTTGCCCGGATCATGGCGGGCCTCTCTATGCTGGAGCTGCGCGGCCTGGTGTCCCGCTGTGAGGGTGGCTATGTCCGGCGTTGAAGCAAGGCGCTTGCGAACGCGGCATCATTTGGTTACATTCCGCGCAGCCGAGCGGCGCCCTTTTGGTTTTTGCCCGCGTCTGCGCGGCGCTAAATCAAGCAAACAAGGCTGATAGCTGGCATGCGCCGTGAGTGAGCACTCACACCGCATGAGCGGGAAGATTATGGATATAGATGCTGTTAAGGACTACCTGCTGGCCTTGCAAGATAGCATCTGTCTCGAGCTTGCCGAAGAGGACGGGGCCGCTGACTTTAGCGTGGAAGAGTGGACGCGCGAAGCAGGTGGTGGCGGCCGCAGCCGCGTCCTGAGTGAAGGCGCAGTCATAGAAAAAGGCGGCGTCAATTTTTCACACGTCATGGGCGAAAACTTGCCGGCCTCTGCAAGCGCTTCGCGCCCTGAGCTGGCGGGGCGTAGTTTCCAGGCCATGGGCGTGTCCCTGGTTATTCACCCGCGCAACCCCTATGTTCCAACCTCTCACGCCAACGTCCGTCTGTTTGTTGCCGAGAAGCCCGGTGAGACGCCTGTTTGGTGGTTCGGCGGCGGATTTGACCTGACTCCCTACTACGGAAATCGCGAGGACTGTATCAGCTGGCATCGGGCTGCCGAAGAAGCCTGCCGGCCCTTCGGCGAGTCTGTTTACGCACGCTACAAGACCTGGTGTGACGACTATTTTTATTTGCGCCACCGGGGCGAGCCTCGGGGTGTTGGTGGTCTTTTTTTTGACGATCTGAACGATGGCGACTTTGATAGCAGCTTTGCGTTTATGCGCAGCGTCGGCGATAGCTATATCCGCGCATACCGGCCGATCGTGGCGCGTCGAAAGGCGACCGCCTGGGGTCAGCGAGAGCGCGATTTCCAGCTCTACAGGCGTGGACGCTACGTCGAATTTAATCTGGTGTTTGATCGAGGCACGCTGTTTGGATTGCAATCAGACGGCCGCACCGAGGCAATACTGATGTCGCTGCCGCCACTGGTGCGATGGGAGTATAATTACCAGCCGGCGTCCGGCACGCCGGAAGCCGAACTAACCGAATACTATCTGCAACCGCGGGACTGGCTGGCCGAAGCCTGAGCCGGCAGGCGGCCAGAACGTAGAACATCGATGAGTAAAACAGCCCGATACGCCGTCTTTGGCAACCCCATCAAGCATAGTCGTTCGCCCGCGATTCACGCAGCCTTCGCCAGCCAGTGTGCGCAGGACCTCCAGTATCGCGCCGTTAAAGTTGAATTGGAGCAGTTCGCCGCGGCCGCCGGCCGGTTTTTTGGCGACGGTGGCGCGGGGCTGAACGTCACCGTGCCTTTTAAAGGCGACGCCTTCGACTTTGCAGATGAGCGAACCGAACGGGCGGAACGAGCCGGAGCCGTCAATACCCTTGTCAGGCGAGAAGACGGCAGCGTGTTGGGCGATACCACCGACGGCGTAGGGATTGTGCGGGACATGATCGTCAATTTGGGCTGGACGGTCCGCGATCAGCGCCTGCTCATTGTCGGAGCGGGTGGTGCCGTCCGGGGTGTATTGGAATCCTTGTTGCGTGAAAAGCCCAGGGAGTTGCTCATCGTCAACCGCACAGCCGACAAAGCGGCAGCGCTTGCTGAGCGCTTCGCTGGCCTTGGGCGACTGGAGGGGGGCGGCATGGACCTGTTGGCCGGTCGGGATTTTGACCTGCTGATTAATGCCAGCAGCGCCGGCCTCAGCGGTGAAGCCCCGGCTCTTTCTGGTGACATACTCACGGAGCGCAGCTGCTGTTACGACATGATCTACGGCGCCGATCCAACTCCCTTTATGCGGTGGGCGGCGCACCACGCTGCCTGGGCGGTTGCAGACGGCCTGGGCATGTTGGTCGAGCAGGCGGCGGAGTCATTTTATCTTTGGCGCGGCCTGCGCCCCGAGACACGGCCGGTTATCAACGAGCAGCGCAGCCTGCTGGCGGCCGCCTGATGGCAGACTATCAAGCGCCGCGGCGTCGGTTCATCGCGGGCGCCGTGTGTCCGCGCTGTGGCGCCATGGACAAGATCGTTGTCAATCTGGACACCGACAGCCGTGAATGTGTCGCCTGCGGCTTCTCGGAAGAACGCCCTGCGGATACCGGCAGCGTCAAGGAAGTACCGACACGGGTTAATCGCGCGTCGGCCCGCCTTGTTGAAACACCCGCGGAAGCAGTGACCCTGGTCGACCCGGCAAAACCTAAGTCTTCAGACGATTAACATGCGCTCAGGCGCAGCCGGATACCTGAAGCTTGTTGCAGCAGGGCTTGGCTGTTAATCAGTCCAGGCTCCACGGCGGGCTCTGAGCCCGGCAGATCCTTCAGTGGTTGCCACAGGTGCTCTCTGTGCAGGAGCTCACTAGCCGCTAACTGCACCAGCTGTTCCAAGCGAGTGGCCAAGGGGTCCTGCAGGAGATGATGAACAATGATATTGGCTTCTGTCATGTCCATGGGCAGCAGCGGGCGATGCAACTGTCTGACGTGGTGATCGTTGACTTCTTCCATCAGGCGATGGGCAAGGAAGGCCTCATCCAGTAGTGCGCCGAGGCCAATTTCATCATTCAGTTCTTTCGGTGGCTGCAGAAAAAAGTCCTCCGCCATGTGCAGGAATGGCGCCGCATAGTCAAAGAAGCCCAAACGCTTGCTGAGCGCTGTAACCAGAGATAGCGCGGCAGGCACGCTTTCTATATAGCTGCTGATAAACGCCATAAGGGCGTCGACCGGCGCTTCGCTGGGTAGCACCAGTTTATCTTGCAGTCGCGGCAGTTCCTCCGTCAGCCGGCCTCGCAGCTGGCCGCCGGCCTTCTCGGCATGGATCGCCGCCTCGATGGTTTCCCGGATGTCTTTTACGCTCATCGCCGGTACTCGATCAGAATGCGGACGTGTCTAAAGGCTAGTACAAGCTCGGAATTTCGCTAGCTCTGTTCCGGCCGAGGCAGGTCGCTGGCCTGTTTGCGCAGCCACAAATCATGCTTATGCATACGTATGTAGACCCAGTAGAGCGTAACGCTTCGGGCCGCAGTGAAGAGGAGGAAGGCCAGCCACAGCCCATGGTTACCCCAGCCCCGGGCCAACCACCAGGCTGGCAGGTAAATCAGGATGGTACTTACCAACATGGTCGTCATCATCGGCCGCGTCTCGGCGGCGCCGATAAAAACGCCGTCCAGCAGGTAGCTGGGCGCCGCCACGATAGGTAGCGCGATCAGCCACCAGCGATATTGCAGCATGAGTGCGAGCACTTCGGGCAAGCCAGTGAGCAGGCCGAACAGGGCTTGGTGGGCAATTGCGAAGAAGCTGGCGATCGCGAGGCCCGTGGCCGCGCACCATAACCAACACCGGGTGACAGCGGCCTTGAAAGCAGCACCGTCGCCTGCCCCCAGGGCGTGTCCGGCCAAACCTTCTGCGGCATAGGCGAAACCATCCATGCCAAAGGCAGCCAGCAACAGCAGCTGCATCATAATAGCGTTGGCCGCCAGCGTATCTGCACCTAGCTTATCGCCCATCGCGGTGAAGAATGCGAAGCTGAAGAGAAGGCAGGTCGTGCGGACAAACAGGTGCCGGTTGCTGCGTAGCAGACGGCCATAGTCCGACAGCACCAGCAGCCGACGGTAAATAAAGGTGTCGGCTAGCCTCGGTAGATTGCGCCACGCGGCCCAGATTGCAAGCCCGGCGCCAAGGTATTCGGCGCAGACCGTGGCCAGGGCGGCGCCGTCGCTGTGCATGCCGAGGCCCATGATGAAGAGGAAGTCGAGGGCGATGTTGATGATATTGGTGGTCACAACGATGAGCATGGGCCAGCGTGTGTTCTGGCGGCCGATAAACCAGCCAACAATGGCATAGGTGCCCAGCACCGCTGGAGCGCTAATAATGCGGATGCTCGCGTAGCTCTGGGCTAGTGTCTCAAGCTCAGGTTGCGGAGCCATCAGGGAAAAGCCAAACCCCAGCCATAGAGGGTGGGCCAACATGACGAGTAGCGCCAGCGCCACGGCAAGGACCCCTGACTGTAGCAGAATCAGGGCAGCCCTTTCTGGCTGGCCACTACCCATGGCTCGAGCGACCAGCCCGGTGGTGCCCATGCGAAGGAAGCTGAAACCCCAGTACAAGAAGGATAACAGTGCGCTGCCGAGGGCGACGGCTCCGAGATATTGGTTGCTGCCCAGATGGCCAAGAATCGCGGCATCCACCAACCCAAGAAGGGGTATGGAGATATTCGACAGAATCGCCGGCCAGGCAATAGCCCAAATTTTGCGATCAAGCGCTTGCATGCTCTGGTCTATTTTTCGCCCCTGATATAGCCGATCGGGTTAACCCCCGGTGAATCAACATGTTAGTGTCTTTTGCCAAATTGTTTCGTTATAATCCCCCCGCTTCGCGACTGCGACCCTGTGTCGCACACCGCTCATAGCGATCAGCTGAAGCCTCGCCGCTGGGATTTTAGCGCGCCCGCAGGCCAAAATTGGCCGTCATCGCTCCAATCCCCCGCCTGTTCAAGGTGTCCGTCTAGCGAGGCCTGCTGGGGGAACTAATCTTATACATGGAGACACGGGATATGTGTTTGTCGTTGCAGCGCCTGTATGAAAAGGTGCTCGCTCCTGTGCTGATGCTGATGGCCATGCTGAGCAGCAGTGCCTCGGCTAGCGAATCTGAACGCAGCTCAGTAAATATGGCGCCAGGCGTGACCGAGCTGGGCCAGGATATTTTCAGCCTTCACATGACGATCCTTTGGATTTGTGTAGCCATTGGCGTGGTGGTGTTTGGCGTGATGTTTTATTCGATCATCTACCACCGGAAATCCCGAGGCGTCACACCATCGACGTTTCATGAGAGCACCAAGGTTGAAATAGCCTGGACGGTGGTCCCGTTCTTTATACTGGTGGTCATGGCGGTACCTGCAACGTCCACCTTGCTCGACATCTACGACCACGAAGATGCTGAGATGGACATCCTGATTACCGGGTACCAGTGGAAGTGGAGCTACGAGTATCTGAACGAGTCGGGCGAAAACGTCAAGTTTTTCAGCAACTTGCGCACTCCACAGCAGGAAATCTACAATCTCGAGGACAAGGGCCAGCACTACCTGTTGGAAGTAGACGAGCCCATGGTGATTCCCGTCAACACCAAGGTCCGCTTTCTGATAACGGCGAATGACGTGATCCATTCCTGGTGGGTGCCCGATCTGGCGGTCAAAAAGGATGCGATTCCCGGATTTATCAACGAAGCCTCATCGACGGCCACTGAGGTTGGAATTTACCGCGGCCAGTGTGCGGAGCTGTGTGGCAAGGACCATGGCTTTATGCCCATCGTCGTCAACGTTGTCAGCCAGGAAGAGTACGCGGGTTGGATTGGCGAAAAGCAGGCTGAGGCTGCAGAAATTGCAGAGCTGATGGAAGCCGACTTTTCACTGGACGAGCTGATGGCGCGCGGCAAAGAGGTTTACGACCGCAGCTGTCTCGCTTGCCACGGGGCCAAAGGCGAGGGCGGTGTCGGTACGGCAATTGCGGGTAGCGCTATTGCTATGGGCGATCTGGGCGGTCACATGGACATCGTCGTTAACGGCAGCGCTAACAACGCCGCGATGCAGGCTTTCGGCAAGCAGCTCAACGATGTCGACTTGTCTGCAGTCATTACTTATCAACGTAACGCGTTTGGCAACAACATGGGCGATAAGGTCCAGCCGATCGACGTGTTCAACTACAAGAAGGGTTAAGGGAGAGTTTAACGATGGGAGATCATCATCACGGTCCCGCCAAGGGCCTTTCCCGTTGGCTGTTTACCACCAACCATAAAGATATCGGAACCATGTACCTGTGGTTCTCGTTTGCCATGTTTATCCTGGGCGGCGCATTCGCGATGATTATTCGCGCCGAGCTGTTCCAGCCTGGCATGCAGCTGGTAGAGCCAGCCTTCTTCAACCAGATGACCACCCTGCACGGGCTTGTCATGGTATTTGGCGCCATCATGCCAGCCTTTGTTGGGCTGGCGAACTGGATGATCCCGATGATGATCGGGGCACCGGATATGGCCCTGCCACGGATGAACAACTGGAGCTTCTGGATACTGCCGCCAGCATTCCTGCTACTCGCCTCAACCCTGTTTGTTGAAGGTGGCGCACCGGCCTTTGGTTGGACCTTTTACGCGCCGCTGTCTACGACCTATGCGCCGCCGTCGGTCACCTACTTCATTTTCTCGGTGCACGTGCTCGGTCTGTCATCAATCATGGGCTCGATAAATATCATCGCCACGGTGATGAACATGCGCGCGCCCGGCATGACCTACATGAAGATGCCCCTGTTCGTCTGGACCTGGCTAATTACCGCCTTCCTGCTGGTCGCTGTAATGCCTGTACTGGCAGGCGCGGTCACCATGATGCTGATGGACATCCACTTCGGGACCAGCTTCTTCTCTGCCGCGGGCGGCGGCGACCCCGTGCTGTTCCAGCATATTTTTTGGTTCTTCGGGCATCCCGAGGTCTACATCATCATCCTGCCGGCTTTCGGCGTCGTGTCGCAGATCATCCCTGCATTCTCGCGCAAGCCGCTGTTCGGCTACGACTCTATGGTGTACGCCACCGCGTCCATTGCCTTCCTGTCCTTCATCGTCTGGGCTCACCACATGTACACGGTAGGCATGCCGGTAGCGGGCGAACTGTACTTCATGTATGCCACGATGCTGATCGCGGTGCCCACGGGCGTTAAGGTGTTCAACTGGATTACAACGATGTGGCGCGGTGCGCTCTCGTTCGAAACACCGATGCTGTTCTGTATCGGCTTCCTGGTGCTGTTCACCATCGGCGGCTTCACCGGCCTCATGTTGTCTATTGCGCCGGCTGACTTTCAGTACCATGACAGCTATTTCGTGGTTGCCCACTTCCACTATGTGATGGTGGCCGGTGCGGTGTTCTCAATGACCGCTGCCGTGTACTACTGGCTGCCCAAGTGGTGCGGCAAGATGTACAACGAAACCATGGGTAAGACGCACTTCTGGATTTCGTTTGTCGGCTTTAACCTGACCTTCTTCCCGCAGCACTTCGTCGGCCTTGCCGGCATGCCGCGCCGCATACCTGACTACGCGCTGCAGTTTGCAGACTTCAACATGATGTCTTCAATTGGCGCATTCATCTATGGCGCGTCGCAGATCCTGTTCCTGTACAACGTGGTCGCGACTATCGTGGCCGGCAAGCCGACTTCGGAAGAGAAAATCTGGGACGGCGCGGAAGGGCTGGAGTGGACAGTGCCGACGCCTGCGCCATACCACACCTTCGAAACGCCGCCCGCTGTGCGCTGATCGCTGAAACTGGAGGAGGCAACACACCGTGTTACAGGTGAGCAGTAACCCCGTCGTGGACACCGTCAGTAAACTGGTGGTGGTTGCGATCGGTATGTTCGCCTTCGTCTTCGTCGTGATGGTGCCCCTGTACGATGTACTGTGTGATGCGCTAGGCATCAATGGCAAGACAGCCAGCGAGGCGTACACGGCGGTGCCAGCCATGGTTGACGAGAGCCGGACGGTGACCGTGCAATTTGTTGCTACTAACAACCAGGGCATGCCCTGGCGCTTTGGCCCCAGTGTCACCGCAATGAAAGTACACCCGGGAGCGGTAAACGATACCGTGTTCCTCGCCCGCAACCCCCTGAACAAGGATATGGTTGCGCAGGCGATACCGAGCGTCTCGCCGTCGCGGGCCGCTGAGTACTTTCACAAGACAGAGTGTTTCTGTTTCAACCACCAGCCACTCGACGGTCTGGATTCGACAGAAATGCCGCTGCAGTTCATTATCGACCAGGATCTACCCAAGGACATAAAGACGATCACGCTGTCCTATACGATCTTTGATATCACCGATATGGTCGACAGTGACAAGGTTGCAGCACGCTGAAGCGCGGGTCGGGGGGACCTGCGTAGAATAAACGGAGAGTTTTAATGAGTACCCAGACTTCGACGGAGTACGAAACATACTACGTACCCGAGAAGAGCAAGATGGCGGTCCTGGCGACTATTGGCCTGATGCTCAGCATTTTTGGCGCCGCAAGCATCATGAACGACATGACGTTTGGCGACCCGGAAGAGTCGACTAACTCCTGGACGATCTTCCTGCTGGGCCTGTTTTTCTTCGTCGCCACGCTGTTTTACTGGTTCCGCATGGCCATCCGCGAGAATCTCGCTGGCTTGAACAGCGTGCAGCTGAAAAAGTCCTACGTGCTTGGGATGTTCTGGTTCATTTTCTCCGAAGTGATGTTCTTCGCGGCATTCTTCGGCGCACTGTTCTACGTGCGAGCGCTGGCGGGCCCATGGCTGGCTGGTGAGGGTGAAGCGGGCCGGATGAACGGACTTCTGTGGGAAGGGTTTGAATACAGCTGGCCAATGAGCCAGACGCCGCAGGAAGCGGTTGGTGGAGTGGCTGCCCAGCCGCTGGCTAACAACGGTTCTTTCGATAGTGCCGAGCGAACCATGGATATCAGCGAGACCTCGGCCTGGTATGCATGGCTGCCGCTGTGGAATACCATCATCCTGCTGTCGTCCAGTGTGACGGTTCATATCGCACACCTCGGTATTCTTAACGGTGACAAGAAGAAATTTAATCTGTGGCTCGGTATTACCGTCGCCTTGGGCATTATCTTTGTTGGTGTGCAGGCGTATGAGTACTACGAAGCCTACGCCCACTTTGGGCTGACGCTAAACTCCGGCATTTACGGATCAACCTTCTTCATGTTGACCGGCTTCCATGGCTTCCACGTTCTCATGGGCATGACCATGCTGCTCATTCAGTGGCTGCGCAGCGTGCGCGCGGGTCATTTCAGCGCCGACGATCACTTTGGCTTCGAGGCGTCCAGCTGGTACTGGCATTTTGTGGACGTGGTGTGGGTGATGTTGTTCCTGTTCGTTTACATTTTATAGGGCAGAGCAGGCGGTACGACGAAAAAGCCTCTCTAGAGGCTTTTTCTTTGTCAGGGCTGGGTAGCCGGGGGAGTGGATGTTTCTACGGCGGCGGGCCGAGGGCCTGCGTCCCAGGGGTTGCGATGACCGAGTTGGCCGGTAGCGACGCCGTAGACGATCAGGCCTGCAAGACCGATGGCCAGTGTGAGTCGGGCTCCCAGTGAGTGAAAGAGACGGCGCTTGTTTTTGTCCCCTTGGTCGGTCATCAGAAAGAACAGGCCGCTACCGAGGCTGATCAGCAAGGCGATGACAAGCACGATGATGGCGGTTTTGAGCACGGGGAACTCCGGGGGATAAGCCGACACAGTATAGCGGGCCGCTTATGGCCTCGCAGGTTGTAAGGAAGTACGGTAAAGGTCAATGGTTGGGTCACTACAGTTTGATTTTGAATGGCGGATCACGCTGTTCACGCTGTTGCTGCTGCCCGCCCTCGTGAGTCTCGGTTTCTGGCAGCTCCAGAGGGCCGATGAAAAGACGGCCATCGCCGCTGCCTTCGAAGAGCGCAGTCGTCGCGCTCCCGTTGATGTCGCTGCAATGACTCCAGAGCAGGCTGCGCTTCCTTATTTACCCGTACAGGTTCGTGGTCGCGTCGATAATGAGCGCAGTTTTTTGCTGGACAACAAACTGCGTGCTGGTCGCTTTGGCTATGAGGTTTTATCCCCCGTGCAGCTCGAAGGGAGCGGTGGCTGGGTTATCGTTAATCGCGGCTGGCTGGCGGGTGATCCCGCGCGCCTTAGCCTGCCAGAGATACCATCTCTGACTGGTGTAGTGAACCTGAGCGGCCAGCTTTACATTGCCCCGGGTGAAGCTTATTTGCTGGCCGAGCAAGCATTGGAGCCCGGATGGCCAAAGCGGCTCCAGGCGATGGATGCGGCGCTGATTGGCGAGGCTCTCGGAACGTCCCTTGCACTGCCTCATCCTGTCCGAATTGATGCGGGTCAGACGGGCGCCCTGGCGGCTGATTGGCAGATCATTAATGTCAGCCCTGAGAAACACACCGGGTACGCCGTGCAGTGGTTTTCAATGGCAGCGGCCCTGGCTGTAGCCTATCTGCTGCGTAGCACTAATCTGTGGCAATTACTCAGAGGCCGACCCCATGAGGAGCCTGAATCGTGAACGAACAAGCGGCAACAAATAACGGTCGTATGGTTCTGCTGCTCATCTTCGGCCTGCCGATCACCATGATTCTGGCGGCATCCTGGCTATGGTTTTTTGTTGAGCGAGGCAACCTGGATCTTGTGGGCGCACTGGGGACTCACAACAGCGGATCCCTGTTGCGCCCGCCCCGACAGCTGGACGAGCAGCGTATACGCGATGCCGATGGTCGCGAATTTCGCTACTCTGATATGGAACCACGCTGGAGCCTGCTGGTGGCCAACGCGGGGGCTGATTGCGATGCGACCTGTGAACGCAGCCTCTACCTGATCAGGCAGATACATACTGCGATTGGAAAGGAGTACAGCAGGCTCCGCCGGGTCTATATCGGTGACCACGCCATCAACAATACGGCCCTCGATGTAGAGGCCCTCAGTGACGAGAGCGAGGCGCCGGAGGCCCTGGCGGATTATCTTGCAACTGAACAGCGCGGCCTTAAATCGCTTCAGGTCTCCCCAGAAGCCTATGCTACGCTCTTTGCGGAGCAGCAAAGCGCGGCCGACACCTGGTATCTGGTTGATCCGTCGGGTTGGGTGATGATGACCTACGATCACAGCATCAGCTATAAAGATGTGATTTCAGATCTCAAGTTTCTGCTGAAGAACTCCAGCGGATGAGCGATATGGCAGAAATACAGCTGACCGAGTCGGCAAGCTGGCGCGACTACAAAGAGCTGACCAAGCCCAACGTCGTGCTGCTGATGATCCTGACCTCAGTCATTGGCATGTTCATGGCGGTGCCGGGCATGGTGCCTGTGGATGTGCTGGTACTGGGTAACCTCGGCATCGCGCTGTGTGCCGGTGCAGCGGCCGCGGTCAATCATCTTGTCGACCAGCGCGTGGATCAGCAAATGGCGCGCACACAGGAAAGGCCGATAGCTCAGGGGCGCGTGGGTACCGCGCAGGCTACGCTGTTCGCACTGGTACTCGGTGGCGCGGGTATGACCATCCTGCTTGTGTGGATCAACCCGCTGACGGCCTGGCTGACCTTGGCTTCCCTGGTGGGCTATGCCTTTATCTACACGATGTTTCTTAAGCGAGCGACGCCCCAGAACATCGTTATCGGAGGGCTCGCAGGGGCCGCACCGCCGCTCCTTGGCTGGACCGCGGTAACCGGCGAGGTCCATGGCCACGCCCTGCTCCTGGTCCTCATTATTTTCGCCTGGACGCCGCCGCATTTTTGGGCGCTCGCCATCCATCGCAAAGAAGAATACGCAGCTGTGGATATTCCTATGCTGCCAGTGACCCACGGCGAAGCCTTCACCAAGTTGCATATCCTGCTCTATACCGTGCTGATGGTGCTAATAACCTTGCTGCCCTTCGCGACGCGCCTCAGTGGCCCCTTTTATCTGCTGGGTGCCGTGGTGTTGGGAGGCGGTTTCATGTACTGGGCAATCGAACTGCTGCGCGGCAAAAACCCGGGTGCCGCCATGGAGACCTTCAAGTACTCGATCATCTATCTAATGGCGCTTTTTGTGGTCATGCTGGTCGATCACTATCTCTACCCCACGGCGCTCCTCTAAGGCGAGTTGATGAACGAGCAATTGGCAAAACGACAAAAGCGTGGTGTGCGGCTGACGGTTGTTCTGGTGTTGGCTTTTATCCTGGTGATCGTTGCCGGTTTCGTGAACCGCATCCAGCAGCCGCGAGTGATGTCCGTCAGCGAGATGAAGATTAATGGCACCTTCCTGCTGGAACCGCCGCGTTCGCTCCCCGAATTCGAGTTGCTCGATCATCACGGTGAGGCCTTCACCCGCGAGAGCCTTGAGGGCGCCTGGACCCTGGTCTTCTTTGGGTTTACCTACTGTCCAGACATCTGCCCGGCGACGATGGCGTTTATGGACCAGTTTGTTGGTCAGCTGGAAGGTACCGAGGTCGCCGATACCGAAGTCGTGATGGTTTCTGTGGACCCGGCCAGGGATACGATCGAACAGTTAGCGAGCTATGTGCCCTATTTCAATCCAGCGTTTACCGGGGTCACGGGTGAGTTTCTGGATGTACACCGCTTTGCCACGGCCCTGAACACCCCATTCCGCAAGGTGCCGGGCGATGGGGAAGAGTACCTCGTGGATCATAGTGCCAATGTGGTACTAATTAATCCACGAGGCGATTATCACGCCTTCTTCAAGGCGCCGCTCGATTTAGCGAAGATGAAGACCACCTATCGTTCCATAAGAGTACTATGGGATATCTAGCGGTTTTCCGACGCTAAGGCCGCACTCAGCCGCCTTTCCATACGCACATCTAATTCCACCGAAACAGCGTCAAGCGACCGCTCAGATGACAGGTTTGAGGTGTCTTTGACCGTTTCCTGCACCTTAGGGGCGACCCGGCTGCGGCTCAGGGCTCGCAGTAGCACCGGATCGACACCGTAGCGTGCATTAACAGCGTAGGCCGCCTGCGTGGGCGTCGCGAATGTGCTAGCGGGCTCCTGTGCCTGGGCGTAAACCGAAGAGAGCGCCAGCATGCAGGCCGCAAGACCTGTCACGCAGAGCACGTAGCGATACAAATTGGCTCGTATCATGATATTTCTCCTAAAAAGTGTTACCTAAATACGGGTACAGGTAACAAATAGATCAATGAGCCGTCATTATTGGGCCTTAAGATGACCAATTCAAGACAATTCGTCATGAAAATTCCGAAAAAGAACTATTCTTGAAATGGTAATAATTACAGGCGTTTACGGCATTAAGAAATTTTGTGGGAGGTGAGAGGCCGCCATTTGTTACCCAGCTGATCGAGAGGTGATGCTAGGTAACATCGAGCTCGCCGTCGCGCGTGGCAATCTCCGCGGCGATCAGGTTTAATGCCAGACGCTCGCGCAACTCACTCTTTTAGAAGCCTATGTCAAAAACGCCCGATCCTATCGTCCTTGTGGACGGCTCCTCATACGTCTATCGCGCCTTTCACGCGCTGCCCATGCTGACCACGTCTTCCGGCGCCAATACTGGCGCGATTCGCGGAGTAATCAGCATGCTGCGCCGCCTGTTACAGGATTATCCGGGCAGCCCGGTGGCGGTGGTATTCGATGCCAAGGGCAAGACCTTCCGGGATGAGATTTATCCTGACTACAAGGCCAACCGACCTCCCATGCCCGATGAGTTACGTGAGCAGATCGAACCTATTCACGCGATTGTGAAAGCGATGGGCCTGCCGTTCATATGCGAGCCGGGCGTAGAGGCTGACGACGTGATCGGCACCCTGGCCAGGGAGGCCAGCGCGCAGGGCCGGGCTGTGGTTATTTCCACAGGCGACAAGGACATGGCGCAGCTGGTCGACGGCCACACAACACTGGTGAATACCATGAATGACACCACGCTGGACCCTGACGGCGTGCGTGAAAAGTTTGGTGTGGGGCCGGAGTTAATTATCGATTTCCTCGCACTTATGGGCGACAAGGTCGACAACATACCGGGCGTCGCGGGGGTTGGTGAGAAGACGGCGCTTGGACTGCTGCAAGGCATAGGCGGGCTTGATGCCATTTACGCGGGCCTTGATGACATCGCCCAATTGTCCTTCCGGGGCGCAAAGACCCTTGCGCCAAAACTGGAAGCAGAGAAGGACAAGGCCTACTTGTCCTACACGCTGGCGACGATCAAGACGGATGTCGATCTGCCAATAAAGGCTGATCAATTGTCGAACAGTGCGGCAGACGATGATGCCCTGAGGGATTGGTTTACGCGCCTTGAATTCCGCTCCTGGCTGGATGATCTTCTCGAACAGGGTGATGACGCGACCGAGCCTGCGCCCGCTGCCGAGGCGCGCTACGATCTGGTAACGGATGAGGCATCCTTTCAGAGCTGGTTAAAACGTTTGCAGGACGCAGAGCTTTTTGCGTTCGATACGGAAACGACCAGTCTCGACTATATGGAAGCTCGCATCGTTGGCGTTTCCTTCGCGGTAGAACCTGGCGAAGCCGCCTATGTCCCCCTTGCTCATGACTACCTGGGCGCGCCGGTGCAGCTCGATCGCGAGAGGGTATTGGCCGAACTCAAGCCGCTGCTGGAGGATGCATCCAGCGCAAAGGTCGGCCAGAACCTGAAGTATGACGCCAGTGTCCTGGCCAATCACGACATTGCCCTGCGCGGCATCCGCTTCGATACCATGCTGGAATCGTATGTGCTTGACTCGACTGCGACGCGACACGATATGGATAGCCTCGCCCTGAAGTATTTGGGCCGCAGTACGATCCACTTTGAAGATGTCGCGGGCAAGGGTGCAAAACAGCTGACGTTTAACCAGGTGAAGGTCGAAGACGCAGGGCCCTACGCCGCGGAGGATGCTGATATCACTATCAGCCTGCACAAAACGCTGTGGCCGAAGCTGGAAACCGAAGCATCGCTACGCTCCGTGTTTGAAGAGATCGAGCTGCCGCTTGTTCCCGTGCTGTCGCGCATCGAGCGTCAGGGAGCCTTGATCTCGCGCGAGCTACTGGTCGAACAGAGCGCAGAGCTGGGTCATCGCCTGGAGGCGCTGCAGTCAGAGGCCTTTGACTTGGCCGGCCAGGAATTCAACCTCGGCTCACCCAAACAGCTCGGAGAGATTCTCTTCGAGAAGTTGGAACTGCCGATTATCAAAAAAACGCCGAAAGGGGCGCCTTCAACGGCAGAGGATGTGCTGATTGAACTGGCACTCGACTACCCCTTGCCCAAACTCCTGCTGGAATATCGCAGTCTGAGCAAGCTCAAGTCGACCTACACCGATAAGCTCCCTGAGATGATCAATCCGCAGACTGGACGGGTTCATACCTCCTACCATCAAGCGGTAGCAGCGACCGGTCGCCTGTCGTCCTCAGACCCCAACCTGCAGAATATTCCCATCCGCACGGAGGAGGGGCGAAGAATCCGGCAGGCCTTTGTTGCGCCGGAGGGCTATCGTATTGTGGCGGCGGACTACTCCCAGATTGAACTTAGGATCATGGCGCATCTGTCGGGCGATGATGGCCTGCTAGCGGCCTTTCGCGAGGGGCAGGATGTCCATCGGGCGACTGCCGCTGAGGTCTTTGAGGTGGGGCTGGATGAGGTTTCCGGCGACCAGCGACGCAAGGCCAAGGCCATCAACTTTGGCCTGATCTATGGCATGTCGGCCTTTGGCCTCGCCAAACAGCTGCATTTGGGTCGCAACGAGGCACAGGCCTATATCGACCGCTATTTCGACCGCTATCCGGGGGTGGCTCAATACATGGACCGAACCCGGGCTATCGCGCGCGAGCAGGGTTACGTCGAAACCCTGTTTGGACGACGACTGTACCTGCCTGAAATAAATGCACGCAACAAAATGCGCGCCCAGGCGGCGGAGCGTACCGCAATTAACGCGCCGATGCAGGGCTCGGCCGCCGATATCATCAAACGCGCCATGCTCGCGGTGGATGGCTGGCTGCTGGGAAGTGGCCCGGATGCTCGCATGATTATGCAAGTCCATGACGAACTCGTGCTGGAGGTAGCGACTGCCGAGGTCGACACCGTCTGCCAGGAACTGGCGTCTTTGATGGCGGGCGCGGCCGATCTTGCGGTGCCGCTGCTGGTGGAGGCCGGCGTGGGCGCTAACTGGGACGAGGCCCACTGAATCTTTTTTCAGGAATTTGTGAACTATTCACATTACTGCTGGTCTGATCCTGTGTAGCGCAAGCTACACATCATGTCTCTTTCCCCTCGAGACTTCATGCTGCCCGGCGACCTCTCCCCCTATCGAGACGCCGGGCTTTTTTTATCGCGGTGCTGGCCTGCCTGCCACCGCTCATGCCTCGCTGTCGTCATAGACGCTGGCGTCAGTGAGCCAGGCATCCAATCTCTGCATCAGATCCTGATGGCCATCGTGCTTGAGCGCAGAGAAAAGCTGCGCGGTCACCAGGTCACCGTGCTCTGCAAGGGCCCTGCGCACCTGCAGCAGGCTGGCTTTAGCGGGCCCTTTCTTCATTTTGTCTGCCTTGGTCAGGAGCAGGTGGGTGGGCATGTCAGCGGCCAGTGCCCAGTCCAGCATTTGCGTGTCGAAGGGCTGAAGGGGGTGGCGGGTATCCATCACCAGGACCAGACCGCGCAGGGATTGCCTGCGTTGCAGATAGCTCTCCAACTGTGCCGTCCACTCACGCTTTACTTTCTCGGGCACTTTAGCGAAGCCGTAACCCGGCAAGTCAACCAGACGCTGGTGGTCACTGAGTTGGAAAAAATTGATCAGTTGCGTGCGTCCCGGGGTGCGGGACGTACGAGCGAGCTTCTTGTTACCCGTTAAGCTATTGATTGCGCTGGATTTTCCAGCATTCGACCGACCCGCGAAGGCCACCTCCCAGCCCTCATCGGGCGGACACTGGGGCAGCTTGGCGGCGCTGGTTAAGAAGGCTGCCCGGCGGTAATTCGGCTGCGGGGGAGCGCTGACGTCGAGCGTTTCGCCCATGTATCCATCGCCTTTGATGCAAGAAACAACTTCTATATAATGCCACAGCTTTTTTTTCGGCCGAACCGGCACTCGAGCCGTATCAACAGCGAACCCACGTAAAGGAACAAACTGAGGTTTATGATGAAAATAGTATTTGCCGCCGTCCTGGCTTTCGCGGCAGCTGGCGCGTTTGCGGATCCCGTCGTCGACAAGTACAAGAAATCCTGCGCGGTATGCCACGCCGCCGGCGCGGCCAATGCGCCCAAGACCGGAGATGCCGCCGCCTGGGCACCGCGGCTGGAAAAAGGTATGGATGTTTTGCTGCAGTCCGTCAACAACGGCCTGAACGCCATGCCGCCAAAGGCGATGTGCTTCGACTGCAGCGATGAAGACTACACCGCACTGATTGATTACATGTCCAAGCCCACCGAATGACTCGGGCGCAACTGATACTGGAATAGCAATGAACAAGGCACTTATTTTCTGCGGCCTGCTCGTAGCGGGTCTCTATACTGGGTCGGCCACGGCCGGCGACCCCGCGGCTGGAGAAGCAATGACGACGGTCTGCGCCGCCTGTCATGGCCCCGACGGCAACAGCGCAGTACCCAACTTCCCCAAGTTGGCGGGACTCGGTGAGAAGTACCTGCTGAAGCAGCTAACGGATATTCGTGATGGGCGTCGTCCTATCGCATCGATGGTGGGCCAGGTCGATAACATGAGCGATGAGCAACTCGCCGATATCGCAGCCTATTACGCCGCCCAGACGCGGACCAGCGAGCAGGCCAACCCTGACATGATTAAGCTGGGTGAGCAGATTTACCGGGGCGGCATATCAGATCGCGGCGTCCCGGCCTGCGCGGCTTGCCACTCGCCCAACGGCAAGGGTAACGGCCCTGCGGGCTTCCCGCCCCTGGCTGGCCAGTACGCTGATTACATTGCGTCCTCGCTACGCGCTTACCGCCAAGGGTATGAAGATCCCGCTGGGCGTACCAACGACGGCGATACAATGATCATGCGAGCTACCGCCTTCAAGCTGAGCGATATGGAAATCGACGCGGTTTCCAGTTACGCCTCTGGGCTGCAATAGGCGCTGTTGCCGCGGCGCGACGAATGAAGGCGGCCACGGCCGCCTTTTTTGTATCATGTAGAACATAGACCGCTTGCAGTTGTCCTACACTGCAGACTAAAACCCAACGGAGAACAAGATGCTTAAGCGCCGTTTCCTGTCCCTTCTGCTCCTGGTGGCCCTGCCGCTTGGCGCCTGTGCACAATCTGCCAACCAGTGGATTGAGGGAACTCATTACCAGTTGATTAGCACGCCCATCCGCACCGCCAACCCCGACAAGATCGAAGTGACCGAATTCTTCTGGTACGGCTGTGGGCACTGCTACAATTTCGAGCCGATGATCAGTACGTGGAAAAAAGCCTTGCCGGAAGATGTGTACTTCCGTGGCTCACCAGCGGCTTGGAATGGCCCTATGGAGCTTCATGCCAGAGCTTTTTACGCCGCGGAAGCCATGGGCATTCTCGACAAAATGCACATGCCGATATTCCAGGCCCTCAATGTTGACCGCCGTCGTCTTGCCTCCGAGGACGAGATCGCCTCACTTTTTGCTGCGAACGGTATCGATGAGGCTGAGTTCCGCAAGGCTTTCAATTCCTTCGGCGTCAAGAGCCAGACCAATCAGGCCGGTGCACGGGCCCGCTCTGCCCAGATCACGGGGACGCCGGAACTGATGGTTAACGGCAAATACCGCATCGATACTCGAGCAGCAGGCTCTCAAGCCAACATGCTTAAAATCGCTGAGTACCTCATCGAGAAAGAGCGCGCGTCGCTAGGAAGTTGATCCGCTCTCCCAGAGCCCCGGCGAGGATAGCCGGTAGTATCTCCCGGGACTCGCCGTGAATACATCCATGTAGGCTCGAGTGAGCCATCCATGGCTCACACGGTCCCGGGAGATACTACCGGCCATCCTCACCTACCCCTGCGGGTCTATGCGCTCCGAAGCTCACTATTTTTGCGGAGGCGCTGGTAAAAGCGCGCTTTACCGAATGTAGTGGTTGGGTAAAGGGCGGGGCAGGTAGTTGGGAGCGGGTGGCTTTTCACAG
>JBCDJG010000030.1:0-55678 GCA_038748065.1 Pseudomonadota bacterium
CGGATACGCCTTGTTCATTCTGTTTCAGAATCGCCAGTATCTGGCTGTCGCTGAATCGTGACTGTCGCATAGAAAACTCCTTTCATTCATCATAGTGGAATTCTCTACTTATAACCCCTGCGGAATTTCGGGGGGATTACAAATAAGACTGAATTCATTCGGCGCTGTATTGAACAATGGTCAAGCAAGTAACTGATCTAGGCGCTTGTACGGGCTTGCACGTGTCGCCTATCCGAACACATAGGCGAAGGATGCTGTGGCAAAGCGCGCTAGCAGGGTATCAACATACACGCCAATGCTGGCACTATATAAAGTGGTAAAGAATTTGACTAAAAAGATCATGATCTGTCTGCCCTAACCCTTTAACTACAATGGACTGCAACCAATGGAAGTTGCCAAGAAACTAAAAATTCAAGTCAAACCGGGTCACTTAAAGAAAGTTGCGTCAGGTGCACCCAAAACAGGCTTGTGCGAATTGATCTGGAATGCGCTAGATGCAGATGCCAGCAACATTGATGTGCACTTTATTGATGGAGTATTTGGAATTGACCGTGTTTTGATTTCAGATGATGGCACCGGGATACCTTACGAAGATGCTGAACAGCTTTTCATTGGGCTAGGCGATTCATGGAAGATCACCGGTAAACAAACCCCTAGCGGTCGTTTTCTCCACGGACAAGAAGGGCAAGGCCGCTTCAAAGCCTTCACTATCGGTCGGGTTGCTGATTGGAAAGTTGTTTACAAAGACACTGATGACAAGTTTTACGAATACACCATTGAAGGAATAAATGATTCCATTGATGAATTTGCGTTAAGCCCACACACCAAAACTGACCAACGGAAAACTGGGGTAACTGTTGAAATATCTGACTTGCACAAACACTCCCACGTTTTTAGTCAAGACAAGGCGCTTGAGGAACTTGTTCCAGTCTTCGCGTTATACCTCAAGAATTACGAAGGCATAACCCTAAGGGTCAACGGTGAAAAGCTTGATTCATCCCAAGCAATAAAAAACACAACCAATATTGATCTACCGCCACTTGCTATTGATGACAATGAATACGCGTTAAGTATTGAAATAGTTGAGTGGAATAATATCAATGAGCGTGAAATATGGTTTGCTGATTCCAAATGTATTCCGCTTGAACCATATACAAAGCAAGTTCGGGGCATTGGCAACTTCGGTTTTAGTGCCTACTTAAAGTCAGATTATTTCCGAAAACTGAATAACGATGGCTTGCTTGCCTTACGGGAATTGGAAGCCAGTATCAACGAATGCTGTGAGCTGGCGATTGGAAAAGTCAAAGGGCATTTTATCGCGCGCTCACTGGAAGAAGCCAAATCCCAGATCGACGAATGGAAAGAAGAAGACATTTATCCATTCAAGGGTGAACCTGTTTCACCGATTGAAGATGCCGAACGCAAAGTATTTGATATCGTAGCAATCAACATCAACAAAAGCCTTCCAGACTTCAAAGAGTCACACAAAAAGTCAAAACAATTTCAATTACGAATGTTGAAACAGGCGATTGAAAAAAGCCCTGAAGACCTGCATAAGATTATGACTGAAGTTCTTAATCTATCAAAAGAAACACGGGAAGATTTAGCTGAACTACTGCATGATACTAGCCTTTCATCGATCATCAATGCATCTAAAGTTGTGTCTGATAGGATCAAGTTCATTGCGGGGTTAGAGCAACTTGTTTACAACCACCAAGACAACGTGAAGGAACGGAGTCAGCTACACCGTATCCTTGCAAAGAATACGTGGATATTTGGCGATGAGTTTACGCTTTCCGTTGACGATCAATCGCTTACTGAAGTTCTACGAAAACACGTTGAACATTTAGATGAAGACATTTCCATTGATGAACCGGTAAAGCGAATTGATGGGAAGCGTGGCATTGTCGATCTTATGCTTTCCAAACAGATGCCAAGAAACCACCCCAACGAACTTGAACATTTGGTGGTGGAACTTAAAGCGCCAAGGGTAAAGATCGGAAAGAAGGAAATTGATCAAATTGAAAGCTATGCATATGCAGTAGCCGAGGATGAACGATTCCGAAGCATTAATACAAGGTGGGATTTCTGGATAATTTCAAGCGATCACGACAAGTACGCGAAGCGAAAGCTACAGAACGATGCCCATGAAGATGGCGTAATTATTCGTATCACCGAAGATATTAATATAACAGTTTGGATTAAGACGTGGTCTGAACTGATATCGGAAAACAAGCACAGACTAAAGTTCCTTCGTGACAAACTGAATTATAACGTGGACAAAGAGAACGCCGTTAAACACCTGAAAGCCACTTATTCAGAATACATCGAAGGTGTAATTTTGGACGAAGATCAACAGATTGAAGAGACACAGTAAGTGGCAAGTGAAGCGGAATACTGATTCACACGGTCACGCCTATAAAGAGAGAAATCTATAAATACAACTTACCTGGCGTAAGCTTCCCCAAAACGGAGACAGGTAATTAGTAGAGCTTTCTGGCATTTTATAGCCAGGAGGTTCACATGAAAAAGTCGAAGTTCACTGAGAGCCAGATCATTGCGATTCTCAAAGAAGCCGATGCCGGCATGATGGTGAAGGACATCTGCCGCAAGCACGGCATTTCCGCACCCACTTGTTACTCGTGGAAGTCCAAGTACGGCGGTATGGAGGCTTCCGATCTGAAAAGGGTTAAAGAAATAGAATCGGAGAATGCCATAGTAACAGGGTCAGGTCTCCCATCTCCCACACGACGAATCACGTTTTGTCCTGCTCATGATGTTTGCCTGTGCAGTAACAGAGCTAGGGCTCTCGTTTCCCAAATGCTGTCAATGGACTGTATAGCGTCTGTAAGGAATGGCTATAGGTTCTACTCTCTGTTTTCCCTTGTGATATAGATGAGCGGAAAAGCCGTCCTTGGGGTACGATCAACCTGACCCCGTTACTCGTAGTCCTCTACAGATGCACTGCCCTGCCTAACGTTGAGATTAGCTCGTTGGTGGCTATTACCCTTCGCTCTCATCTTGCACGAAGCGCACGGTCAATGACTCACTATTGTTTGCTGTGTTCAAGTCCGCTTGGGAGGTGGTCGCTGAGGCGCTAGCGGTAATAGTGGTGCTACCCAATGACTGCACTTCGATATCTAACTCCGCAAGCCCGGCAACGCTGAGCTCAGGTAAATCGCAGAGCATGGCGCTGGGTGTGGTAATACACTCGATGTCGCTGTTGTTGCGCGCTATGAAAAAGTTCTGCGTGCCTCTGAAATCTACCCGCAAGCGAACGCCATAAGCGGGTGCGGGCCCGGAGTTATAGACCGCAAGGTTGAGCTGACCCGGGCTACCATCAGCGACTTTTCGCGGTCCCCGCAGGCTCAGTTGTACGTCTGTATCCAGGTCCAGCGTGCCCAGGAAGAGCTGGTACTGGTAGGCAGGCTCATAATCCATCAAGTAAGCGCTGGAAGTGGAGTTGAGCCAGCCCGAGTCAGTCAACAGGGCGAGGGCTGGCCAGCCCTCAGGCTGATACCCGGAAGGTTTAAAGGTGCTGACCTGCTCCATGAAATCGGTCCTAAGCTGCCTTGAGAATATACCGACTTCGTCCCTAAAACTGTCATAAATGTAAAGCTGCTGATCATCTGAAGACACATCGATGGGGACAAGCGACGACAGCCGCGTACCGCGCAAATCGGCACTGTACTGCTCTCGCTGCCGAAAAGTACCGTCTGCCATGACATCTAGGACCCACAGGTACTTGGGCAAGGGTACTGCCACCTCGCGAAAGGCATAGACTCTTCTGCCATCTGGAGAGAAGGTAGGCAGGAAGGGCATGCCTATATCGATACCAAAGTCAGACGGGCTAAATTGGCTTTGCTTGGCTAATACACCGCTAGGGCTGCGCGCGAACAGCGAAAACACATATTCCTTGGGCTGCTCGAGTGGGTAAGAACTTACGCCGAGGTACAGCAATGAGCCGCTGGGGTTGAACTGAATGGACTCGATGTCATCGACGATTGGTCGGCCCTCCACCAAGGGGTTGATGAATTCCCCCAATTCATCACCGCTCAAAAGCTGCAAGAGCGTGAACCTGCCCTCGCCGTCATAGCTCAGGGATAGCAGTGCTGGCCCGCCGTAGACGTCCTGAAACTCGCCCGGGAAATCAACGGTGCCGTGGACATACACATGATTACCCGTGGCCGGATGCACGAGGCCCGTGCTTACGTTAAAGGACCATTCTTCTGTCTTCAGGGAGAACGACTGGAGCAGGCTCAGGCTGCCTTGCGACTCATCCCAAGCGAAGGAGAAGAGCGATTGCTGTAGGGGTGAATCTGTCGATTGCCCCATTATGAAAAAGTACCTCCCATCGCCGGAAAACGCGGGAGAATGGCCAAAAGCGATGCTGTCCGAAAGCTCCTGCCAGGTGTACTCCCGGTAGAGCTGCCAGACCTTGGAAGGCAGTCGCTCCACTATTCGGATGCCACCCTCCCTGCTGCAGGGGAGCACCACAAGCGCGAACCTGGAAGAGGGCGCGCTCTGTAGCCATTGCCGTTCGCTGCCGGTGCAATTGAAGCGAGATGGACTTTGCTCGACACGGATAGGGGGCGTAGAGCGAAGCGGCACCGTGTTGATAGGCTGAAAGTAGGCCGTGGTTGGTGGCAGCGTCACGCCCCAGAACTGGCGCACCGTATCGGCGTCGACTGGGCCTAGGTGGCATTGATTAGCCAGAGCTCCATCACCGCAGTTTTGCCATCGTACGAAAGTGTGTCCCGCCCGAGGCAGCGCGGTGTAGCGCTCCTCGAATGCCTCAACAACGAGAAAAGGGCAGTTTCGCTCCTGTGCTGAGCAGTCTCGCTCGCCGCTCGAAGAGAGGACGTCTCCTTCGCCAACGACCTCGACAGGATGTGTGCAGCCCGACAGCAGTGAAACAACAAGCGCGAGGCCGATGGCGATCTTTGCTGGAATCGTACCGTCTAGATTGCGGATGACGTGCGGGCTCGACGTGAGGCGGTTCATACGATGGGGCTGTAGAGCCTTTCGAGCGCCAGGTTGAGTGACTCTAGCTGTGCCTCCAGCACTGTTCCGCGCTGCTGCATCCTGTGCAGCAAATCTGCCTGGATATTAAACTCCTCGCGGCCCACCAGATCCAGCCGGCTCAGGGCAGACTGGGCGAGCGCCCGGGCGTTCTTATCGACTTCCTCGCGGATGCTGCTGGAATCCACCAACTCGTTTACCTGTTGAATGACCTCGCCCAGAGGGGGTGGTTTTAGTGCCATGGGATTGGGATGGGCATCAGCGCTATTTCTGCAGAGCGATGAGTGTATGGGAATGGCTTCGGAAAGTATAGAAAAGCAACTGGGTCAGGTCCCCCGAGGAATCAGGGTCAGGTCTCCCGTTTCCCATACGACGAACCGCGATGTGTCCTGTCCATGATGCTTGCCTGCAGTAGCAGGGTTAGGGCTCTCGTGTTCCCAATGCTGTCAATGAACTATAGAGCGGCTGTGGTAAACGGAAGACCTGACGCGGGTAAACCTTTTAGCTATCTGCTCTATTGAGTCCTCAATGCTATCAAGCGCTTGTAGGCCCTCAGTGGAAAATTTCAAACCTGACCCCTTTACCAGACTTATGTTCAACCTGAACGTAGATCAAAAACTCACCAACTTTTTAGCCGTCGGTGTCATAGAATTCAATCAGATTCGCTACACCATAGTCATCCGTAAACATGAGAGGGAACTCAAACCCAGTTTCTATCGGAACCAGAGGAGCTAAGCCGCCAGCTTCCTTTATCTCTTGCGAACACTGACGAGTACTGGCGTGCCACCGCGATACCCAGCTTTTGCGTATGGGCTTGCCGATAGGGTCAAGGATGAAAAACTGACCTCTGGGGCCAACTACAACTGGTTCCGCGGCGGTCGGGTTGAAGACTCCAGCAGAGGGCTGATCGTTGAGCACCAGCGCGGGAGTAGGTGATGCCTTACATGATTCTCCTTCATAGACCAAGTCGTTCTTTGATTTCACGAGCAGGTAGGACAAACCATCGTGCTCGACAACCATGGAATAGGGCTTTGCGTAGCCCTTTAGACGAACATGAATTGCGCTCGCCCAGTCATTGCCCGGTTCGTAGCCGATAGATCCTACTACTTTCCCAGACGCATCCCTTACCTCAGGTCTTTCGTCAATAGGGTGTTCAAGTCTTGCTACTTCCAATTCACCGATACGCTCAAATTCTGGAATCAAGAAGAACTGCTCTTGGCTCTCTAGAATGCCCATCAGAACCTCGTTACCTGAGAAGCCTTTTGTACTCAATGCACACGGGTCGATCAAACCACCGCAAAAATGGCGTGGGCCTTTAAGCCAGCCCTTAAACCTATAGTTAGGGTGGGTGGCTTCTCCCTTGAAGGTTTCGCTAAAAAACATGTCCGAAACCTCGAGCTCGCAAATTTGAGGAGCGGGACATTGGTAGTTGCCGCTGTCAAAGGTCACCTCGCCGACGTTGTGACTCATGACGATGACCTTGCAACCCACACCTAGCCACGAAATTAGGAGGGCTGCGGCGCAGTGTACAAGTGTGGTTTTATCCATGGGCAAATCCTTGAATCGGGTTCAAGGTGGCAAGTTCAACAATCGCCCTGTGGGCGAAGACTTACTGAGACTCTATCAAAGGAACCCAATCAGACGAAAGCGGGCGTTTCCGCGGAAACGTCATGATCGGCCAATAGTGATCATATCTGATCGCTTCCGCCTTAGCGCGTTAGTCACAAGTTGCGTATATTTGACAAAGCCACGTGATGATTACTGGGGGAGGCCTAAGCGCCTGTAGAAACAAAAAAGGGCCGCACTCTGTGCGACCCTTTTTCGACTGTATGGCTCCGCCTGCTGGGCTCGAACCAGCGACCCAATGATTAACAGTCATTTGCTCTACCAACTGAGCTAAGGCGGAATGGTGTTAACCGAAGGCCGCGTATATTAATGGCCTGACTCCGCCCGGTCAACTGCGGCCGAGGGTTATTTTGCCGCCCAGTCAGGCGACGTAAAGCAGCCCGTCATCGCCCTCAACTGCCTGAAAATACTCAAATTTTTCCGCGATGTGTGCAAGGGCCGCAGCCCGTTTGCCCGGCCAGGCTTCAACAGGAAAAGCCTGGTTTGAGCCGGTACGAGACTGATAGAAATCATAGCCCGCCCGATAGGCCTGGTTACTCGATGACAGCAGCCTACCGGAACACTGCAGGGTAAAGCGCGTGCAGTCCGCGGCTATCACTTCCTCGGTCTGGCTCGCCAGGGGGAGCTCTTCACTCGGCTCAGGGCGCTGCAGGTGGCTGCGCAGGGCCTCCAGGTAGCCGCGGATAACGGCCTGTGCCATAGGTGATGGGCGCGGCGCCTTCTGCGTCCGCGTTTTCGGTCTCTCATGGCTTGGCTTGCTATTTTTGAACAGCGCAATCATGTCACTCTCACTCGTGATCACATTCGGGGCTTTTGGTGCAATGCGTAGTATCGAGGGAAATCACCTGATGAAAGATGGCCTCAAGCGACACTTGCATGGTCTTGAGCGACATCAGCGCCGATGGGCTCGGCATTTTCTGGTCAGCACTGGCGCAGCCGACCCGCCTGGGTGAAAATTGTGGGTCGTTTTGACTGAGGACGTAGTCGTGGCCAGGCCCTTCGAAGTGGTATCCAAGTTTGACCCCGCCGGTGACCAGCCCGAGGCCATCCGTCAGCTGGTGGAGGGCGTACAGGCGGGCCTCGCGGGTCAGACCCTGCTGGGCGTTACGGGCTCAGGGAAAACCTTCACCGTGGCCCACGTGGTTGAGCAGATACAGCGCCCCACGATTGTCATGGCCCACAACAAAACGCTGGCGGCCCAGCTCTACGGCGAGTTTCGCGAATTCTTCCCGAACAATGCCGTGGAGTACTTTGTGTCCTATTACGACTACTATCAGCCCGAGGCCTATGTGCCATCCTCGGACACCTACATCGAAAAAGACGCCTCGATTAATGACCACATCGAGCAGATGCGGCTGTCGGCCACGAAAGCGCTGCTCGAGCGAGAGGATTGCCTGGTGGTAGCAACGGTCTCGGCGATCTACGGTCTCGGCGACCCCGAGTCCTATTTCAAAATGGTGATGCACCTGTCGCGGGGCGAAATCATCAACCAGCGACAGGTCCTGCGTCAGTTGGCGGAACTGCAGTACACGCGCAATGACATGGATTTCAAGCGCGGTACCTATCGCGTGCGGGGTGATGTCATCGATATCTTCCCGGCAGACTCGGAAAAGGAGGCGATTCGCGTAGAGCTGTTCGACGAAGAGATCGACAACATCTGTCATTTCGACCCACTCACTGGCGCGATTGAACGCAAGGTGCCCAGGGTCACAATTTTCCCGAAGACACACTACGTCACCTCGCGAGACATCATGCTCAATGCGGTAGAGCAGATCGAAGACGAGTTGGCTGGCCGCGTGAAGCAGTTGAAGGAGAACGACAAGCTGGTAGAGGCCCAGCGGCTGGAGCAGCGCACTCGCTATGACGTAGAGATGATTCGCGAGTTGGGGTACTGCCAGGGCATCGAGAACTATTCGCGCTACCTCTCAGGCCGCAACCCGGGCGACCCGCCGCCGACCCTGTTTGAATACTTGCCCAGCAATGCCCTGGTCATTGTCGATGAATCACACGCCAGCATCCCGCAGATTGGTGCCATGTACCGCGGCGACCGTTCGCGCAAGGAGACGCTGGTGGAATACGGTTTCCGGCTGCCCTCAGCCCTGGATAATCGCCCGCTGCGCTTTGAGGAGTGGGAGCACCTGGTTGGCCAGGCCGTCTACGTGTCGGCTACGCCGGGTCCCTACGAGGCCGAGCACGCGGGCCGCGTGGTGGAGCAGGTAGTGCGGCCAACGGGTCTGGTAGACCCTGATCTGGAAGTGCGGCCCGCCAGCACCCAGGTGGATGACTTACTGGGCGAAATCCGCGCCACCGTGGAACAGGAGCAGCGCGTACTGGTCACCACGCTGACAAAGCGCATGGCCGAAGACTTAACCGAGTACCTCGGCGAGCACGAGGTGCGGGTGCGCTACCTGCACTCGGATATTGACACCGTTGAGCGGGTCGAAATTATTCGCGATTTACGCCTCGGAGAGTTCGACGTTCTCGTTGGTATCAACCTCTTGCGTGAGGGTCTGGACATGCCAGAAGTGGCCCTGGTGGCGATCCTCGACGCCGACAAGGAAGGCTTTTTACGCTCGGACCGATCGCTGATTCAGACGATCGGCCGCGCCGCCCGGAACCTGCATGGGCGCGCGATTCTCTACGCCGACAACGTGACCGGGTCCATGCAGCGCGCCATGGAAGAGACAGAACGCCGCCGGGCTAAACAGCTGGCATTCAACGCCGAGCACAATATCACTCCGCGCGGTGTAGAGAAGTCGGTACAGGACATCATGGAAGGCGCCCGACGCATGCCCACTCGCGGTAAGGGCAGGGCAAAGAAGGTCGCCGACCAGCGCGTCTCCTATGGTGCCGAGGTGGCAAATTTGTCGCCCCAGGCATTGTCTCGCAAGCTGGCGGAGATGGAGAAGCAGATGATCGAGCATGCCAAAAACCTGGAGTTTGAGGAGGCGGCTGCACTGCGCGACCAGGTTGCAGAGATCAAGCAACTGGCTTTCGTAAACTAGCGCATTGGGCAGCGTGTTCTAGACTATTCGAGGGCGCGAGCCCAACACTTACCGCAAGGAGTTACAAATACATGAATAATCTGCTTCGCGTGTTCGCGACGGCGTTCTTGGCAGGCCTGACGGGCGCGGTTAGTGCCGCTGACAAGCCCAATATCCTCGTCATCTGGGGCGATGATGTCGGGCGCTCCAATATCAGTGCCTACACCATGGGCATGATGGGCTACACCACGCCAAACATCGACCGAATCGCCAACGAGGGCATGATCTTCACCGACTACTACGGCGAACAAAGCTGCACCGCTGGGCGATCATCCTTTATTACTGGGCAATCCGTATTCCGCACTGGTCTATCGAAGGTGGGCATGCCGGGGGCTGAGTTAGGCATGCGTGAGGAAGACCCCTCTATCGCAGGCCTGCTCAAAAATCATGGCTACGCAACCGGGCAATTCGGCAAGAACCACCTGGGCGACAAGGATGAGCACCTGCCGACCAACCACGGCTTCGACGAGTTCTTCGGCAACCTTTATCACCTTAACGCCGAGGAAGAGCCGGAGAACGAGGATTACCCTTCGGACCCCCAGTTTCGCGAGAACTTCGGCCCGCGCGGCGTTATTCGCTCCAGTGCTGATGGCAAAATCGAGGATACCGGGCCACTGACCAAGAAGCGTATGGAAGTGGTAGATGACGAAACCGTCGCCGCTGCCAAGAAGTTTATCGAGAAAGCCGTCGCCGACGATAAGCCCTTCTTTGTGTGGTGGAGTGGCACCCGGATGCATTTCCGGACCCACGTCTCCGAGGAGAAGATGGCCTGGTGTAAGGCGCAGTATCCGCGGGCGGACGAGTACACCTGCGGCATGCTTGAGCACGATGCACACATTGGCGAGTTCCTGACGCAGCTGGACGAACTCGGTATTGCCGACAACACCCTCGTTTTCTACTCCACCGATAATGGCCCGCACTACAACACCTGGCCCGATGCCGCCTCTACTCCCTTCCGTGGCGAGAAAAATACCAACTGGGAAGGGGGCTGGCGCGTTCCCTCCATGGTGCGCTGGCCAGGCAAGATCGAACCCAGCTCGGTCTCAAATGAAATCATGCACCATATGGATTGGCTTCCGACCTTCCTGGCTGTGGCAGGCGAGCCTGACGTGAAAGAAAAGCTGCTCGATGGCCATCGGGCGATTAATCGGCGCTACAAGGTTCACCTCGATGGCTACAACTTCCTGCCCCATTTAACGGGTGAGGCCGAGACCGGGCCCCGGGATGAGATATTTTATTTCTCTGACGACGGTGACCTGACGGCGCTGCGCTATCGCGACTGGAAGATCATCTTTATGGAGCAAAAAACTGAGGGTACGCTGCGCGTTTGGATGGAGCCCTTTGTGCCACTGCGCGTGCCGCTGATCTTCAACCTGCGTCGAGATCCCTACGAACGCGCTTCCATCACGTCCAACACCTACTACGACTGGCTGCTGGATCGTGCCTTCATGCTGGTGCCGGCCCAGGCTTACGTGGCCGAGTTCCTCGAGACCTTCAAGCAGTATCCACCGCGGCAGAAGGCGGCCAGCTTCTCACTGGATCAGGTGCTGGAGTCTCTGCAGGAGGCGCCGAGCAGCTAGGCTCTCGTGCAGTGATCACCTCGGGGCTCCTGCGGGAGCCCCGTTTGTTAGTGGCAGCCTTAGCGTAAAACGCACGCCATCACCGCCTGCCAGGTTCTCACCCCTCAGCGTTCCCTCGTGGTATTCGGCGATCAGCCGAGCGATATGCAGGCCGAGGCCCATGTGCAATTCGTCCTGCCCTGCGTCGCTCCCTTCGCGCAATGACACCATCGGCTCAAGCAGCTCGCTTGCGGTGGTCGCGGGCAACGGCGGCCCCTCGTTTTCTACTGACAGCACACAGAGCTCTGCGTCCGCCTGCAGTTTCAGCCGTATTTCTCCGCCGCTGGGGCAGAACGATGCGGCGTTCTCCATCAGTTTGTCCAGGGCCTGTGCGAGGAGTTCTGGCGAGGCGTTGGCCCAGGTGGCCAGGGGCGGCAGGTCGCTACTGACCTTGTGCTGGGTATAGAGAGATCGGTACGCCTGGCTGAGCTCGGTCACAAGACCGACCAGCTCGCAGGGCCTGAGAGGGTTATTGCGGATGCTGTCTTCGAGCTGGCTGGCCTCAGCCATCGCGCCGAGTATGCCGCTCAGCCGCTGTAGGCCACTCTTGGCGCGTTCGACATAGATCGGATGATCCTGCGTCTCCCCGTGTTCCAGGTTATCCAGTGACGAGCGAATGACAGCAATAGGCGTGCGCAACTCATGGGAAAGCTTGCGGCTGAGACCACGGAGGTAGTCGTTATAGCCGCGCACTCTATCGAGTAGCGCGCCATACTGGCGGCTCAGGTGCCCGATTTCGTCATGGGCTCGGCTCCGTGGGAAGCTGTTGCGTACCGCGCCATCCTCATCTATCGCCCGGTCCGCGGCGCGGCTGAGCCGGTGAATACGCCATGACAGCAGGCTGGCATAGCCAAGTAGCCCGAGCACGGTCAGAGCGAGCGCAGCAAGGCTGTAGCCCAGTAATGTGCCGAAGGCCTGGTCGGCCAGCGACAGGTATTGCGCGCTTGAGCTGCGCACGATCACCGCACCCAGCGTACGCTCGTCATTGCTGATTGGCGCTGCGGCTGAAAGCAGGGCATAGCCTTGCCGGTTGGGGTCCCGGTACCAGCGCACGGCGGCCTCGCCCAGCAGGGCCTCCTCCAGTTCTTCACCGGCGAGACGCCCCGTTTCAGCTTCCAGTGGTAGCGACGGCCTGACCTCCCGCCGCAGCGCCCGGCGATACAGGGTCCTTAGCGCCCAGAAGGTCTCGGCCTGGGCTGCGCCATAGCCCGGGGTGCTGCCGCTCAAGCTGGCGATTTGCCAAGCTTCGGCATCGACCACCGTAAGCGCTTCACCGAGCCGAGCGAAGCCTGACATGGCTTGCGCCAGTGCCGGCGGGCTGTAAATCAGCCAGGGTGGTGCGCGTGTTTCCAGCGGCGTGATATTGCCAAGCGTGGAGACCTTACCGCCGCGTCCGCTATCCACATTCACGAGGTAGAAACCGAGTCGCCCGCCGGTCATACGGATGGGAATCTGCAGCTCCAGGCTGTAGCCGTCCCGGGTGTCCTGCCAGAAGCCCTGTATCTGCCTGGGGTCCGTGCCGCGCAGAATACGCCCGCCGTGGCTCGCTACGACCCGTCCAGGTGCGATGGGCGAGATCACATACTCCTGCCGGCGATCCTCCAGCCAGGTGCGCAGCACCAGTCGGTCGCCGTTGGGCTCGCGCCCGATCGTTGGGTCCTGGTAGCTGACCCGTGCATCCTGAACCTTGAGCCAGAGGTACAGCATTTCGCCCCGGGTTACCGCCTGATAGCTTGCCACCAGTGGCAGAGCGCCTGACTCACCGCTAAAGGTGTAGTGCGGCTGTTCGCCCCAGCCATCGCCGTAGCCGTCGAGGATAATCGGCTCTTTCTGGCTCTTTGCAAATATATGCACACGATCGTCTGGCGCCGCACCCAAGCGGCCGGGCTGGGGGTATAGCAGGTTCGCCGGGTCGCTCAACCCGGAGGCGACGGCGCGTGCCGTGGCGCTCAGTGCTTGAGCCTGGCCCTGGCGCAAAGCGCCCTCCATCTCCCGAATGAACTGGCAGCCGGCCCAGGGCAGGGTAAGCAGCAGCAGGCTGACCAGCAGTAGCTGCCGCCTGAGACTCAATGGCCGCTCCAGCGGTAGCCGTAGCCATAGGCGGTCTCAAGCGCGTTGAACTCGTCGTCCAGCGCCTGAAACTTGCGGCGAATCCGCTTGATGTGGGAGGTGATTGCGCTGTCGTCCAGCACAACGCTGGCGGCATCCATCAACTGCTGCCGACTCTTCACGTGGCCCGCGTGTCGGGCGAGGGCATGCACGATCCAGAATTCTGTGACCGTGAGGTCAATTGCATGACTGTCCCAGTGCGCTGTCATGCGCTCGAGGTTGAGACGTAGCGGACCCTGCTCAACCAGATGCTCACCGGCAACGGGCTGGCGCATGGCATTGACCCGGCGCAACAGAGCCACGATACGGGCGAGGAGATGCGCCTGGGAGATATCCTTGGTCAGGTAATCGTCCGCTCCGAGCCGCAGTCCAGAGATGATATCGAGCTCGGAGTCACGGGCGGTGAGAAAGACAATAGGTAACTCCGGGCTACGACTGCGTAACTCTCGACACAGGTCGAAACCGCCTTCGATGTCTTCGCCAAGACCCACGTCAATGATGGCGAGATCCGGCAGCGCCTGTTCGAAAGCGCGGCCGGCATGCTCACGAGTGGCATGGATTGTTACCGTGAAACCCAGTCGCTGCAGAGCATCGCGGTAGTTGGCTGCGATGGCTGCCTCGTCTTCAACAATGGCAATGTGCTGGCTCATGAGCGCATGGTTTCAGAATCATCGCGAGCCCTCAAGCGCATGCCACAATTCGCCATGATTGCACGCCAGATTGCCCACATTGCGGCCATCGCCTGCCAGATCGCTGCTGTTGAATGGACACGGTCTGAATGAATAAGGGAAATGTCAGGTGTCCATATCACTCTTTGTTTGCTTCAAATGCTTGCCGCGCGTATTGCTGACTCTCGCCCTGGTCCTGGTAGTGAGCGCCAGCGTGGCGCGAGGCCAGGCGCGCGAGGACGCACCCGAGAGCGCCCGCGATGATCCCCTCCAAAGGATACAGGCCGGGGAGCTCATGCTGAGCCCGCGGGGCAGCAGCGATTACCAACCCGCCATTTCTATGGACAGCACCGTCAAACTCGATATCAACGGCATGCTGGCGCGCGTGGTGCTGGAGCAGCGCTTTGTAAACGACAGCGACAGCTGGCTTGAGGGTATCTACGCCTTCCCGCTGCCAGACGGGGCTGCCGTGCGAGCCATGGAGATGCGCATCGGTGAGCGTCGAATCGTCGGCCAGATACAGGAGCGTGAGCGCGCCAGGCAGATCTATCAGGCCGCGCGAGAGGCCGGCAAGAAAGCCAGCCTGGTGGAGCAACAGCGCCCCAACCTCTTCACCAACCGTGTCGCTAACATTCCGCCCCGAGAGGCGATCAGCGTGCGCCTCGAATATGTGCAGCCGGTGCACTTTGCCCAGGGTCGATTTTCCCTGCGCTTTCCTATGACCCTCACCCCGCGCTACATCCCCGGCGAGCCACTTGCCGCAGAGTTAGAGGAGGAGCGATCGCTGTCGCTGCTAAACCACCTGGGCTGGGCGGTGCCAACCGACGAGGTACCCGACGCAAACGCGATCACGCCTGTGATACATCCTGCGCCGGGTAATGATGCTGCGCCGCTGAATCCCGTTTCCATCAGCGCCAGCCTTGATATGGGCATGCCGCTGGCGGAAGTACGTTCGGCTTATCACCAGGTCGCGGTCCAGCGTGACGGACACCGCTATAGCTTGGGTCTGGCGAATGGCAGGGTTGAGATGAATCGGGACTTTTTGCTGGAGTGGCGCATGGCTACGGGCTCGTCACCGGAAGCTGCCTACTTCACGGAAGAGGTAGCTGGCGAGCACTATGGTTTGCTGATGCTAGTGCCACCTGCTGTCCAGCCCGCGCAGCGGGCCCTGCCGAGAGAGCTGATCTTTGTCATCGATACTTCCGGCTCCATGGGGGGAGAGTCGATACGTCAGGCGCGTGATAGCTTGCGCACAGCCCTCAGGCAGTTGCGCGACGACGATGCCTTCAACGTGATCGCCTTTAACTCCAGCCACCACCTTTTGTTTCGCGAACCCGTAGCCGCCACTCAGCACAATCTGAGCCGGGCACTAGAGTTTGTGCGCCAGCTCGATGCCGGCGGTGGTACCGAGATGTTACCCGCGCTACAGGCTGCATTGCGCCCCTCTAGTGCTGAGCACGGCAGCCGCGTGCGACAGGTCGTCTTTATCACAGACGGCGCCGTCGGCAACGAGCAGGCCTTACTGGAAGCCATCGACAGACGGCTGGGCGACCAGCGCTTGTTCACAGTGGCTATCGGTTCCGCCCCCAACAGCTGGTTCATGCGCAAGGCGGCCCAATTTGGTCGGGGCGCCTATACCCACATTGGCGATACCTTTGAGGTGCGCGAGCGTATGCAAGCGCTCTTCGCGCGGATTGCGGCCCCCCTGGCGGTGGATATCCAGGTGCAGTGGCCAGGCCGCGTTGACGCCTGGCCACGGCGCATACCGGATCTTTACGCTGGCGAACCGATGATGGTGTCGGCTTACTTCCCGGATGGCCCCCCGAGGGGTGAGGTGCTGGTGACGGGTCAGCTGGAAGGCGTCACGTGGACGCGCCGGATTGCCTTGGCGCCGCAAGCGGAAGCCGTACAGCATGCCGGCGTAGCCAGTCAGTGGGCGCGGCAGCAGATTTCCGAGCTGCTGGACAGCCGCGTTACTGGCGCCAGTGAGGACGAGGTACGCGCTGCGGTGCTGCCGCTGGCGCTAAAACATAGCCTGGCAAGCCCCTATACGAGCTTTGTCGCCGTTGAAGAGCAGCCGGCGCGGGAGCCAGAGGATGCCCTGGAGGCTCGGGCAGTGCCAAACTCGCGTCCGCATGGCCAGAGCCCACAGCCCTTTGCCTACGCGCGGACGGCAACTGATGTGCGCCTGCAAACCTGGCTCGGTTGCCTGGCCCTGTTTACTGCTCTGATCGTGCACAGCCTGCGTCGCCGCGAGATCGATCATGCGGTGGTCTGAGGGTGGATGGCGCGTGGTGGTGGTCGCATTGCTAGCGGTACTGGGTCTGCAACAGGTAGGCAGTGCCGGCATGATTCGCGCAAAGGCCACGCTGGCTCAGTACTTGATCGCCGATGCCTGGCAGAAGACTCAGGAGGAGGGCGGTCAACACCGACCCTGGCCCTGGGCGGACACCTGGCCTGTCGCCCGCCTGCTGGCGCCTGTGGAAGAGGTCGATCTCTATGTGCTGGCGGGTACCAGTGGCGAAGCACTGGCCTTTGGGCCCGGGCTTGAAACAGCCGCCGCCATGCCGGGTGGGGCAGGAGCCAGCGTGATTGCAGGGCACCGGGACACACACTTTGGTTTCTTACGTCTGCTTGATCGGGATAGCCCTCTCGAATTGCAGGTGGCTGATGGCCGAACGCTGTCCTACCGGGTCATTGGTGCTGAGGTGATCGATGCGTCCAGACAGCAGATCGACCTGGACCTCGCCTTGCCCGGTGAATTACAGCTGGTCACCTGCTATCCCTTCGATGCGCTGCGCGCCGGTGGCGCGCTTCGCTATGTCGTGCGCGCCATTCCCATGGAGGTGCAAAGGCTATGAACGCTGTATCCCCACGGGTGAGCGCAAGGCTGTATCTGGCGATGGGTCCGCTGCAGCTCTCTCGTCTCGTCGCCTCAGACTATCGGCGGATCGAGCCCGGTGACTCAGGCGAGCTGCTGGTCTTGTTCAAATTACACCAGCGCTATGCCGAGTTGGTTGCCCGGCAGAGATTACTGCCCCGCTACGGTGAGGCCTTTGTTGTGAGTATCGTGGTGCCGCCCAGCGCCCTGGGCGACTACGCGCTGAGCACGGTGGCCTACGAGGAGCACCTGGAGTATCTGGTGCCTGTAGATGCACTGGCACCTCTGAGTCAGTGCATGCAGGGTAGAGCCTGTGTGGTCAGCAGATTCCTGCCCGGGCAAAGCTATTCCGTGCCTCGAGTCCCCGAGGTTCCTTGATGTAAGATAGGGGCGCATTCAGAGCAGGAGCGCCTATGTCCCCGTCTTTGCGGTGTTTTGCGGTCGCTGCCTTTGGCCTGTTTATTTCGGCCTGTAGCAGCCTCCCTGAGAACGTCGAGCGCGAGGCCTCGTATCAGCTTGAAGCGAGCAGTGATACGCGCATCGCCACCAGCACGGCCAAGCTGATCGCAGCTAACCCGGATAAATCCGGATTCTTTTTGCTCCCGGACGGGCTCGAGGCCCTCGTCGCGCGAATGCGCATGATTAGCAGTGCAGATCAAACGCTGGATGTGCAGTACTACATCTGGCACTGGGACGATGTCGGTAAGTTGATGTACTACGCCCTGCTGCAGGCAGCTGACCGCGGCGTGCGTGTGCGCATTCTGCTGGACGATATGGATACGGCCGGCAAGGACGATATCCTGCGCCTTGTCGATGCGCATCCGCAGGTTGAGATCCGGCTTTTCAATCCCTTCGCCAATCGCGACCGCCGCGTGGCTGATTTCGTCGGTGATACCGCACGCGTCAACCGCAGAATGCACAACAAGACGCTCACAGCGGATAATCTGATTACCGTATTCGGTGGTCGTAATATCGGCAATGAGTACTTTGATGCGGCGCAAGACGTGGGTTTCAACGACATGGACGTGGTGGCCGTTGGCGGCGTCGCCGCCGATGTTTCTACGTCATTTGATTTGTACTGGAACAGTGTCGAGGCCTATCCGCTGCGCGCTTTTTATCCCGGCGAATACCCCGAGGCGGCTGACGTTGAGGCACTAAGGCAGGAGCTGAACGACTTCGCACGTGCAGCGCGTGAGTCCGAGTACGCCGCGGCGCTATCAAAGACCAGCCTGGCCTATATCAAGGCACTCGCAGGAGAGAGGTTGGTGTGGAGCGACTGGCTGTTGGCCTATGACACGCCGGAAAAAGTCCGGCTGGATAAGGTTACGGAGGCGACTCATCTGGCGCCCAAGCTGCTGAAAGGCTTCGAGCGCACCGACAATGAGCTCATTATTGTCTCGCCGTATTTCGTGCCGGGCCGTGAGTTGACCGACTACCTCGTTGGCATGGTGGAGCGCGGCGTCGAGGTGCGTATATTGACTAATTCACTGGCAGCCAATGACGTGCCATTGGTGCACTCAGGCTACATGCGCTACCGCAAGGATCTTGTGGCTGGAGGTGTCGAGCTTTATGAATTCAAAACGCGCAAAGATGAAGCCATTGAACGCAGTTGGAAAGGAGCCTCTCGCGCGAGCCTCCATGGCAAGTTCTTCTCCTTCGACCAAAGCTACCTTTTCATTGGCTCCTTCAACCTTGATGGGCGCTCGGTAGCCTTGAATACTGAGCTGGGCGGCTACTTTGAAAGCCCTGCCCATGCCAGCATGTTATCGCAGGCCTTCGATGAGCAAGGCGTTAAGCGCGCCTATCGCGTGACTTTGGATGAGCGCGGTGACTTGCGCTGGACTACGATGGACAATGGCGAAGAAGTGACCTTTGATAAAGAGCCGGACACCTCCTGGTGGATGCGTACAAACGTTAAACTCTTCTCGTGGTTTGTGCCTGAGAAACAGCTGTAAGTGTCATTAAAGCGTTTACCAAGCAGGCAATCCAGTCTACCTTTATTGGAGCGACTGCAACTAATAGCAGGAAAGCGGAGAATTAGAGCACAGGAGGCGGCATGCAAGCTTTAGCTTCAGGACTATCGCTAGTACGAGCTGGTGGCTGGTTGTGGGTGCCGCTGATGCTATTGCTGCAGGGCTGCCTGGTCAGGGTAGTGCCCGGTATTGGCGGCACGATTAACTCCGAGATACTGGATCAGCGTCTGGTGGGCGAGTGCAATCCGGTCTGCCAGATAGAAGTAAGTGGCGGCGGTGATCTGAACCTGCAGCTGGAGGCCGTGCCCGATTCTGGCTTCGAGTTCTTCCGCTGGACGGACAACCTCGGCGGGCTCATCTCCATGTGTCCCAACGTGGTCGACCCCCAATGCCTGGTGAGCATTGATGGTCTCAATCCAGCGCTTGTGGGCCTCACCCTCGAGCTAGTGGCCGAGTTCATCCTCTACAACGGCTACGATTTTAATATCGTTGCCTATAGCGCCGGTGGGACCGGCGGAACGTTTATACAGCAGGATGAGCTGCGCTGGGTTGAAGCCGTCGAGGGTGGCATAACGTTCCAGCATGAGCTGGTAACGCGCGCGGCAGACCGCATCGTGCTGGAAGATGCCAGTCGGGGCCGCGTAACAGCGATCCGCTTTGACTTGGGACAGGTGCTGATACAGATCGGTGATGCCGAGCCGCAAGTATTTGGCCTGACGGAGGCACAGTCGGGCCGGCCCTCTGGGTTTCTGATCGATGGCTTGAGCTACAACAATCCGCTGGGTGTGCACACTGGAACCCTTGAATGGCAAGGCGGAGACAGCTGGCTCGACCGCGACCCACGCGGCAAACGAGACGATGTCGCCTATACCGAGTCAGTCAGGGACCAAGACTTTTTAACCATGGCGCGTAATTCGGACGGGGCCGAGCTGACAATCAGTTTTGCGAATGGGCTGGTGGAGATTAGCACTGGCGGTCCGTCGCAGCTTGTAGGTTTCCTGCGCAGCAGTTCGGTGCCCGTGACCGGATGGAACCTATCCAGCCTGGAATACGCTGAAATTGGCGGTGAGGACGTTACAGGTCGACTGCGCGAAACCGCGATCAACACTTGGGCGGATTTCGATCCCCAAAACGGCGGCCAGCGGACATCTTACACAGAGCTCTCGCGCGGAGGTTCGGTCATCCGACTGCAGGAAAACGGTACCGTCAACGAATTTATCATTGACCTTGCCGCAGGCCAGTTCATTCGCGCGCCCTTTTTCGGGCAGGCGGCTGAGCCGCTTTTCGATATCATTTCTTCGTCCAATCTCTGATCGGGTCTCGGGCCTTCGCCCGGACTGGCTCGGGTGTTAGAGTGGGTGCCGTCGCTGTTACGGGAGAACCCTGCTCATGATGAAAGGCCTTTTAATCCCGCTGGTCGCCTTGCTGCTGAGCGGCGCGGTCAGTGCTGCCGAGGCGCTGCGCGTGGGTCTGTCGCCAGACTACCCACCACTGCAATACAAGCAGGATGGACGGGTTGTCGGCGTCGAGGCCGACAACGCGAAGGCGGTGGCGGAGATATTGGGCAGGCCGCTGGCGATATTCGAGTTCCCCTTTGATGAACTGATCCCTGCACTGGAGCAGGGGCGGGTTGATGTCATCATGTCTGGCCTTAGCGTGACAGCCGAGCGCGGCGAACGCGTCATGTTCAGTAATCCTTACATGCAGGTAGGCCAGATGGCCATCATGCACAAGGATAAACTGGGTCGCTTCTCGCAGCCCTGGTCGGTGTTCCGTGAGGGTGTACGGGTTGGCGTTGAGCCAGGGACAACGGGGGCTGCGTTTGCCGAGCGTGAACTGGGTGATGCGGTGGTCAGCTTTGTCGCAAACGAGGAAGCAGCTTTCGACGCTTTGCGCAAAGACCGTATCGACCTATACGTGCATGATGCACCGACCAGCTGGCGCCTCGCTAACGACCGTAACAATCCAGACATGATCAGTCTCTATGCGCCACTGACCAATGAAAATCTGGCCTGGGCAGTGCGTCTCGGCGAGCACAAGCTGCTGGGAGAGCTCAACCAGGCGCTGAGCCTGATGCGCACGAATGGCACGCTGTCCTACATTTTGAATCGCTGGATCCCTGTGCAGATTGAGGTGCGCTAGCCGCGGTCGGCTCGAGCCTGAGCGAGCATGCTCAGTTCCGCCGCCTTGAAGGCGTGTGCCTGGCTCATGGCGTTCTCGGTGCGGTTGATGCAGTCGAGGATGAGTTGGCCGAAGAAGGGAAAGCCGCTCTGGCCCAGGCAATGCTCTTTGCGCTCACCGGCTGCATCGACGAGATAGAGGCTTGAGGCGGGCGCTTCACCGCCCAGCTCAATGTACTTGCGTAGCTCTATCGACCCCTCGGTGCCGAGAACGAATGTGCGTCCGTCACCCCAGGTGCGCAGGCCCTCTGGCGTATACCAATCTACACGCGTGTAGAACGATGCACCGTTGTCGCCTTCCATCGACAGCTCACCAAAGTCTTCAAGGCCTGGCTTATCCGGGTGAGAGAAGTTGGCAACACGAGCAAAATTGATGGTGGCATCCTGGCAGCCGGTGTAGGTCAGGAACTGTTCGACCTGGTGCGAGCCAATGTCGGTTAGAATGCCGCCGTAGCGCGCCTTGTCAAAAAACCAGTCAGGTCGCGTCTCCTTCGCCAGGCGATGGGGTGCCAGGTTAAGCACCTGCAGAATCTGGCCAATGGCGCCTGCCGCAATGAGCTCCCCGGCGCGCCAGGCGGCGTCGTTGTGCAGACGTTCGGCATAGTAAACGGCGTATTTGCCGCCTGTTTCGGCAACTACGGTGCGCGCCTGTTCCAGCTGTTCCAGACTGGTGAAAGGTGACTTGTCGGTGAAATAGTCCTTGCCGGCGCGCAGGACATTCATTCCGATGCCTGCGCGCCGATCGGGCACGGCGGCAGCTGCCACAAGCTGGATGCCATCATCAGCCAGAATTTGCTCGAAGCTATCAGCCGCGCGCACCCCGGGGTAGCGCTTGAGAAAGGCTTCCAGGCGTGATGGGTCGGGGTCCCAGGCCAGCCGTAGCGTCGCGCCAGCGTCGCACAGCCCATTGCATTGGCCGTTGATGTGCCCGTGGTCAAGGAAGGCGGCCGCGAAGCAGAACTCGTCCGCTGCCACGACCTGTTTTGCATCGGCACTGGGCGCGTAGTTGGCGCCATCTTTCAGTTCACTCATCGACTTCGCTCTACCAGAGGCCCAGCGCGACCGCGGTGCTGTAACAGACGCTTGCCAACACCGTAATGATGCACAGGGCCATGGCCGTGTTACAGGCAGCAGCCCGGAAGCCCTTTGGCATGTCTGCGCCAAGATAACTTTCACGATTGTTTAACACCAGCCAGCCGAGGTAGGCAATTGGTAGCAGGAATCCGCAGATGGCTGAGGTCGGCAAGATGACGTAGGCACCCATCTTGGACCACAGAAACACGCCTAATACAGCAGGCGTTGGCAGCAGCAAGGCCAGGCGGTACCGGCGCGAGTGGGGTTCCCAGCCGAACATGGCGGCCGCAGCCGCCCCGCAGCAAAGCATGTGCATGACCAGGGAACCAATCGCCATGCCGAGCACGCCAAAGGCAAAAACCAGTCGGCCCGTCACGGGGCCCATGCCCGCCTCGGTGAACATGGCGCCAGCCTGTGATGGGCTGAGCTTGCCCTGGATGCTCATATCGCTGCCGTAGAAAGCGCCTGCTGCTGCAATGGATATCAGCCCTGTAACCAGCACGTAGGGTATAACGAGGCCCATAACGATGTCATAGCGAGAGAGCTCTCGATGCGCCTTTCCCCAGCCACGTTCCAGCAGGGTGTAGCCGTAAACAAAGGTCATGTTGATGCCCACCGCTGTACCCAGCGCTGCCATGACCGTTGTGACGCCCGCCGCATCACGTGGCAGGGAGGAGGGGACGTAACCGGCCATAACCGCATCCCAGTCTATTTGACCGTTCGCGCTTGCCCTGACGACCACCCAGGCAAAGGCCAGCACGATCATCGTGCTGAGCACTTTGATGGCCGTTTCGAAGACGGTAACGGCCCTTCCGCCGGCGCCGTAATGCCACGCCGTATAGGCGCAGATTGCCCAGACCAGAATGGCCAGAGCGAAGAGATACAGCTCCCGTGCCACGCTGTCCGGATTTGGGCTGAAGCCGCTGCTGACGGTGACGATTTCCTCCAGCATACCGGCGCTGAGCGGGTAGTGAGAAAAACCCCAGATGATGCTCGAACCCAAAGCGGCGAGGGCCCAGCCCCAGGCCAGTGCCGGGTGTACATGATCGCGGACCGCCTCAAAGGGTCGAATACCCGTGCTGAGCGTTTGATGAGACAGGGCGAAGAGCATGATACAGCCGATGAGCATGGACAGCGGCTGCACCCAAAGCAGCTCATAGCCATAGACGGCGCCGATAGTCAGTGAGGTGATGGCACTGCCACCACCGAGGGTCATGGCACCCTGGAGCCAGCCCGGCCCGCTGAGTCGCAGGTAGGTCGGTATTCGCGTTAATGCGGGTCGTTCGGCTACGGCTTGCAGCTCGCTGACATCCAGCATCCCGGCCCCCTCGTTGACATGCTGGCTAGCGATAGGACTGACTCATGTCGACCTTCGCCTCAATGTCAGCTTTTTCTCTCAGCGTCGAAGCGGCGAGGCGTTGTTCCAGCGCGGCCTGGTAGCGCTGACTGTCCAGCGGCAGCCCGACGGGAGCTGAGACCCAGGTGGAGAGCAGCATAGCGTTGGCCAGCGCCAGCGAATCCAGGCCGTCACTCGCCGGCGCGATCAAGTCTTCTCGGCCCGAGATGGCGGCCACAAAGTTGCGCATCACGGCGGCGTGCTGGTTGATATTTCGCTCGGGTGTAATGTCGACAGGCTCTGATGCAGGCATGCCGAACATATCTCGCGTGCGGCGGCTGTACTCCACCGTTCCCGGCGTGTTGCGGATATTGACCAGACGCTCACCATCGTAGTGCAGGCTGCCCCTGTCACCGATGATATCCAGGCGGTTCACGCCGGGCGCTTCACCAGTCGACCCCACAAAAAGGCCCGTCGCTCCGGAGGCGTAACGCAAATAGGCGGTGGCCTCATCTTCTACTTCGATGTCATGATACTTGCCGAATTCGCACCAGGCCTGCACCTCCTCGGGCATGCCGCAGAGCCACTGAAAGATATCCAGGTTGTGGATGCACTGATTGACCAGCAGGCCGCCTCCCTCGCCGCGCCAGGTGGCGCGCCAATCGCTGACCTGAAAGTAAATCTCAGGGCGAAACCAGTTGGTCATGGTCCAGTGTGTGCGGGTGATGTTGCCCAACTCCTCTGCCTGCAGGACATCACGCATGCGCAGGAAAAGTGGATCGCTGCGCTGATTCAGCATCAGGGCAAAGACCTGACCATCGCCCTGTCGCGCCAGCAGGGACTCACCTTCCGCGACAGACAGCCCCAGAGGCTTCTCCATCATCAGGTGCAGGCCCGCATCCAGTACGGCGGCGCCGATCTCGTAGTGAGTAAAGGTCGGCGTTGCCACCAGCACGGCGTCACACAGGCCAGAAGCGATGAGTTCCCGGTAGTCGACAAAATGCGGTAGAGGGGCTGTCGCGGGCGCGGTGCGGCTGGAAAGGGCCGTGACTTCGCAGCCGGCGACCTCGCCTGCCTGTAAGTAGTCGAGGTGCTGTCCGGCGATGTTCCCAAGGCCAACGATGCCTAGCCGTAGCGTGTTAGCGCTGATCATGCCCGCACTGGATTCCTGTCTGGTCGCGGCCGGCAAGCCGCCTTAGGCCGCGTTAAGCGCCACCTTGCTCAGGTGTGATAAAGGCGGCAAACTGAGCGCCGTCTATCGGGCCTGGCCGGATCAGGCTCTCAAACAGCTCTGGTCGGTGTCAAGGCGTCGTCTTTCGGGAAGCAGCATGTCGTCAATCATTTGCGCCGGTGAAGTGATGGTTGAGCTGGCGCGAGAGCCAGGTGCAGCCAGCTACCGGCTCGATTACGCCGGGGATACCTACAATACGGCGATTTATCTTGCGAGAGCGGGTTGTGAGGTTCGTTACCTGACCCGGCTCGGAGACGATAAGCACTCGCACGCTATCCTTGCGCGGCTCACAGACGAGGGATTAAAGACAGATGAAGTGTCCCTCGATGCAGGGCGATCGCCGGGTCTCTATCTCATCGAAAACGATGAGGATGGCGAGCGTCACTTCCACTACTGGCGCGACAACAGCCCGGCACGGCAGCTATTCGATGCGGCTATCGAGCTCCCTCAGGTCGATGCGTTCTATTTCAGCGGCATCACGCTGGCTATAACGAGCTCTGGCTGGGATCGGCTGGATACCCTGCTGTCCGGGCTGCGCAAGCGTGGCACTCGCTTGATCTTCGATCCTAACTATCGTCCGCGGCTGTGGCCGGATATTGCTACGGCCAGGGACCAGTGCCGCCGCGTACTTTCGCACTGTGACACGGTGCTGCCGACGCTTGAGGACGATCGCGCGCTATGGGGGCTGGATACGCTCAGTGACAGCATTGATTTCTATCGTGAGCTTGGCTGCCGCGAGATTGCCGTGAAGGGTGACGACCTGGTTGCCACTGTCTGGACGCCCGAGGCGCGGCTGGAGCGCCGCGCTCGCCCTGTACAGGCGCTCGATACGACCGGGGCTGGTGACTCATTCAATGCCGCCTACCTGGCCGCACGGCTGGCGGGTTTGGCCCTCGAAGAGAGTGTACGGGCGGCACAGCGACTGGCAGCGACAGTGGTGCAGCATCGCGGTGCAGTGGTGCCGCGAGATACCTAGGGAAGAGATGTAATGCAGGAAACCTGGCGATGGTTTGGCCCGAGCGACACGGTAAGTCTTGAGAATATTGTGCAGGCGGGCGCCAGCGGCGTGGTGACATCGCTGCACGAGGTGCCAACCGGTGATGCCTGGCCGCTCGATGCTATTCAGGCGCGCAAGGCGGAAATAGAGGCTGCCGGACTCAACTGGGCGGTGGTGGAAAGCATACCCGTGCACAATGATATCAAGACGCGTAGCGGTGATTACTGGCGTCTGATCGAGAACTACCAGACCTCGCTGCGCAACGTCGGTGCCGCTGGCGTGAACGTGGTGTGCTACAACTTCATGCCCGTGGTGGACTGGACCCGAACCAACTTGGACTACGCCCTGCCGAACGCATCGCGTGCCCTGCGTTTTGAGATGACCGACTTTGCGGCCTATGACGTTTATATGTTGGGCAGGGAAGGCGCCGAATTGGATTACGAGCCGATCCTGCTCGACAGTGCGCGGGCGCGCTTTGACGCTATGAGCTCAGAGGAGCGAGAGGCGCTGGAGCGCAACATTATCGCGGGGTTACCCGGTGGTGAGGGCTCCTACGATCGAGACAGCATTCGCCAAGCCATTGGGCAGTTCATTGCCCTGGGAACCGAGGGTCTGCGCGCCAACCTGTTTGCCTTCCTCGAGGCGGTTGTGCCAGCGGCCGAGGAGGCTGGTGTGCGCCTGTGCATCCACCCCGACGACCCACCCTTCTCGCTGTTTGGCCTGCCCAGGGTCGTCTCGACCGCAGCAGACGCACGCGCCCTGTTCGCGGCACAGCCCAGCCGGAGTAACGGCCTGACGCTGTGTGCTGGATCCTTCGGCGCGCGGGGCGATAACGACCTGGTGGCGATGGTGCGGGAGTTTGGTGAGCGCATCCACTTCGTTCACCTACGCAACGTTAAACGCGAGTCGGATGGCTCATTCTATGAGTCTGAGCACCTCGACGGTGACAATGACATGGTGGGCCTGGTGTCAGCACTGCTTGATGAAGAGGACCGTCGCCTGGCGGTCGGACGCTCAGATCGCATCCCGATGAGGCCGGATCACGGCCACCTGATGGGTGATGAAATCGGCAAGTCCGGCGTTAATCCTGGCTACTCTTTCGCCGGGCGCATGAAGGGCCTTGCCGAGTTGCGCGGTGTGATGCACGCGCTGGAAGCACTGCGAGGTCGTCACTGACGGGCTAGCTGAGGTTCTTTGACATCAGCTGTTGAGCGCCACGTTCGTCGCCATACGCTTTGTACACGCGGTAGTCGATCGCGCCATAGAGCGATGCCTCGCCGTGTTCGTTGGCCAGATAGATCGCGTCAAAGCCCATAGCCTTCGCCACAGCCTCGCCGGCGAGGCAGAGTGCCGAAGCGATGCCTTTGCCCCGGCATGATGCGGGTACGTAGACGTTGCATATCCAGGGGAGCTTGCCTGGGTCGTAGTCGGTACTGTCTTGTTCGCGCAAGCTGAGAACGCCCGCGGGCTGGTCACCGAGAGTTGCCACTAGCGTGCAGGGAAGCTGGGAGGCTCCGGAGTCCAATTCGCTGGCAAAGCGCTCGCGGGTTTGTTGCAGGCTGCGGCCTGAGTACTCGGCCCACTCCTCATCAATCCAGCCAACAACGGGGTCGAGTAAGGCCGGCCGATCCCTCAGGCGGGTAACGATGGCCTGATCAGACATGCTCGACCTTGCCGGGTGCAGCGCTTGTGAGCATGTTCAACTCGACGAGACGTTCCCAGTAGTTGGCGCCCAAGCCGATAATGTCATCGTTGAAGTCATACAGTGGATTGTGCAGGGCGCAGCCGCCGGTACCTGGACCGTTGCCAATCCAGATATAGGAGCCTGGGCGCTCACGCAGCATAAAGCCAAAGTCTTCGGAGGCCATTGAGGGTGTGGTTTGTGTCTCTACCGCGCCGGCCCCAACAATGTCCTGCGCCGCGGCAATCGCCAGTTCCGTTTCATCGACAGTGTTCACAGTGGCCGGATAGCGCGGCTCATAGTCCAGGTGCGCTTCTACGCCGTTGGCTGCCGCCGTGTGCTCGACAATCTGGCGCATGGTCGATTCCACCATGCTCTGGTCTTCCGTGGTGAAGTGGCGCGTACAGCCGCGCAGCGTGACTTCTTCCGGTAGCACGTTCCAGGTATCACCGCCATTGACCGCGGTCACACTGACGATGCCTGCGCGTTGTGGGTCCAGCTTGCGAGCAGCGATGACCTGGAGCGCAGATACCATTTGGGCGGCCGCCACAATGCTGTCAGAGCCCTGGTGCGGCATCGCAGCGTGTGCGCCGCAGCCGCGCAGGGTGATCGTGAAAACATCGAAGGCTGCCATTATCGGCCCCGGGCAAATGGCGAAGCGGCCGGCGTCGAGCCCCGGCCAGTTATGCATGCCGAAAATGCGCTCCATGGGGAACTCATCGAACAGCCCGTTCTCGATCATTGCGCGCCCACCGCCCTCGTTTTCCTCCGCGGGCTGGAACACAAAGTGCACGGTGCCAGTGATGTCCGAGCGTTTGGTTAACTGTCGCGCGGCGCCGAGCAGCATTGCCATGTGGCCGTCATGTCCGCAGCCATGCATCTTGCCGGCATGGACCGAGCGATGCTCGAAGTCATTTTCTTCATCCATGTGCAGCGCGTCCATGTCTGCGCGCAAGCCAACCGAAGGCCCATGACCGCGCGTCATGGTGCCGATTACACCCGTTCCGGCGAGGCCGGTTGTGACGTCAAGACCGAGGTCCTTCAGCTCACGCGCGATGATGTCGGCAGTACGGTGCTCTTCGAAGGCCGTCTCGGGGTGGCGGTGCAGGTCACGTCGGATTGTGGCGAGCGGCGTTTGGGACATGACGGGAGACCTGCGGTATGTGATGACGGATAGGGTTGCGGGTGTCCAGCACAAAAAGTGCTGGATGCCGCCTCTGCAGGACAGAGCGGCATCCAGCCATGCGCATCACCCACACGGTGATTTCAATGCGAATAGAGTAACGAGAAAGCCTGTTTTGCAGAAACCACCTTTGATGATGGAATCCATTCTTCCGGCTTATGAGTGACAGCTGGCTACGTCACCTTTACCTACGGCGAATGATCATCAAGTTTGGCGTTTCCACTTATCCGCACAAATTGTTAGGCCTGGTATCGGGGCATGATTAAGCTCAGCAACACTTAAGAACTGCTGCGAGGATAACTTCATGCCTGCTACCACGCCCGCCGTAAAGCTCTATGACGACGCGGATGACTTCGTCCACGACCTGGACCTGGAGGCAAACTACAGCGGCCACAGCTGTATCGATCTCATCGCCAAGTTGACCGAGTGTCACTACGCTTTTTTCTTTTGCGCTCGACGGCTGGAGGGTCAAGGTTACGAGCACAGTGGCTATGGCGAGGCGCGCGCCCTGCTCGACACGGCCCTGCTCCATCTGAACAAGGCCAAGTGGCTCATTGGTGGCATTACCGGTGCCTACAATGGCGTGCGCCTGTCAGCGGATAAGGCGGCGGATGCGGCTGCCGGCTGGGCTGCCGCCGAGGATATGCTCGCGCTTGTGGGGGAGGTCAGGGCTAGCCTCGGTGACAAAGCGGCCTTGTATGCGATCGCGCCCCGGCAGCCTGAGCTGGATTACCTGGGTACGGAGGTGCTGCGCGCCGATGGTTTCCCGGTTGTGCCTGCGATCTGTCCGATTGTCGTTGTCCGGGGGTCATCCTACGAGATGGGTTACCAGTACGCACAGCAAACGCTGCAGATTTTTGGCGAGTTCATTTTCTCCAGGTTCGCTGCGCTGCGCTTCACATCCACGAGGCTGGAGGTTATCAGCAAGTTTGAGGCACAGCTGCGCCAGCACACGCCCGAAATACTGGACATGTGCAGGGGCTGGGCCGATGCAGTGACGGATAGCGGTTTGCCCATGGCTTATGAGAATGTGCTGCACATGTGGGCGTCTACCGATGAGCCTGCAAGTCGGCTCGAAGATGTAAGCTGGCCTTTTCTGGGTAACGACAAGCTGCTTGCCGCCATGTATTTCGGCCAGCAGGCCTTTATCCAGTCGGCTCGGAAACAGCTGGAAGCGTCCGCTGCGGCAGGTCTGGATTCGCCGCTGGAGCGCTGCAGCGGGTTCTGTGCCTGGGGCGAGGCGACCAGCGACGGTCGTCTCAAAGCCGCGAGCACGACCGACCATGACTGCTGGATGCAAGTGACCATTGTTGCTTATCCGGACGAGGGCAATGACTTCATTTATACGCCCTTCAGTGCTCACGGTGGATGGATTCCCGGCATGGGTGTGAGTGGGATGGCGGGTCACCCGGGCATGAACAATCGCGGTGTGGCCTATGTCCACCACGGCGGCGAGCCTCATGTGATGGAGCCCGAGCACAGCTGGGGTTACGGCGTCATGCGCGGTGCGACGACGTTCCACGGATTGCGCTACGCAAACAGCGCCCGTGATGCCTACGACCAGGTCATGAGCTATCCCATCGGCAACGTAGGGTGTGCGCTGGGGTCCGCCGGTGGGCAGTGGGCGGATCATCACAACGGCTACGTCTTTGAAAGCCGCTACCGTAGTGAAGAGCATCCTGAGGGTCTGGTCAGGACTTGCACCTTTGATCATCAAGGCAAGAGCCACAGCATTCTCTACACGGGGAACAGTTCCCTGCATGCGGACGCCTCCTCGTTGAATCACGGGCATGCTGAGGGTGTGATGGAGTACGATATTGAGCGCGGCTGGCACACCTACGACGCCAGCAAGTTTGCCGCGTCGAATATGATAGTTTCTGCTTTGCGCATGTGCGCCGGACCGACCGGCGCAGAGCGGAACAAGTGTTTCTTTGATCTCTCCATTCCTGCCTCGGGCCACATCGACGATACCTTTGTCGAGCGACTTTACGCAACGCCCCAACGCGATATCCCCGCAGCAGAGGACTATCCAGAGCGCGTTCGCCAAATCGCCGAGGAGGGCTATCGCTTTGCTGCCAGCCCGGGCCATCGGGGCAACGCATTCACCAGCCTGATGTTTCCGGACGATGGCGATCAGGGGCTCTACAGCGGCTGCGTCGGTCCAATCAACTACCATCACGTGCCCCGTGGGGCCACCCATGGCTTCTACTACTATGGCGAGACTAACGCCTACTGGACCTTGCGCCTTGCAGACACTGCCGAGGGCATGGCCCAGGATGCAAGGGCGCGCCTGCTTGAAGATAGCGAAGCTGCAGCGCGTGAATTAAGCGCGCTCGATGCAGGCTATGCGGGAAAGAGCCATTTGGATGGCTTTTTGACAGCGGCGCGAGCCGCGCTGACCGCCGGCGACCAAGCCTTTGGTGAGCTCTCCAATGTGGCGTCGGCGCGGGAAGAAAGTGCAGTGCTGTCGCGCGCACTGCGTTTGTTCACCACCGGCCAGGTGCGGGCGCGCCAGGTGTTGAACGCGCTAGCGCCGATCAAGGTGCTGGACTACCCCGGCGGCGAGAGCTGATCAGGCTGTAGCGTCGGCGGGCGTATACGCTCCTCTATGGTCTTGGCGACGATCTCACGGAACCATTGGTGCTCCGGGTCGCTATCGAAGCGAGCGTTCCAGGCCAGGCCAACTTCAAAGTTGTCGACGTCGAGTGGGAGTTCAAGCGCACGAAGATCAGCGGCGTGCGCCGCGTACTCAAAGACCTGTCGCGGTAATACCGCGACAGCGTCGGTGCCCTCTACTGACCGGGCGGCTGACACGGGGGTGCTGAATTCGCCAATAATGTTCGGGCGAAACTCCTGGCTGGCAAAGTAAAGCTGGGCGCGCGTCATGAAGGTGTCATCGGTGGGCATCCTTACGATCACCTGGTCAGCCTCAGCCAGCTCGGCTTCCGCCAGCGTATCACCATAACGCTGAGACTTGGCCCAAACGATGGCGACCAGTCGGTCATGGTAGACGCCTTGAAAGCGGATATTGTCACCGGACTCCTCGAAATTCAGAAACGGCCCGATGAGCAGGTCCAGGTGGCCAGTTCGAAGCCTGCCACGGGTGTTTGTATCAACCGGCGGGAAATGCAGGGATACGCCAGGGGCGATTTTGCGCAGCTGTGCCAATAGCGGACCGCCGATCTCATTGACCACAAATCCAGCGGTAGCCACGGTAAAGGTACGCTTGAGTTTTTCTGGTTCGAGGTGCACCTCCTCCAGCAGTTCCTCTACCAGCTGGATGATTTCCTCGACGGGCTCAACCAGCCGCGTGGCCATGGGGGTCGGCACCATGGAACGGCCAGAGCGCACGAAAAGCTCATCTTCGAAGGCCCAGCGCAGGCGACCCAGCGCGGTGCTGACGGCAGACTGGGAGATGCCAACCTTCTTGGCAACCTGCGTGGTATTGGGCTCACGCTGCAGTTCGCGCAGCAGGTAGAGCAGGTTCAGGTCTACCCTGCGCATGACTGAAGCACTTTGAAGGGCGTCTGATACGCAGGCATAGAGCGCGTGGGGCTGCTGGCTATACAGGGCATCAGGCTATGGTAGCGTAGTTTGAGCGGCAAAATAAAAGCCCCCTGAGGGTCGAAAGTGCTTTTGCCCGTTGTGAAAGTGTGGCGACATGACTTAATATCAAGACAAATGGCTGGCGGAAGGGGTCAATGCCCCTTGCGGGGACCTATCTGCTTTCAGCCCGATTGCATATGTGAGGCAGCAAGTGACAGAACTTAAGTCTATAAGTCCAGAGGGAGATGTGCACTCTGCTATGTTCGCGCAGCGCGAGGATTTTGCGCTCGCGCACCGCATCATTGCCTATGAGGACATGCACGAGGGGGTTGGCAATCATCTATCACTCATGACGTCCGACGACAGCGGAGCCATGTTTGTAACCCCGGGGCACAAGTACTTCGCCGACATTCAGTCAGACGATGTGCTGCTGATGGATCGCGAGGGAGCGGTTGTTGCTAGCACGGCGACCCCAAATCAGGCGGCCTGGTGCCTCCACAAGCCCATACACGATGCCCGTCGAGACGCCCGGTGTGTCATTCATTTGCATGCCTTGCATGCTACCGCACTGATGATGCGCGAGGGGGGTATGCTCGATACGCGTGGCAGCCAGGCGGCGGCAATGTTTCATCAGCATGTCGCCTACTATGACAGCTACGACGGCGTTTTACGCGAGAACGAAGAGGGCGAGGCTATGGCCCGTGTTCTTGGAGAGCGCTCGGTGCTGGTACTTCGAAACCACGGGTTTATCGTGGTCGGGCCGAGCCTGGATATCGCCCTTGAATTGGCTTACTACTTCGAGCGCGCATGCCGACTGCAGCTGCTTGCCCAGGGCAGTGGCGAGCGGCTGAACCAGATTCCCGAGGACATGGTTGCCGAAATCTGCAAAGAGGAGCGCCTCTATCTCGGTCGCTATCTGCCGGGGCTTAGAGCCTATTTCCAGAGCCGGGGCCTGTAGTTGCGTGATTGCTTCAGCAGAACGCCGGTGATGCGCCGATGAACGTGAGCGCAGCGCCTGCCTCGGAGCGACAGGGGCTCTTCCTGCTGTCGGGCGTTGAGATGTGGGAGCGTTTCAGCTACCACATGATGCGCGCCATGCTGGTGCTTTTTCTCACGGCGCCCGTGGCGGCTCAGGGCTTTGGCTGGGCCAGTGCCGACGCCTACAAGCTCTATGGTTTCTATACAGGGCTCATCTACGTGACCCCTGTTGTCGGCGGTTGGTTAGCGGACCGTCGCTTGGGGCTGCAGCCTGCTCTGATCCTCGGTGCCAGCCTGATGTGTCTGGGTCACTTCTTGATGGCGGGCCCCGCGATCGCCCCGTGGCTGGCGGACACGGCCTCCAATGGCGGTGTATCGATAGTGCTGGAAACCGCCGGTGTTCCCTTCGCTCAGATCTCGAGAGGCGAGATACAACCAGCGCTGGCCGAAGCTGCGCTCGCGCACGCGGGTAACGCCGCTGCCGCAGAAGAATTACTGGGGCTCGTGTCGCTCACCTACCAGGCGATTACCTTCAGCTTCTACGCCGCACTGGGTAGCCTCATCATTGGCGCCGGTTTTTTCCTGCCCTCAGCATCGAGCCTGCTTGGCAAAATATACGGTAGCGACGGGCCACAGCGCGAGCGCGGCTTCTTCATTTTTTACCTTTCAATTAATATTGGTGCGACGCTCGCGCCTATCGCTGCGGGTATTTTCGGCGAGCGTCTCGGCTGGCACTTCGGCTTTACGGTCGCCGGCTTTGCCATGGCGGTGGGGCTGTCAGTGTTCCTGATTTTTCGGCGGCGTATGATTGGCGATGTCGGACGCTATCCGCCCGCTCGACCCGCGAAAGTCGAACGAGTTGAAAGTCAGGCCGTCGAAACGTCCGCCGTGGTGAAAGACCGTCTGGTGGTTTTGCTGATACTGGCCGCTTTCACCTTCTTGTCTGATCTCTGCCTGGGCCAGATCGGGGGGCTGCTGAATGTGCTGACCCGAGACCGGGTAGACCGGGTGATTCTGGGTTACGAATGGCCGACGGTCTGGTTCCAGACCTTCTATCCGTTTTTCATCGTGGTGTTCCTCGCGCTGCTGGTCTGGTTGACCCGCCTGCTTGACCGCGTGGGGCGGAATCCGCCAGTGTCCTTGAAGTTTTCCATCGGCTTTGGCTTTTTAAGCCTTGGCCTGCTGGTCATCATCACGGCGATGAAGGTGGACGGCATGATCAACCCGCTGTACATCGTGGTGATGTATGCGCTCATGGCGGCGGGCGAGGTCCTGATCTACCCGGTCGCGCGCGCCATGGTGACGCGCTACGCGCCGCAAGACAGGACAGTGACCTTTATGGGCGTGCTCTTTCTCATGGGCGCTTTCGGGTCGATTGCCAGTGGCTACGTAGCGGCTCTGTCCGTGAGGGTGGGGGAAGTGACAGTATTTACCGGCCTGGTGGCGGCAACCTCACTGGCGGTCGTGTTTCTCGCTGCATTTTCACCCTGGTTCGCCCGCATGAGCCATGGGCTGGAGAGCGTCAGACCGAGAGGCTGACTCGCGCGTATCGGCGTCCGCCAGCATGGCGGATAAATCCGCTCGGCCCTGGTGGTAAAAGAGGCCCGCGACGAAGAAACTCGTTGTTACGACGATGGCCAGGGAGTATCCCAGCATCGACTCATCCTGGAAAATGATGTCCGTAATGAGGGCGACGATCAGGGGGCCGACGCCATAGCCTATCAGTGCGATTAAAATCGACATCACCGCCGCCGCTGTTGCACGCATAGTGCCGGGTGACACGGCTTGAAGCGCAGTCATGGACAGGGTTTGTGTCATGAAACTGGCAAGCGTACCCAGAGCCGCCATGGCCACAAGCCCGTTTACCGTAGGCATAATGCTCGCCAGTCCAAAGGGCAGAAAGCCGATCATGCAGCTGAAGAAGGCCAGGCGCAGATAGGCGTCATCAATGCCTCGCTGGCGCATGCGATCCGCCAGCCATCCCCCTATTAGGGCTGATGCGATGCCTGGCAGCACCAGAGCTGCGGCGATTAAGATGCCCGCGCGCTCGGGGGTGAGTGCGAAACTCCGCTCCAGCAGGGCAGGCATCCAGGTGGTAGCAGAGGCCGCGCCGATCTGGACGGTGGTGACACCGGCAATAATGGCCACGTAGACCCGCTTGTGTGCGGCCATGAACGCGAGCACCTCGCGCATTGTCATGACCTCGCCAGTAGCGACGTTGCGCCGGCCAGGCTCCTTGACCGTCGCAAAAAACAACAGGGCAATGACAATTCCCGGCAGACCAAGCAGAAAGAAGACGAGCTGCCAGCTATAGATATCTCCCACTACTGGCAGTGATAGGCCATTCGGCCAGTTCTCCGTCGCCCAACCCAACAGCGCGCCACCCAGAATGAAGGCCAGTAAGGCGCCCAGGAGCGATCCGATACTGAACACCGAAATCGCTCTCCCTAGCGACTCGGGCGGAACTTCGTCGGCAATCATGGATTGGCCACAGGGCACAACGGCACCTTCACCGACGCCGACGCCTATGCGAGCGATGAATAACTGTGTGAAGCTCTGGGCGGCACCGGCAAGCGCTGTGAAAACGCTCCAGAGAAGCGCGCCAAGCGTCAGCAGATTGCGCCGATTTCGGCGGTCTGCCAGTCGCGCAATCCAGAAGCCGCAAATCACATAAAACAAAGAAAAGGTAAAGCCCACCAGCAGGCTAACCTCGATATCGCTCGCACCGAAGTCTCGCTTGATGGACTCGATCATCAGGTTGACGACAAAGCGGTCGATGTTGGCGACCATGTAGAGCACCGAGATCATGCCGACCAGGTACCAGTTCTGACGAGTGATAGCGCTCTCCTTATCGTAGTCTGCGGCGTACTTGATAGTAGCGCCTTACTGTACAGCAGCGAGCGCGCCAGGGCTTTCTTCGCCGTATGATAAGTGGCTATGACTGGTATCGTGCTAAGCCATTCAGGCCCCCGACTGAATCACTTGGGACGCCTAACGGGCCGGCAGTACAGACCTGAAAATCTCCAGCACATTCCCGCCCATGATGCGGGCGATGTCTTCGACCGAATAACCTCGCTGCATGAGTTCTCCCGTGATCAAGGCCAGTTGGCTGGTATCAAACTGGGGCACAATGGCGCCGTCGTAGTCAGAGCCCAGGCCGACGTGCTCTACGCCAACCAGGTCGCGTATGTAGTCCATGGCATCAACAATGCCTGCCGGGGATGTGTCGCACACGGCGGCATCCCAGTAGCCTATTGCGATAACGCCACCGATCTGCGCGATTCTCTCGATCTGGTCGTCATAGAGATTTCTGTTGGTATCACAGGTGCCGCGCACGCCACCGTGTGAGACCACTACCGGCGTCGTGACAATATTGAGTATGTCATCCACAGTAGCGGCGCTGGCATGGGCAAGATCTATCACCATGCCAAGCTCCTCCGCTCTTCGGATGACGCGAACGCCGAGCTCCGGAAGACCGTATTTCTCTTCACCATGCATGGAGCCCGACACTTTGTTATCGAAGAAGTGTGCTGTTCCGATCATGCGGTAACCTGCGTCGAAAAGCGTGTCGAGTGAGTCAAGACGACCCTCCAGCGACTGGGCGCCCTCGATCGCCAGCAGGCCGCCAACGGGCTTACCTGTAGAGGTGCGGGAGGCTAGCAGCGTATCGATGTCGCTAACGCTACGAACAATGGCGAGCCTGTCGGGTGCATCGGCGACGTATTGCTCCAGGCGTTGAGCGTGAAAAAGTGCTCTCTCCAGCAGGCTCGTCCAGGTGCGTAGGGGCTGTAGCTGAGCAATGACCAGTGTGGTCAGCGTATCGCTATCACTGGGGTTGGAATCGTAATTCAGGCCGGCAGGTGACTTAGTGACCGATGCGAAGACCTGAATCGCTACATTGCCTTCTTCCAGCCGCGGTAGGTCTGTATGGCCGTAGTCCAGTCGCTCGGTGAAATTTCGCCTCACCAGAAGCGGGTCCGCGTGGAGATCAATGACCGTCAGCGTCTGGTGCAGCGCGCGAGATTCATCGGTAATCACCAGCGCTTCTGAGGGCGGCTCTACCCGATTTATCATGCCGTCGGCGATCTCTGGGCCGCGCGCCAGGAAAACAGTGACGAGCAGGGCGAGGGCGCCTGCGAGTAACAGGCCGATGCGCTTGATCATAGTGTGATTGGTCCTTATTAAAGTTTTACCGCAGCGTTTATTGTGCTTTATATGACATAAAGATAGTTTCTCACACCAGCGAGGTGAGTGAGAAGGCGAGTGAAAACGCAAGCAAAATCCGGGATATGGTGTTCTGAATTGACCACGACCGGCGATAGGCTCAATCGCATTTCTTTATTTCTCGATCTCTGAGCCGGCATCTACACTGCCGGTTTTTAGGAGAGTTCGATGTCATACACTTTAGAGCAGGGCAAACTCTACAGGATGCCCACCCACTTCGGCCCGAGCCTGGGTCCGCGACAGGGTCCTGATGATCGGCGCTTTGAGGTGCGCGAGTCTTCAAAGCAGCGCACGCTTACGGCGCGTTTTGCCGTGTCCGGTGGGCAGTTCGAGCCTTTTCTCCCGCCCGGGTTCAGTGTGCAGAGCGAAACCATCCTGTCGATCAGCTATACCGAAATCACCGAGATCGAGTGGCTCGCGGGTAGGGGCTATAACACGCTTGGCGTTACGCTGGGCGCTCGGTGCACCGGGGCGACCGAAGTCGTAGACGGCGATTTTCTCATGGTGTTGTGGGAAAACATGTGTGATCCAATCATCACGGGTCGCGAAGAACTGGGCTTCTCAAAAATATTCTGCGACCTGCCGCCGCTACGGATAATGCCCGATTCGATTGCCGCAGAAGCAAGCTGGGACAGCCACATTTTTGCGCGGATACGGGCCGAGGGTGGTCATGCCATTGATCCCACGGAGCTGCCGGCCAGCGACTCAAGCGGCCTGCTGCATTACAAGTATCTGCCGCGGACGGGGGCGCCGGGCGAAGCAGACGTCGCTTATCCCACGCTGACGCCCGCGGCTGCGCCCAATCTGAAGGTAGAAAAAGCAACACGCTTTGACGCTGCCGAGGTGACCTTCCTGAAGTCGAGCTGGGAGCAGCTGCCCACCCTCGTCCACATCGTGAATGCGCTGGCTGCCATTGATCTTGGCGAATCGCTGGGTGCGACCCTGGTCGAAACACGCGGCTATAAGGATCTCAGCGATCAGCGAATCGTCGGTTAGTGGTAGGCCTATGGACTGGCAGACAGCGGCATCAACGGTAAATTTTCAGACTCGGCCGTTCATTAATGGGGACTGGTTCCTGCAGGGCGCAATTGCGGCCGGCGCTGCCTTCGACACCTGCAATCCCGCGAACGGCGAAGGGTTGGCGCGCTTTAGTGGCGCCGATGAGACGACGGTTGCAGCCGCTGTAGTTGCTGCACGCGATGGCTTTAAGGGCTGGTCGCGCCGCTCACCGCTCGATCGCAAGGCTAAGCTGCTCGCCTGGGCTGAGCGAGTGCGTATGAATAAAGCGACGATCGCGCTGCTGGATTCACTTGAGATGGGCAAGCCGATCACCAGCGCGTTGGGTGAGGTCGATGCCGCAGCCGACTTTATACAGTACTACGCCGAACTCGCTGACAAGACTACGGGTGAGATGGCGCCGATTGAAGTGGCGCACGGACTATCGATGACCTACCCGGAGCCACGCGGCGTGGTTGGCGTCATTACGCCGTGGAATTTCCCCACGCTGACAGCGGTTAGCGCGATCGCCCCGGCACTCGCTGCGGGTAATGCTGTCGTTCAGAAGCCCTCCGAGTATTCGCCGTCTTCCGCGCTGAAAATGGCCGAGCTGGCTGTCGAGGCTGGCATTCCGCAGGGCGTATTGAACGTCATCCCCGGGCCTGGTGCGATAGCAGGGGCAGCCCTGGCCCTGCACGCCGATGTGGACAAGCTGCACTTCACTGGTTCGACCGGCGTTGGCAAGCAGTTGATGATTTATGCAGGGCAGTCCAACGGTAAGCCCGTCATGCTGGAGACTGGGGGTAAGTCGCCGCAAATCGTATTTGCCGATGCGCTGGACATTGAGGATATCGAACTTTCTCTGGCTGCTGACGTATTCTCCAATAGCGGCCAGATCTGCGTCTCGCGCACACGTCTGCTTGTCGAGCACGATATAGCTGAAGCCCTCACTGACAGATTACTGGCGCGCACTCGTGACGTGTTTCGCGCCGGTAATCCACTGGACACGGCAGTTAACTTCGGCCCGATCGCAAGCGTGGCACAACACGAGCGCGTTCAGTCCTATATCAGTGTTGCCTTGGAGCAGGGCGGACGCTGTCGACCGGCCAGCCTGGCCGGTGAGCTGCCGGGACAAGGCTTCTTCGTCGCTCCGACGGTGGTTGACGAGGTCGACACTGGGTCCAGAGTCTGGCGTGAGGAAATTTTTGGCCCCGTGCTATCTGTTATGCCTTTCAGATCCTATGAAGAGGCAGTTGCGCTGGCTAACGATACCTCTTACGGGCTGGCCGCGACGGCCTGGACACGGGACCTGGGACGGGCAAGGCGTTTGTCGCACGACATAGAGGCGGGTCGAATCGATATCAGAAGCGGCAATGCACCGGGACAAAGCCTGGCGCACTTGAGTGCAGAGCCTTTCGGCGCCTCAGGTCATGGTGTCCTCGGCGGTAAGCGTGGTCTTGAGCCCTATCTGCGCTATAAGGGCGTGCAGTTCCTCACCGGCTGATCACCTGCTTGGGCAACCCCCGCCCATTCATAAATGCGGTTGGTCGATCACACGACGCCTTTTCATTGGCTCGGCAGCCCGGACCTCCGTTAGGATTTTAAGCAAAGATCGGCAGAAATGATTTGTGCCGGCCGAAGAATTTGGAGGTTCAAGTGGCTGGAGTCAAGCAGCCCATGCCGGGCGTGGTGTACGCCCCACAGTGGCATATCGACAAATACGCACGTCTCGGCGTCCTTGGGCAGCGCGGACTAATTGATGCCCTGCGCGAGGCGCTTTCCGAGTTTGCTGAACGAGTTGCGCTGACAGGTCCGGAGGGCGAGCGCACCTTTCGAGAGTTGGATGTGGATTCTGATCGCTTTGCCTGCGCGCTGCTGGACATGGGCATGAAACCGCTCGACCGGGTCATATTCCAGGTGCTGAACAGCAATGAACTGGTGGTGGCGCTCCTCGCCTGCTGGAAGGCTTGCCTCATTCCCGTCTGCACGCTGGCGGCGCACCGAGAGCGAGAAATCGGCTATCTGGCGCAGCACGCGGGTGCGCGAGCGCACTTCGTCGGCGTAGAGGCGGGCTTCGACTTTTTGGCCTTCGCCGACCAGATACGCGCCGCCACGCCGAGCATGGAGCACCTTGTTGTTGTCAGGGGCGAGGCGCCTGAAGGCAGGTCGACGATGTCCTCGCTGATTGACACGGTTGACAGCGACGCGGCCGCTGCCCGGATCGAGGCGATCGAGCGGGACGCCTTTCAGGTGTGCACCTTCCAGCTCTCTGGTGGCACGACGAGCGTGCCCAAGATAATTCCACGCTTTGGTAACGAGTACCTCTACAACATAGAGCGCGCGATTGTGCACAACAACTACACGGCGGATGATGTGGCGCTGCTGCCGCTGCAGATCATCCACAACGCCAGTATGTGTGCCTTCTTGCCCTCGCTGATGTTGGTTGGCGGCTGCAGCGTTGTCCTGCCGAAGATGGACCCGCTCTCGGTACTGAGCGCTTTGCTCGAATACAAGCCCTCAGTCTTTGCCATCAATGCGGGTGCCCTTGGCAAGATCAAGGATCATGGATTGCTCGACTCCCTCAATCTCGAGAGAGCCCGACTGATCATATCCCAGAATTCCGCTCGGCAGATCGATGAAGTACTGGGTAAGCCCGGTGTCCATATTTTCGGCATGACCGAAGGCGTGGTAGCCTTCGGGCACCCTCAAGAACCGCCCGAGGTGCGCTGGCAAACGATTGGCCAGCCGCTATCGGCCCACGATGAGTTGAAGATCGTGGCGCCTGGCACAGACAGGGAGCTGCCGCACGGCGAGATTGGCGAAATGATTTGTCGCGGACCCTACACCATATTTGGCTATTACGATGCCGAGGAGCGCAACCGCGAAGCCTTTAACGCTGAGGGTTTTTATCGGTCTGGTGACCTGATGGCCGCTCACGAGGTAGATGGCGAAGTCTATTACTCATTCGAAGGGCGTCTGAAGGATCTGGTCGACCGTGGCGGGGAGAAAATCAACTGCGAGGAGGTGGAGCATACGGCGCGCAAGCATCCTGCAATCCACGATATCGCGGTAGTCGCCATGCCCGATCCCGATCTGGGTGAGCGGGCCTGTGCTTTCGTTCTGCTGGCGCACGGGGCACGAGCGCCCACTACCAGCGAGCTGATGGACTTTTTGATGGCTGAAGGTCTGGCAAAGTACAAGTCCCCGGAGCGAATAGAGCTGCTGGAGGAGTTTCCGATGACCACTGCTAACAAGCTGGACAAGCCAAGACTGAAGGCCATCATCACTGAGAAACTTACGCAAGAAGCCGCATGACTGACTCGACGATTGAACTGATTCGCCTGCTCGGTATAGCGGGTATGCTGGGCTCATTTACCATTATGGTGACCGACTGGATCGGCTGGACGCGCCCCATGAGTAGCGCCGGCCTCTCTTTTGACATGACCGGTGTGGATAATCGTTTTGCAAGTTACCACGCGACTGGTGGGATCGGCGTATCCCACGGTCGCCGTTACTGGGCCTCGGTTGTTGGTGGTTTTGCGATGTTGCCCTGTGGCCTTGGCTTCGTGACGATCTATGTGGGCCTGCTGCCCGCAGGCCCCGGATGGGCGTTTTTAACGGCGGGGTTGCTGGGCGGCATCATGGCCTATGGTGTCATTTCCCATACCTTGTTCGGCGCTTTCAATGACCTGAATTTCACACGCGAGGCGATCGCGGATGATACCCCGGAGCGGCAGGCCGTTAATGACTTTTACGGGAAACTGCTTGCATACTGGTCGCCGTTCACCCTGGGTTTGTTGTTAATGCAGGCGATCGGCTCCTTTCTGTTTTCCTACCTGGTCCTGACGGGGCAGAGTATATTTCCCACCTGGATGGGCTTGCTTAACCATTTCCTACTCAGCCAACTGTGTTTATGGAGCAAAGCCTTTATGCCCTTTGCCGTATCCCGTTGGCTGGGCCCGCCACACATGCATTTACTGACAACGCTGCCGCTGCTGGCGCTGGCTACCTACTACACCTGGCACGGCCTGCCGGCCTAGAGCGCGGCTAGCAGACACAGTTCACTTTCAGGAGTACGGACGATGGACGCAGATCAGCTCAGACTGCTGCAGTTGAATGGCAGCCTGTACGAACAGGGCAGGCAGTATGGCGAAGAGGATCGCGAAACGATTCATCTTGCCCAGTCATACTGGACGCAGGATGTCGCAAACGATGGCATTGACCCTGAAAGCTTTGCACTGGCGCTCTCTCTGCAACAGGAAATTCGCCTGTCGCTGGAGCGCTACGCCCCCAACTTCATGGCCTTTATGCGTGGCGTGGCGGCGGGCGCAGGTCTACCGCTTCACCGCTTGCTGGCACAAAACATGATGGACGAGGACTGGTGGTTGCGCCGCAGCCTCAAGCAGTCAGATTTGTTGCCGAAGCATGCGGAGAAATGTTCGACGGTCGCCGGCCCCAGCACGCAAGGCATGTTGGCTGCCCAGAACCTCGATATTCAACCCTGGGTAGAGGGCTCGCAGGTGGTGCTTGGCCTAGAAGGGCCGGATGGTGTTCGGGCCATGGTGGCTGCCGTCGGTGGTGTGCCCAGCTGTGGCGTCAATGACCGGGGCGTTGCGACGCTGCTAAACACCGTGATCCAGCTGCGCTCGCAGGGAGCCGGTCTGCCCGTTTGCGGCTTCCAGTTTGAGGTGCTGTTCCAGCCCTCCGCGATGGCAGTTTACAGCCTGGTGACCTCCGTGGCGCATTGTTCAGGGCATGCCTATACAGCGGTTGACCCGGCATGGATCTACGCCGCTGAGTGCAGTGCCGGCGGCGTAGCGCTGGCGAGTGCGGATGAGCGCGGTATCTTTTTGCGCACTAATCACCCGCTAGCGAGCACGGACCTGCGCGATGCCACAAACGAGTCAGAAAGGGCCGTGCTAAGGAGTATCAGTACCACGCACCAGCGTTATGCTCAGATGCGCGATCGCCTTGCGAGTGTCGAGATTCTCGATAACGACGCGGTCATCGCGGCACTCAGCTGTCGTGTGGTGGAGGGCGCGCCCGTGTCACGCCAGCTCGGCGATGTGCAGAACATCGATGGCTCGGTAAACATCGGGTATACCTCGATCTCGATGCTCGCTGAGCTGCCTCGTGATGGTGACGTGAGGCTGCACGTGGCCCCGGGCCCGCCCGCAATCACCGCGTATCGAGAATTTCGCTTTTCGTGACAGCGGAACGACGCGGCGCTACTATCCCTAGCCTGAGTGTGCTCAAGCAGGTGTAGCGAATATGCGCCGCGTCGATCTTAATCTTCTTTACATCCTCCGGGAACTGCTCAAAGAACCCAACACGACCAAGGTCGGCGAGCGCCTTGGCCTGACCCAGTCCGCGGTCAGCGCCTCACTGGGTCGCCTGCGCTGGGCCTTCCAGGACGATCTCTTTGTTCGCTCGGGTCGAACGCTGGTGCCAACGCGGCGCGCTGAAGGTTTGCTCGAGCCCGTCGAGCACATCATCAGCTGTATTGAGGGCCTTGTTGAAGAAGTCCGCTTCGAGCCGCAGAAACTCCAGCGCACCTTTACCCTGGTCAGCGCAGACTTTTTGATGGAATTGTTCGTTCACAAGATCATCGCCGATATTCTGCCGCAGGCGCCGCGAACCAAGGTAGTGTGTTCGCAGTTTATGCCCGATACCCGTGAGCGGGTCCGCTCGGGCCACCTCGACCTGATGGTTGGCCCCGCGCTGGTCAGCCAGCAGGACTTTGACGCGCTGAGCATGCAGGTTGTTTACCGGGACCGATTGGTAGCCGCCGTGCGCGCCGACAGCGAGAAATACGGCGAGTCCTTAACTATGGACGAGTTGCTGAAGGCGGACTTCCTCGAGTTCAACCCCGCCGTGGGTGGAGGCTTGATCTCAACGACCCAACGAATGGTCACGGAAATGGGGCTGAAGCTTAAAACGGTGGGGGAGTTTACCTCCCAGGCGACGCTGGTTCACTCCCTGAAGTCGGCAGACGTCATCAGCATTCTCCCGGGGAAACTGATCGAGGTACTTGCCCCGGAGGCCAGCGTGCGAGCCATTGACCTGCCCTTCGAAACTGAACCCTTTGACGTTTATATGATGTGGAATAACTCCTTTGACAATGACCCTGAGCATCAGTGGTTCCGGGAAATCGTCGAGCGCGCGCTGGAAGTTCTGGAGTAGGCTCAAACTATGAACGTCGAAGAAAAAGCCGTTTCCAATGGACTCGCCCTGTCGGGCCTGCGGGTATTGGTGACCGGTGCCGCCTCCGGCCTCGGCGCTGCAACCTGCCGCCTGTTGGCGGTCCAGGGCTGTAGCGTTGCTATCAATCACCTTCCTGCTGAGCAGGCGCAGGCGGAAGAGCTGGCGCAGCACTGCCGGGGTGAAGGCGTTGAGGCGCTGACGCTGGCCGCGGACGTCGGCGATGATGACGCCTGCCGGCAGATGGCTTTGGAACTTGAGGTCTGGGGAGAATTGCACGGGCTGGTCAATAGTGCCGGCGTTACCCGGCATGTGCCCGACCATAGTGACATGGATGCGCTGAGCGCGGAGGATTTCCTGGCAGTCTACCGCGTCAACGTGGTTGGCGGCTTTCAGGTCTTGCGCGCCACGCGCCGCCTGTTGGAGGCAGGTGCAGCGACACTCGGGCACGCGTCGTCTGTCGTCAATGTTTCCTCACTCTCTGCCCTCAGTGGCGGCGGCTCGTCCGCAGCGTACTGCGCGAGCAAAGGAGCCTTGAATACCCTGACACTGTCCATGGCGCGGGCACTGGCACCGGCGATCAGGGTAAATGCGGTCTGTCCGGCCTATATCGATACCGGGTGGTTTGCGCGCGGGCAGGGCGAAGCGGCAGACCGCGCCTTGAAGGAAGCGGTGGAGGCAAACGTGCCCTTGGGTGCTGCGCTTACGCCCCTTGATGTCGCCTATCAGCTGGCTTTTTTGCTCAGCCCTTCTAGCCGTTACCAGACGGGCGAAATCACCCATATCGATTCGGGCCACCGATTGCTGGAATTCTAGCGGAGGAAACGTCCGGATGCGGCGAGTCGATCTGAATCTACTCTACATTCTCAGGGAACTCTTAAAAGAGCCCAATACCACCAAGGTAGGCGAACGCCTTGGGCTTACCCAGTCTGCCGTCAGTGCGAGTCTCGGTCGACTGCGCTGGGCTTTCAAGGATGACCTCTTTGTTCGCTCAGGCCGGACCCTTGTCCCTACTCGGCGTGCCGAGAGCCTTCTGGATCCTGTGGAGCATGTGATTCAGTGCATTGAAGCCCTGGTGGAGGAGGTGCGCTTCGAGCCAGAGAATCTGCAGCGCAACTTTACGGTGGCCAGTGCTGATTTTCTGATCGAGCAGTTTGCTCACGGCGTCATCGCGGAGCTGTCTGCCGAGGCGCCAAACACGCGCGCGATTTTCTCGCACTTTCTGCCCGATACCCACGAGCGCATGCGCTCTGGTCACCTCGATCTTATGATTTCGTCGCTGCCCGTATCGGTGAATACGCTGGACACGGAATCGCTTCGGACCCAGGTCATTTATCAGGACAGGCTGGTCATCGCGGTCAGAGCAAGCAGTGAGCGCTATGGCGACAGCGTGACCATCGATGAACTGAACAGTGCATCGTTTGTTGATTTCAATCCTGCAATTGGCACAGCTTACGGTTCGACCACGCAGCGCGTTGCGGCCGAGGGCGGCTTTAAAGGCAAAATCGTCGGCGAATTCACCTCGCTGGTCACGCTGCTGCGTTCGCTGCGCTCAGCTGATGTGCTCGCTTTGGTACCCCGTCACCTGATCCATCTGATGGGTGAGAACGACGTCCGAGTGATCGAAATGCCCTTCGAGCGCGCGCCTTTTGACGTCGCCATGATCTGGAACCGTTCCTTCGACCACGATCCCGAGCATCAGTGGTTCCGCGAGATCGTGGAGCGCGAGGTGACGAAGATCCTCTAGCGGAAACGCTTGTCCAGCCAGGCGAGCATCGTCTCACCCGCGAGGGCCTGGCCGTTCGGATCACCATCACGCACCGGCCTGCCGTGGTGGTTGCCCGGTAAGACTTCGTAGCTTTTGTCCTCGCTTGCCAAGGCGTCAAAAATCGCAGCCGTTTCTGAGGGGAACAGGCTGTTGTCTCCGCTGAAGCGGATCACCAGAGATGGCTGTGTGATACCCGCCGCAGTCTTTGCCATGGCGGCATTGGAAGACAGGCCTGACCAGGTGCTGAGCCAGCTGTCGGGTGTGCAGGTCCGGGCGAAGCCGACGCTGCCATAGTTTGACACCATAGGGTTGGGACCCCACAGCGTGCCGTAGGCCCGATCCGTTGGCTCCAGCGACAGGTCGAAGCAGCGCAAATCAGCATCGGTGCGCCACAGCGTGATGATGGGCGTGTAGGATGCTGCCTTCAGTTTTTCCAGATCCAGCGTTTCTTTAAAGGCCTTGCGTGCAGCTACGCGGCGCGAGACCTGCTCCTGCGCCCAGGCATCAATGCGTGCAACGCGGGCGCGCTGCGCTGCGCGGTAGCGGGAGACAAAGTCGGCGTCGTAGCTTGACGACTCGGGTGGCATGGCGAAGCCGTTATCGGCGTTGAAGGGGTTCAGGGTCTCATCGCTTTGCATAGGGTCTGATTCATCCACGACCGAAGGGTCCATGGAATTCATCAATAATATGCCCTGGCCCGGATGGGGCGACAGGAAGATGACACCGTCGACGAGCGGCAGCTCGACCTTTTGCAGCTTGGTGGGTTTGCCCGCCGGTGTTTTTGCAAGGCGTTCCCCAGCGGGAAGATTTGCCTGCTGCAGGTAGAAGCTGAAGAGGCTGGCACCCCCTGACATACCGGCAAGAATGATCGTCTCGTAACCCAGGTTTCTCAGGTGCTGGACACCCGCGGCCACATCCAGCAAGGCGGTTTCGTGCTCGAGTCGGATGTCGTTGCCTATCATACGCGGCGCCTGCGTCCACATCGCCACATTGTCTTTGAGAACTTCAGGCACCATGTAGTTGTTGGGCAAGTATTCCCGCGGATGCATACCCATCATGGCGATCTTCTCATGGCCACGGTGGGCCAGTATCCCCTGACAGTGGGCGCCATCCGCTGTTGGCACGAGCGCGGGCTCGAAGCGGCTGCCCTCGGGCAGTTGCGTGGGGTCCCATAGGGCGCCCCGGACGCCCGCCGTTGTTGTGGCTGTTGCTTTAGTCATCGAATGATCCTCGCTCTGGCGTCAGGAAGGAAACGCCAAGGGTTGTTCGGGTTGCAGTGCGTTCAGCACCTGGCGTGCACGAACCTGCGCTGTAGTGAAGCGGCGCAGTGCGCGGGAGCGGCTGGCGTTCATGGCATTACCGGATAAGCTTGCTGTGTCTCTTGAAATGGCATCGCCTTCTGCCAAGGCCTGGGCGTGTTGTTCAAGAAATCTGTTGAGGTGGCTGACCCCTGCGTAGGCCTCGTCGAGATCATTCACGAGAGCCTTGGCTCTTTCCCCATCCCCTACGGCGCGTTGGCGGGCGTCTGCGATCATTTCGTCCGCGCTGTCAGCGAGGCGCACTGTCCAGTAGGCATTGGTTTCGTCGTAGTAGAAATAGCCGTGCGTCGCGCCTGCTGCCGGAAGGTCATAGCTGAGCGGACCGATGCAGCCGCTGTAGAGCCCCTGGTCGCCGTCGTCTGGCAGCAGGATCGCGGTAAAGGCGTTGCCGTGGTGAGCTGGGCTTGCGCTGTTGCGATAGGCGCCCGACAGAATGTCGGCCTGCCGCTGCGGGGTCTCTTCCGCACTGGGCGCGTCTTGCGCCGGGGTGCAATACAGACGCTCTACCCATGCATCGTCGATTGCGCCCGAGGCCGGTACAGCCAGCTGGAAGTAGCAGCGGTTGCGTTCGGCGCCGCCGGGGCCGGCCGTCATGCGGCCAGATGCCAGCATCAGGTTGGCGTGCATGAAGTTGCTGGCGTCATAGGTATGCCAGCCACGTTCGATATCGTAGTCCAGCACGCCCTCGTCGTGGCCATGGTTAGCAGAGGGCGCATCGGCGTGTAGCGCACTGTTCCCGGTATAGAGCAAATCGTGGCCGTGTCCATCGTGATCGTATGTCTGGGTGCGCACAAGGCCATCGGGATAGTCGTCGCTGCGAAAGCGGCTCTCGAATATGTAGCCATTGTGGTGGTCTGCCCACTGGCCGCCGGCGCTGCCCATGGCAGAGCCAATGTTCCCCACGGGGTAAGACATGACCTGCTCATAAGCCTGCTGGGCGGTATTGGCATAACGCAGGCCATGGAAGGTACAGGCGCCGCGCGGGACGCCGTAGCCCCAGCTATGCTCGGGCTCCATGGCGTGGACCTCACCACCGTGGTGGACGTAGGCGACGCCGCGATTGTTCATGCCCGGGTGACCGGCCATGTTGGAGATGCCCAGACCAGGAATCCAACCACCGTGTACGCTGAAGGGGGTATAGATAAAGGCATTGCCGTCTTCGGGGTAGGCCACGATGGTTGCCTGCATCCAGCAATCGTGGTCGGTGGTGGACGAAGCCTTCAGCCTGCCGTCAGTGGTGGCATTGCCCCAGGCACAGAAGCCGCTGCAGCGGTCGGCGATTGATTCCTGGCCTTCGCCCACAGGTGCTTCCAGCGTTGCCTTGGCGCGGTTGATAAAGGCCTGCTGTCCAAAATACATCGCGGCCAGCAGCGACGGGCTGCCAAGAAATGGCCAGCCCATCTCTTCCTTGCTGCTGGGCGCAGCATCCGTGGGACACCACATGTGCAACACATTCTCGTATGCCATAGGCAGGCCGTAAGCAGTCACCGCATCTGCCCAGCCGCGGCACATGTCCAGAACTTCGGGTGTAAAGCGAGCGAGCTGTTCCTCGTGCTTCTTGAGATTTGCGAGGCGCTCATCGGTGAAGCGCAGAGCAGCGAACTCACGAAACACAAAATCACCGTATATTTCCAGCACCTGTTCCGCGTACTGATAGCCCATCGTATAGGAGGAGCCGCTGACAATCACAATCGGGCAAATCGAGGGCACAACAGGGAAGCCATCAACCCGCAGAACTTCGGTGCCTGCTCGATCAAGCTCTGGTCGTGCCGCTTCGATAGCCGCCAGGTCACCTGAGCCGAGCAAGGCTGACTTGACCTCGCTGACAATGCGCAGAGCTTCCTGTGCGGATGCCACACCGGCTTTCGCGTCGCCGGCTGCATCACCAGATATTCGCACACCCTTGAATGAGCCGGTCACCCCACCAATCAGCCACTTGGCCTTGGTCAGGTGCAGGAGGGCGCTGTCCAGGAGCTCACGCGCCCGGCCATAGCCCGCATCGCCGTAATTGCGCCCAGCGAGATACCGCTGGCAGTACATGAATTCGTAGTGGCATTCAGTGAGCTTGGCAATCAGCTCGATGCAGGTGTGGCCGCCGAAGCTGGCGTCGAGATCGAGATGGTTAACGAAGTCATCACCTTCGTTATGGATGGCAACGGGGGGGGCGGACTGGGCCACGGGCATTCTCTTCAGCGACAAGTTTTGCGCAGCATAGCCGGGGCCTTGAGCACCTAGAAACAATATCTCCGCATGCGTATTAACAGCGCTGCTGATGGCACCCTCAGGTGCCTCGCGGTCGGGCTTTGCAGGTCAGACTCAGCAAGCCAGCGCGCCGACCATGCGCTTCAATGCGGGTGATTGCTCGTCAGCGCGATAGAGCACGCCATGTTCGAGATAGGCCAGTGGGTGGTCAAGGGTAATCTGTACCAGATCGGGATACTTCGCCGACATAGAGTGCTCCGTTGCCAGCCCCAGCCCGATCCCGTGCTGTGCCATCTGTAGCTGTAACTCGGGGTTATCGCTTCTCGGACAGTCGGCCGTCGTGACGCCCTCTGCGGCAAATAGCTTGCGGTACTGCACCGCGAAGGGTGCCGTGGCGTCGGCTGGCATCAGTATGACAGGCTGCCCCTCCAGATCTTCGGCATGCAGCTTGTCGCGCCGGCTCCAGGGGTGGTCTGCGGGCACGACAACGACAAAGCGGGTCCGCGGTGTTTTGATGGTGCAGATTTCACCCTCGTCGTAGGCCAGTGGCAGATTGGTAAAGATCAGGTCGAGTTCTCGATTACGCAAGCGGTCCAGCAGATCGGTTGAGATCGACATCGTGGTTTGCACGCTGATGCCCGGGTGTTCGGCCACGAAGGCCAGCGCACTGGCGTAGATCGGAGACGCCAGGAAGTCGTCGGTGAGACCAATGCGTAGCTCACCCGACTCGCCGCGTGCGAAGGCACGAAAGCCCGCGGTGAGGCTATCCGCGTGCTGCAAGAGCTGCAGGCCGTGCCGATAGAGGTAGTGGCCCTCGGGGGTCAGGGCGATACGTTTTTCGCTGCGATCGAAGAGATCTGCGCCCAGCGCGTCCTCCAGTTGTCGAATCTGCCGGCTGAGTGGCGGTTGCGTGAGATTGAGCTCCGCAGCCGCGGCTCGGAAGCTGCCACAGTCAGCGACAACGCGGAAATGGGACAGCTGTTTCAGGGTGTAGGCGCTCATTTATCGATACCGTAATTAACTCAAATAAAGATATTGTAACAATATTGGTATCAATTCGACCCGCTGTTAAACCTGGGCTTAATCTCTCTAAACCGTTGGCGGTTTGACAATCGGCAGCGGTGTTCCACAGACTTGTAACGTTAAACGTCAACCCGGATACCGCATTGCCTGTGAAATCGCGCGCCACTATCAGATCGATCGCCGAGGCCACCGGCTATTCCGTGATGACAGTCTCCAATGTGCTGAACAAAAAGCCTGGCGTCAGTGAAAAGACTCGCAAGCTCATCCTGCGCGAAATCGACAAACAGAGATACGTGCCGACACAGGCTGGCCGAAGCCTGAGGGCAGCGCGCCAGTGGTCGATCGGTTTCATAATGGTTGACCCTTCGGAACTCTACCTGGCGGATTATCTGAATGGCCAGGTGGCAGCGAGCCTCAGCCGTACCTTAAACGATAGCGATTACACCCTGTCGATACGGCTATGTCGCCCCGGCGAGCTTGCCGATACGACGATTTTCCGGCGGCTCTCTGTAGACGGCATGATCGTTGTGGTGGGTGGCCAGGATGCGAGAGCTGCCATCGCCGAACCCTTGATGAACCTCGGTGTCCCGGTCGTTGCAGTGCAGGGCCCGGTGCCCGCCGGTTTGGATGACGCGATGAGCGTCAGACAGGACGACAGGGCAGGCGGCATGCTCCTGGCCGATCATCTTGCGGCGCGTGGGGTCGCGTCGGTGCTGGCGGTTCTGACGGAGGATGAATGGCCATCATTTGAGTCGAGATTAGCGGGTCTCAAAGCAGGGTTGAAGGCCACGCGCGACGGAGCCTCGGTGTCAGTTTTGCGCGTCAGCAGCGAGGCAGCCGATGTTGCCCGCGCTGAAATACACGACTGGCTATCACGGCATACCCCGCCGGCTGCGGTATTCGGTGGCAACGATGCGCTTGCCTACGCCGCGATCAGAGCCCTCGGAGAACAGGGTCTGAGCGTGCCCGATGATGTCATGGTAACCGGCTTCAACGCCTTGGACTTTGCCAGCCTGTTCTCACCCTCACTCACCACGGTGCGCTCAAGGGGCCGAGAGTTGGGCGAGATGGCCGCCACGGCTATGCTGGAACGTCTGCAACAGGGGCGATTCTCGCGCCGCTCGCTGACCCTGCCGGTGTCTCTGCAGGTGGGGGATTCGACGCGCCGCTCCTCGTAGTTATATAAAAATTGAATCGATATCGAATAAAAATAACAATATATGTATCGGCAAGGCTTTGGCAGACTGGGCGCTTTCGGGAGGACTTACCATGCTCAGACAATCCAAAGTGATAATCACCTGCGCCGTTACCGGCAACGCACCCTTCAACCCCAAGCACCCCAACTTCCCCGTGACGCCGGCGCAGATTGCCGACGCCTGTGCTGAAGCCGCCGCCGCAGGCGCGGCGATTGCACACATTCACGTTCGGGACCTGGAGACGCAACTGGGTTGTACCGATCCTGCGCTTTTCAAGGAAGTGGTCGACCGCGTACGCGATAAAGGCACCGACGTGCTGATCAACCTCACCGGCGGGGGCGGTGCCTTCTTCAAGCCCGACCCTGAAGATGAATCCCGTGCTGCGCCGGGGAGCGATGTGATGAGCGTCGACCAGCGAATGGAGCACCTGGAACTCTGCAGGCCCGATATCGCTTCATTGGACATCAACACGAGCAATCAGATGGAGGGCGACGAGGAGTTTGTTTATCTCAATACCACGCGTACGCTGCGCGCTATGGCCGAGCGCTACCAGGCCGCTGGCATCAAGCCAGAGCTGGAAGTGTTCAGCGCTGGTGACGTTGAGTTCGGCAAACAGTTGCAGCGCGAAGGGCTCATTGATGGGCCGGCCATGTTCCAGTACGTACTGGGTGTAAAGTGGCAGATTCCCGCGGACACCCTGGGAATGTACTACCTCACACAGCTCTTGCCCGAGAAGGCGGTATGGGGTGCCCTGGGCATTGGTCGCCACCAGATGCCGGTGGTCGCGCAAACCGCGCTTATGGGTGGCAACGTTCGCGTTGGCCTGGAGGACAACCTGTACCTGAGCCGCGGCGTGTTTGCCAGCAACGGCCAGTTGGTCGAGCGGGCGCGTTCCATCGTCGAGCAGATGGGTTACGAGGTAGCGAACGTTGCGGAAGCTCGCGATATTCTGGGCTTGTCGTGAGCCAGCGCGTCCTTGTAACCGCCGGCGGCTCAGGTATTGGCCGCGCCATTGCCGAAACCTTTCTCAGGGCGGGTGACCGGGTTCACGTCTGCGATATTGACGGATCAATGCTCCAAGAGCTGAGCAGTGACTTTCCTGAGGCCAGTGTCAGCGTTACCGATGTTGGCGAATCTGGCCAGGTTGATGCCATGTTCGCCGCCGTTGAGTACCGAATGGGCGGCCTCGATGTGCTGATCAACAACGCGGGCATCGGCGGGCAGCGCGCGCTGATCGAGGACATTGATCTGGATCAGTGGCAGCAAAGTCTTCAGGTCAACCTCACCGGTCCGTTTTTAACCATGCGCCGCGCCATACCGGCAATGAAAGCCCAGTCCAGTGGCTGCATCATCAACATCGTGACCACATCGGCAATCACCGGATTACCGAACCGGACCTGTTATGTGGCCAGCAAGTGCGGCCTCCGCGGCCTGACCCAGAATGCCGCGCGGGAGCTGGGTCCGTTCAACATTCGCGTCAACGGCGTCTTTCCGGGCGCTATCGATAATGAACGCGGCCGCGGCATTATTGCCAAGTTTGCCGCCGAGAAAGACTTGAGCATCGATGAGGCGACGGAGAAGTTCCTGTCCTTTGTTTCCATGCGTACGCTCATCGAACCACAGGAAATCGCTGACATGTGCGCCTTCCTGGCAAGCCCAGCCGCGCGCCATGTGAGTGGCCAGGAGATCTGCGTGGACGGTAACGTGGAATGGGAAGAGTGAGTCAGTCGCCCGACTGCGGGCGCTCTCAGCTCTTGCTGATTGATGTGCAGGAGCGATTGCTGCCAGCCATGAGCGATGCCAACGCGACGGTCGATGCGCAGCGCATTCTGCTCGAGGCCGCGCACTGCCTGGAGGTGCCACTCACGGTATCGGAGCAATATGTGTCGGGCCTTGGGCCGACCATTGAACCGCTGCGGGCCTTGACGGCATCTTCCGTTGTGCTGGAGAAACGACACTTCAGCTGCCAATCCGACGAAGCGCTGGCCGCACGTATCAAGGACCTGGCAGATCGCAGCGGTCGAGATCAGCTAGTCATCGCTGGTATCGAAGCCCATGTCTGCGTCTTGCTGACTGCGTTGGAGTGCCAGCGCGACGGACTTGATGTGCATATTGTAGCCGACGCCGTCACGTCCAGATCGCTACAAGATGTGGCGTTGGGACTGGCGCGTGCTGCCGATGCAGGTATCGCCTGTTGGCCGTTGGAGAGCCTGCTGTTCGGCTGGTGTCACAGCTCTACCCATCCGCAGTTCAAGGCGGTTTCGGCCCTCGTCCGTGACAGGGTTCGGTCCTGAATCGATTCACAGGAGTCAATCATGCAGAGTGAATCTTTACGCGTGGCCCTGGTGGGCCTTGGCAACGTGGGCGCAATTCATCTGGACTGTTATCTGCGCGCACCGGGAATTAATCTGGTGGCCGTCGCGGAGCGCCGCGTCGAGCGCGCGCGGGAGCTTGGTGTACCAGAGGATGTTGAATGCTTCACCGATCTCGACGCCCTGCTGTCAGCGGTGCGTCCCGATGTGGTCTGTGTCGCGACACCCGTCGCCACGCATGAAGCGGTGGTCACCAGCTGCGCCCGGGCCGGTGCCCATATACTGTGTGAGAAGCCGCTGGCGATCGATGGCGATGCTGCGCGGCGCATGTTGGCGGTTTGCGCGGAGGCTGGGGTGCAGTTAGGTTACGCTGCGTCCTATCGCTTCTTGCCGGCGGTCATGGCGGCGCGTGAGGTCATCGCCGGTGGCGCGCTCGGTGAGATAAAGGTCATCAGTGAAACGGCCGTTGGTGGTGCAGCATCCGGCGGCGCATCCGCGATGGGTTTTGTTCATTATCCCGAAGGAGGCCCGGGGGGCTCAGGGATGGGCCTGGTCGATCACGGCATCCACTTCATTGATATTTTCCCGTGGCTCGTGGGCAGTGGCATTGTCGAGACATCTGGTCGGGGCAACATCTCCGGGCAGCCGCTGGCGTCGGAGTGGATGAACATGCACTTTGAGAACGGTGCTATCGGCCAGCTCCTGTATAACGAGAATGTCTACGCCACTGCCTTGCCACACGAGGGCTTATTCAGCGCTGGCGAGGGCTGGGACATCGAGAGTGGTATGGTGAGAGCGGGGCAGTGGTCTGGCGCGCCGGGATGTATTCATGTCAATGGCACTGAGGGTGCGCTGCGAATATTCCACTACGCTAATCGCCTGTTTCTCAACAACAAAGAGGGCGTACGCGAGCTCCCAGTCGCTGGCGACCCGCCTCCTGCGCACTTTCGCGATCAAATGCTCGCCTTCCTGGAGGCCCTAGCTGCCAACTCTGCGGTGCCCGTTAGCGGTGAATGCGGATTGCGTGCGCTGGACTTACTGTTGGCGGTGTATCCTGAATGAAGGCGAGGACGGCACTTTGCCGAGCCTGTTAATCGAGGAATCCATATGTCGGCCAGAACTCTAATGACGCGAGGGGTCGCCTATCCCTGGTACTGCGATGGCATGGGGCATGTCGCCACGCGCTACTATACAGGTTGGTTCGACGATGCCTCCTGTCATTTGCTGGCCATGGTCGGCGGTGATATGGTGAGCCTCGCCGACGACAGTCTGGGCTGGGCCGATGTAAA
>JBCDJG010000031.1:0-55344 GCA_038748065.1 Pseudomonadota bacterium
CAAGCGCTATTTTTTTAACAGGCACAAATCATTTTGGGATTCCCTCGCGCACACCCTCCAGCAGCACACCGATAATCGCACCGGATAATGCTTCTATGGAGTTCTGCTTTGTAGTGCCAACCGTGATGACGCCATCCAACATCTGCATAGCCGCGCCGTGGAGAATGGCCCAGGTAGACAGGGCCTTGGGATAGCTGATGGCCGTCTTCCGCGGGTCATAGCTGCCCTCGCCGTATAGCTCGACAGCGAGGCGAAAGGAAACCTCCCCCGCGCTGCTGTAGTCCGGGTGGGACCTCAACTCCGCAATACCGGGGCTGAACATGAGTCGATACAAGCTCGGGTTGTCCGCGGCAAAACGCAGATACTCCAGCGCCAGCGTGCGAATCCGGTCTTCCGCGTTACCCGAGCCCGAGTAGGCAGCGCGCTCCATTTCGACAAGCTGCTCGTGCCCATCGGCGGCAACAGCGGCCAGCAGCGCATCGCGATTTTCGAAATGGTTGTAGACGGCAGAGGGTGCCACACCCACCTCACGCGCTACGCGGCGCAAGCTGAGTGCCGTAAGCTCTTCTTCCTTGAGTATTTTTTCCGCGGCGTCCACCAGCCGCTCCCTGACATTGCCCTTGTGGTAGCCCGGACGGGCAGCCGCTTTGTCTTGCTTCACCGTGTCGCCAATTGCTCCAGTCGCCTGCGGATTATCCCGTGCCGGCGCGCATCAATAGGAAAGTTCCATAGTATCATCGCTGCGGCCACGCTCGTAACGGCGGGGATGATGATATAGGCCAGAATGAGCCCGAACAGGGCCGTGCCGGAGTTCTCCCCCCCCAGCTCATATCCGAAGACAGCCAGCAGCGGGAAAGCGATGCCGGCGCCAATGCCCATGGTGGCCTTCTGCAGCAGGGTTTGTATCGCGAAATAATTGCCCGTGTTGTTACTGCCCGATTTCAGCGTGCCGTAGTCCGCGATATCACCGAGCAGTGCCATAGGCGCTATATAGCTTGCCGCATTGATAAAAGCCGTGATCATCGCCAGCAGCATGGCAGGCCAGAATATTTCCGGGCCCGGCTCGAACAGCAAAACAACCGGCTGGATGAGCGAGTATACGGCCCAGGAAAACGCCCAACAGCGGTGTTTCCCGAAGCGCGTCATCAGCCGCGCCCAGATCGGCATCGAGAAAGTCTGCACCACAAAGAAAGAGATCATCAGCAGCGCAAACTTGTCGCCCAGTTGCAGGTAATCGCGCATGAACACGAAGATCACAGAGAGGAACATGCCCTGGCCAATACCCCAGGTCGCCTGAGCCGCCACAAAGCGCCATAGTGGGCGGTTGAACTTGAGGTCCGCGACCGTCTGCCTCAGCGGTTGCGGTGCCTGCTTCGCCAAATCGGTACCGCGCGGCACAAAGGCTATTGCCAGAAACGCGCCGAGCGGCATGATCACAATAAAAACCCAGGCAATGCCGTTGATCGCCGGCGGACCAATGTCTGAGCTTCCCGTGAAGGGCGCCAGGACTAGTGGCAGCACCCAGAACAGGATACTGCCAACCACCGTCAGCACTGAGTAGTAGGTGGATATCCGGGCACGATCGTTGTAATCCACCGCCAGTTCGCTACCCCACGCGAGGTGGGAAATACTGAAGATGGTGAAACCCAGATAGACGGCGCAGGACCAGAACGCATAGTAGAAGTTGCCGGCATCCGCAGGTGGCCTGAACAGCTGGAAAATTGCTACTGAGGAAACGATCGCACCGACCACCAGCCAGGGCTTGCGCCGCCCCCAACGGGTCTCGGTGCGGTCAGACAGATAGCCAACAACCGGATCTGTGGCGGCGTCAAACCACCACCTCAGCAGGTTAACGAGTCCAATGCCCGTCAGGGTTGCCGCGGTGTGCTCAACATAAAAGGTGGGCAGCACCATGGCCGAAGGCAGGTTGATAAAGGCAATGGCCATGCCCGGGATGGCATACAGCAAGACCTGCGGATGACTGGCGCGTTCCTGCACCGATGTCGACATCACTTCCTCGCCTGGTACTTGGTGAACACGAGTCGCTACCCTGAAATATGAACAGCGTTCATATTGATCCAAGAGTAAGGGGCCGTCAAGCAGGGCTAAACTGCCTGGGAGCTTGCCTGATCTCCAGAGACTCAGCTAATATGAACGGTGTTCATATTAGCTGAGGCCAGCCATGGGCAGTACAGCACAGGATCAGCACTCAATCTTGCTACCCGGCGTTCTCGGGGGGCTCGGGCCTGCCGCCACGGTCGATTTTTTGACGCGCGTTATCGAGGCAACCGATGCCGCGACCGACCAGGACCACCTCCCCCTGCTGGTCGATCACAACCCCCGCGTGCCCAACCGCCACGCGGCGATCGCGGGACATGGCCCCAGCGCTGCGCCCGCACTGATCGCCATGGCTCGTAGACTCGAGCGCGCGGGCGCGGATTTTCTAGTCATGCCCTGCAATACCGCGCACGCCTTCGCGCCGGATATCAGCGCAGCTATCACCATACCACTGATCAACATGATCGAGCTCGTAGCATCGACGGTACCAGGCGGCAGTCGCGTTGGGGTAATGGCGGCAGAAGGCTGCCTGCAGTCCCAGCTCTACCAGCGGGCACTCGCCAGATACGGCTGCAGCGCACTGACCTGGAACAGTAGCGAGCTCGACCATTTCATGGCACTAGTGTATCGCATCAAGGCGGGCGATCGGGCTGAGAGTATCCGTCATGATCTTCGCGATTTGGCGGAAAGCCTGCTCAGCGCAGGGGCCGAGGTATTGATCGCTGGCTGCACCGAAATTCCCCTGTTCCTGTCACAGGAGCGCGACCAGCTACCCCTACTGTCATCTACTGACCTGCTCGTCAGCCAGACCATCGCCCTGGCGCGAGGCTTACTCCCACTGGAATCCCGAACATGAATCTTTCGAACTTTCCCCGCGTACGACTTGCTCACCTGCCAACGCCACTGGAGTTTCTGCCCCGTTTATCGGCCGAACTCGGTGGACCGAAAATCTACGTTAAACGCGACGACTGCACCGGGCTCGCCAGCGGCGGCAACAAAACACGCAAGCTCGAATTCCTGATGGCCGAGGCACTCGCGATGCAGGCCGACACGGTCATCACCCAGGGCGCCGTGCAGTCCAACCACGCGCGCCAGACCGCCGCGGCCGCTGCCCAGCTCGGCCTCAGCTGTGAGCTGTTGTTCGAAAACCGCATCGCCAATCCAGAACCCGATTACCTGAATTCCGGCAATGTCTTGCTCGACCGGCTGTACGGCGCCCGCCTCAGCCACTTTCCCGGCGGGGCTGATATGAACGCCGCACTCGAAGACCGTGCCGAGTCGCTGCGCCAGGCAGGCCGCACGCCCTACGTCATCCCGGGCGGGGGCTCCAACCCGGTCGGGGCCCTGGGTTACGCCAATTGCGCCTTCGAACTGCTGCAGCAGATCAACCACATGCAACTCCCTGTTGATCGCATTATTCACGCAACGGGGAGCGCCGGCACGCAGGCCGGCTTGGTGGCAGGCTTCAAGGCGATGAACGCTGCACTGCCGGTGCTGGGCATCGGTGTGAATGCTCCACAGTCTGTTCAGGAAGAGCGCGTCTTCAAGCTGGCATCAGCGACCGCCGAGCTGATCGGGGCGGCCGGCTGTGTGACGCGTTCCGACGTGGTGGCCAACTGCGACTACGTCGGCGAGGGCTACGGCATCGCCACCGATGGCATGGTGGAAGCCCTGCATCTTACCGCCAGGCTCGAAGGCTTACTCTTCGACCCGGTTTACAGCGGCAAAGGGCTCGCGGGCATGATCGATCTCATACGACGTGGAGAAATAGGGCCGGATGAAACCGTGGTCTTTATTCACACTGGTGGCTCCGTCGCCCTGTTTGGCTACAGCGAACACCTGGACTTGCCTGAACAGGGTACGGCTTAGCCACCAGGTGGCGGCAGGCTCGCCTTCTGTAGCGCAACCGTCTTGTGCTCGCCGGTGTGCGACCAGCCGGGCGGCATGAAGAGGTAACCAAAGCGGCTAGGCCAATCGGGTGCTCGTCTGAGATCCATCCAAAGCGAGCGAAACTCGCCGAACTGCACGTCCCACCAGCTTTCCGGATTCACCTCCCGGGTGATGCCATAGTCCACTGCTACGGTGTCGTTCATGGGTTGTAAGGTGCCCAGCAGCCAATCCCAGAACAGCGTAATCGAGGTGTAGTTGGTATCCATGTACAACACATTCTTGGCATGGTGCACTCGGTGCCAGCGCGGTGTTTGCAGGACATACTCCAGCGGGCCATACCGCCAGGGCACCATCTTCGGGCTGATGTGCAAGAACTTACCCCACACGCCGTCGATCATACTGATCACCACCACCATCTCCACCGGGACTCCGCACAGGGCAGTCATAAAGCCGAGGAAGAAGCCCAGATAGGGCAGCTCCAGGATATGGCGACCCAGTCCGATCAGCGAGGTCAGGGTATCCGGCGCGTGGTGGGGTGAATGAATGCACCACAGTAGCCGCACCTTGTGGCCCAGCCAGTGCTGCAGCCAGTACCAAAATTCAAAGATCAGTAAGGCCAGGGGCCAGATGTACCAGTCGTTGCCCAGATTCAGCAGTGCCAACTGGCTACCCAATACGGCAAAGGCCAGCGTGCTGAAGGTGGGTAGCAGTAGCTCAAGTAATCCCACAAACACGGCGTTCTTGAGGGGCTGCCCGTAGGCGTGCGTAAAGGATTCCTGCCGGCTGATCACCGTCAGGTACAGCAGTTCCAGCAGAGAAACACCCAGTGACACCAGGAAAATTGTGCCGGAGAGTTGGATAAGTGCTTCGAGTTCCATGGTTACGGTGGCGAGGTACTGTGGCGAGATTCAGGGCCCGCGATCAGCGGCTGCGCAGGTGATCGCGGTACTGGCGCTTGGCCAGTTCCTGCATGTCTTCGACCTGGTCGCTCTCATCCATGATCTCGCGTCCCAGCAGGGTCTCGATGGCGTCCTCGAGCGTGACGATGCCGGCTGTCTGGCCGTATTCGTCAACGACGATAAACAGGTGCTCACGTCGCTTGATAAACTGATCCATCAACAGCAAGACGGGCAGCTCTTCCGAAACCTGGTTGACCGGGTGCAGGAAGTCAGCGAGCTTTTTGCCCTCGGCGTCGTCTTTATGAGCGGCCTCGATGATCTGCGGCCGGAATACCATGCCCTGCACCCAATCCAGATCACCGCTGTAGACCGGCACACGGGAGAAGGGGGAGGCGCTGATTTGTTCGCGCGCCTCGCTCAGGCTCAATGCACTGTCGAGGGCAAAAACGACCTTACGCGGCGTCAGTATCTCGCCGGTGCGGGTGCCACGCATGCGCATGATGTTCTCCACCAGCTCGCTTTCCTGAGAGCCAAGAGCACCATGCCGCGCACCGAGTTTGATCATGGCCGCCAGTTCCTCCCGGCTGACGTTGCTGGCATCTCCCTGGGAAAACAGGCTGGTGATTCTTGCCGACAGCCACACCAGCGGAAAGAGCAGCTTGACCATGACCCTGATGATGTAAGCGGCCGGGATCGCGAGCTGCTTCCACAGGCGCGCGCCGAGAGTCTTGGGAATAATCTCCGAGAGATAAAGGATGGCGAGCGTCAGCAGCACCGCGACCAGCGTCTCGTAGCGCGGCCCGAAGATCTGCAGGGCCTGGGCCCCGACACCCGCTGCACCCATGGTGTGGGCAAAGGTGTTCAGGATAAGAATCGCCGAGATCGACTGCTCCAGGTCGTCCTTGACCTGCTTCACCACCTTACCGCGCCGGGGATACTGCTCCAGCGTGGATTCGACGTGCCCGGGCGTTATCGAAAGCAGCACCGCCTCGAGGATTGAGCACAGGAAGGAAACGCCAATGGCGATCGCCAGGTAGATGATCAGCAGGGTCATGCGCGCACAGTATCACGTTGCCTCGCTGGCCCATAGGGCACACCCGCTAGGCGAAAACCCTCCCCGCCTCGGCCATTTCGCGCAGCAGAGCCGGCGGCTCGAATACGGCGCCGTAAAGCGCAGCCAGCTCCTCGGCGCGCTGCAGGAAGGCCTGCGCGCCGTAGGCGTTGACACACTGAAACACGCCCCCGGTATGTGGCGGAAACCCGATGCCCATGATGGAGCCGATGTTGCCGTCGCCCACGCTCGTCATCACGCCCTCTTCCATGATTCGGATCGCCTCGAGTACCTGGCTGAACAGCAAGCGGTCCTTCACGTCCGCGTAGGGCACGTCCTTGTAACCGTCCGGCGCAAACAACGCTTTCAAGCCCGGCCATGTCGCTATTTTCTTGCTGTTGTCGTCGTAGTCATAGAAGCCGCCTCCGGCCTGCTGGCCTTTACGCCCGGCTTCCTCGTACATGCGGCGAATGACCTGCCACTGCGGGCCGTCCTCCGGCTGCTCGCCGCGCGCCTGTGCATCTGCGCGCTGCTGTGTTGCGGCATGGTAGGCGGTTTCAATGGAGATATTGTCCAGGGTTTCCAGCGGGCCCATCGGTGAGCCATTAAATGCGGCGGCGTTCTCGATCAGCGCCGGGTTCACGCCTTCCGCCAGCATGATCTGGCCCTGGGTAATGGTCTTCCCGATCACCCGGGTGGTGAAGAACCCGGGCGAGTCCTTGACCACGATAGGCTTTTTGCCGAGCTGCTGGGCAAGGTCGAAGGCCCGGGCCAGCGCCGCGTCCGATGTTTTTTCACCGGTGATGATTTCCACCAGTGGCATGCGCTCTGCCGGAGAGAAAAAGTGCATGCCGATGAAGTTCTCGGGCCGCACCGAGGCCTCGGCCAGCTCGGTAATCGGCAGGGCGGAGGTGTTGGTGGCAAACACGGCCGAGCTTGCCAGCACCTCCTCGGTTTCTTTCGTCACGGCCGCCTTGACGCCGCGATCCTCGAACACGGCCTCAATCACCAGGTCGCAATCGGCGAGGTCGGCGGCGTTCTCCGTCGGCTGGATGCGAGCGAGAATCTCTTCGGCCTGGGCCTCATCGATGCGGCGGCTTTTCTCGCATGCGGTGGCTGCGTACTGCTTGCCCTTCTCCGCGTTTGCCTGGCTCAGGTCCTTCAGCACGACATCGATACCGACCTTCGCGGCATTGAACGCAATGCCCGCACCCATCACGCCGGCACCGAGAATACCCAGCTTGCGAACGGCAATCTTGTCGATACCCTCTGGCCGGGACGCGCCTGCATCGAGCTCGTTCATCTGCACGAAGAAGGTCGTCATCATGTTGCGCGCCACCTGATCAAGCAGCAGACGCTGGAAGTAGCGCGCCTCGATCATCTGCGCGGTGTCATAGTCAACCCGCGCCGAATCAATAACCGCTGCCATGATGACCTGCTGCGCCGGCATGTTGCCCTTGGTTTGCACCATCACATTCACCGGGCCGAAGTAGGTCAGGCCCTGGGTGGCATCGTCGCCGGGCACACCGCCCGGGATGCTGTAGTCAGGCGCCTCCCAGAGCTGCCGTGCGTCAGGGTTGGCCAGGATCCAGGCTTTCGCCTGCGCCGCCATCTCGTCCTCATCGCTGGCCAGCGCGTGCAGCAGGCCTTTGTCCAGGGCGCGCTGGGCATCCAGCTGCTTGCCCTGGGAGATCAGGCCGAGCGCTTCCTGCATACCGAGCAACCGCACCATGCGCACCACGCCACCGGCACCGGGCATCAGCCCGAGCATCGCCTCCGGCAAACCTACCTTGACGGCCTTATCGTCGAGCGCCACCCGGTAGTGGCAGGCCAGCGCGATCTCGTATCCACCGCCCAGCGCCGGGCCATTAATGCCCACGGCGATGGGCACGCCCAGTCGCTCAAGGCGAGCCAGCGGCTCCTTGGCCTCCAGGATGCCGTCGAGCATCCGCTTGCGCTCGGCCTCATCGGGGTTGAGGTCCATCTCCAGCATCATGGTGATATCACCACCGGCAAAAAACTGGCCGGGTTTGCCTGAGCGAATGTAGACACCCTTGATGTCGTCCTTCAACGCCTCGAGTTCGTCGAGTGCTCGCGGCATCGCTTCGGCGTACTCATCGCCCATCACGTTAACCGCCTTACCGGGCTGGTCAAAAATCAGTTCGACGATGCCGTCGGCGTCTTTTTTCAGTGTGATATAGCTCATCCCTGCGTCTCCTTTCCGCCCGGCCTACACGCGCTCAATAATGGTGGCAATGCCGATCCCGCCGCCGGCACACAGCGTCGCCAGGCCGGTATTCAGATCGCGGCGCTCCATCTCATCGAGCAGGGTGCCGAGGATCATGGCGCCGGTCGCGCCAATCGGGTGGCCCATCGCAATCGCACCACCGTTGACGTTTATCTTGTCATCCGGCACGCCCATCAGGCGTTGGTAGCGCAGCACCACGGAGGCAAAGGCCTCATTGAGCTCGAACAGGTCGATGTCATCAACCGTCATACCCGCCAGTGCCAGCGCTTTCTCTGATGCTAGCGCAGGGCCAGCCAACATGATGGTCGGCTCGGAACCGGTAACGGCACAGGCGCGGATGCGTGCGCGCGGCTTGAGGCCCTGGGCTTCGCCGGCGGCGCGATTGCCGAGCAGCACCAGGGCCGCGCCATCAACCACACCCGAAGAATTGCCGGGCGTGTGAATACATTCCACGCGCTCCACCTCGGGATACTTGAACTTAAGGAAATCACCGTGGCCAAAGTCGTTGAACATGGTGAAGGAGGGCTTGAGCTTTGCCAGCCCCTCCATGTTGGTCGGGCGAATCAGTTCGTCGTGATCCAGCACAGTCACGCCGTTGATATCCTTGACGGGCACAATCGAGCGATCAAAGTAACCCGCATCACGCGCGGCGGCAGCTCGCTGCTGCGACAAGCAGGCGTAGCGATCCACATCTTCGCGGCTGAATCCATCCAGCGTGGCCATCAGGTCTGCGCCCAGCCCCTGGGAAATCCCATAGCTCTTCATTGCCACCCAGGCATCGCCAGCGGCGGCGCCGGAAGCACCGATGCCGAGCCGCGACATGCTTTCCACACCGCCGGCCGCACCCATGGATTCCATGCCTGACATGATCTTCATCGCCACCGTGTTTACCGCATCCAGGCCACCAGCGCAGTAGCGATGCAGCTGCGCTCCGACCGTGACATCATCCCAGCTGGAATAAACAAGCGCCGTCTTGGCGATATTCTGGCCCTGTTCGTTAACCGGTTCGCCCGTCGCCAGCACCACATCCTCAACCTGCGTTGTGTCGAGCTCATGGCGCTCTTTCATCGCCTCCAGCAGGTTGGTCACGAGGTCAATGGGCTTGACCTCGTAAAGTCCACCGCCGGGCTTGCCTTTGCCTCGCGGGGTGCGGATCGCATCGAAAATCAGCGCGTCGTTACTCACGGTATTGCTCCCTTGAATTCAGAGGCGACAACATACCGGAAGGCTGTGTCGCGACAAGCGTCTCTCGACCAATTCAAAGAAGCGTTCAGTCAGTTGAACTGCCCGCAGCCGCCAACTGTGTCAATCGGCCACCGGGCACTGACATATCTCGCCAGCGACGGGGTTAGCGACAGGGTTGGCGACGTGGTTAGCGCCAGAGTTGGCCCCATGCGGCCCGCGCTGGCATGATGTGTCCAGCTCAAGGATGCACCGCACAGTGAACCTCAAACCCTGCCCGCGATATCGGGCTCATTACCTCCCGCTGTCTCTCGGATACCTGCTGCTGGCAGCGAGCCCGCAGACCACTGCCGAGGAAAGTTCAGCCTGGACATACGGCTCGCGGGGCTGGGAATGGAGCAACGAGAGTACAGGTAGTTATCTCTGGGCTGGCCTGCGCATGCAAAGCCGCTTCAATACCCGTGAGAACGATCCGCTGGAGGTCGACGACCTGCTCGAAGACAGCGACGCCGGCCAGAACAACGAGATTTCCGCCGCAGTGAACTGGTTCTTTCGCGGTCACCGCAACAAGCTGACCGTGGACGTTTCCTACCTCGACATTTCAGAAGACGATCTCGATGAAAATGACCTGCGCTTCCGGGTGCAGTGGGACCTGTCACTCTAGGGCGTCCAAGCGCTGCTGACACGCTCGCAACTATGGTAGTCTCTCCCTCTCTTTTTCAGGGGCTGCACCATGGAACAACTGCAAGCGATTCTCGCCAAGTTCAACGTCTGGGGAGACGTCCTGCTCAGTGCGCTGCTAGCGATGGTTGGTGGCATCGTCCTTATCTTCTTGCTTTACCGCCTGGTGTCGAAGGTGGTCGAGCCCGGCTCCAAGTACTCCCGGGTGGTCAAGGTCTTCTTTGGCGGCGTTTATGCCATGATCCTCGTGATCACCGTGCTGGTGGCGGCCGAAGCGGCCCTCGGCTACGACCTCAGCGGCGTCGGCGGTATCGCCATGCTGGTCGTGATTGTCGGCTCGGTGCTGGTGTTCTTCCTGCTGCCCTTTCTGCCGCGGCTGCCGTTTGTCCCGGGCGACATGGTCAAGATCCGGGACATGATCGGTACCATCGATGCCATCACCGCCTACCAGGTCGTGATCCGCACCTTTGACGGCCAGATCGTTTACATGCCCACCGCTCTGGCGGTAGCCAGCCCCATCGTGAATTTCAGCCACACGCCAAACCGACGCGTGGAGCTTAACCTTGAGGTCACCGGCAGCAGCGACATCGAGCGCGCCCGCAGCATTGTGCTGGAGCTCATGAACAACGATCACCGTACCCTGGCAGACCCAGCTCCCGCAGCCTTTGTGACCGGTGCAGAGGATGGCAAAGTTACCCTGTTTGCCTTTGCCTGGGTCGCCAATGCCGACTGGTTCCCGACCCGTGATGCGCTCTTTGTCGCAACGGTCGCAGCCTTGAATGCCGATTCCACGGTCGACCTCGCGTTGCCCCGGATGGAACTGATTGAGAACTGGTAGCAGCACGCAGTGACCGAGCTAAACCCTCGCCAGCGCGAGGCCGTACGCTATATCGATGGGCCGTTGCTGGTGTTGGCCGGGGCCGGCTCCGGCAAGACCAGCGTTATCACGCGAAAGATTGCCTACCTCGTCGAGGATTGCGGCAAGCGCGCCGACCGCATCGCGGCGGTCACCTTCACCAACAAGGCAGCTAGAGAGATGCGCGATCGCGTCGGCAAGCTGCTCGGCATTCGCGCAGAAGGCCTGATGGTCAGCACCTTTCACCAGCTCGGCCTGCGCATCATCCGGGAGGAGCGCAAGACGCTCGAGCTGAAGAACGGCTTCAGCATTTTTGATGGCGAGGACACGCGGAATCTCATTCGTGACCTGCTGATCCAGGAGCATGGCGCCGAGGGCGATCAGGCGCCTGTCATCCAGCAGCGCATCTCGCAGTGGAAGAACGATGGCAAACTGCCGCCGGAAGCACTGGCAGAGGCCAAGGGCCCGGCTGACCTGCTTTGCGCCCAGGCCTACCAGCGCTACCAGCGCGCACTGCAAGCCTACAACGCACTGGACTTCGATGACCTCATCCTGAAACCCACGGTGCTGTTCCAGCACCACCCGGAGGTACTCGAGCGCTGGCAGAACCGACTGCACTACCTGCTGGTCGATGAATACCAGGACACTAACGCCAGCCAGTACCTCCTGGTTCGCCAGCTGGTAGGCGTGCGCGGCGCACTCACAGTAGTCGGCGATGACGACCAGTCGATCTATGCCTGGCGCGGAGCCCGGCCCGAGAATCTCGCCCAGCTACAGGCGGACTTCCCCGGCCTCAAGGTCACGAAGCTTGAACAGAACTATCGCTCGACCTCGCGCATACTGAAGGCCGCCAACACCCTCATTGCCAACAACGAACACGTTTTCGACAAGTCGCTATGGTCTGAGTTGGGCTACGGTGACCCGCTCCGCGTGATTCGCTGTGATGACGAAAACGCCGAGGCGGACCAGGTGGTGGCCGAGATTCTCGATCACAAGCTGCGCAAGCGAACCCGCTTCGGCGACTACGCCGTCCTGTATCGCGGCAACCATCAGGCGCGACCGCTGGAACTGGCGCTGCAGCAACAGCAGGTGCCGTACCAGATGAGCGGCGGCACATCCTTCTTTGCCCGCAATGAAGTGAAGGATGTCATGGCCTATCTGCGCCTGCTGATCAATGAAAACGATGACAACGCTTTCCTGCGCATCGCCAATGTGCCGCGCCGCAAGCTAGGCGCGGCAACCCTGGAAGCGCTGGGCCAGTTTGCCAACAGCCAGCACTGCAGCCTCAACCAGGCAATCAGTCGGCTCAGCGATGGCCAATTACCGGAGGCCGGCCTGCGTCGCCTGTGCGAGTTCAGCCAATGGCTTGGCACGAGCCGCCAGCGCTGCCAGGGCGAACGTAGCGTTTCCGGCATTCGTCAACTGCTGCGCGACATCGACTACGAAGGATGGCTGAACCAGATCAGCTCATCAGAGGATGTCGCCGAGCGTCGTATGGGCAACGTACATTTCCTGCTGGATAGCCTTCAGCGGGTGATGACGGAAGACGCTGTCGGCCTGGACGAGGCGATCAGCCGGCTGGTATTGCGCGACCTGATGGAACAGCAGGAAGAAGAGAATGCCCAACCGGATAGCGTCCAGCTCATGACGCTGCACGCATCCAAGGGGCTCGAATTCCCGCATGTGTTTATCATGGGCATGGAAGAAAACCTGTTGCCGCACCGGGCGAGTATTGAGGAAGACGGTATCGCTGAGGAGCGCCGGCTGGCTTACGTGGGCATCACCCGGGCACAGCAGACGCTGGCAATGACACTGGCACGCAAGCGCCGCCAGTTTGGCGAATTGATCGACTGTGAACCGAGCCGCTTTATCGATGAGCTACCGGCTGACGACCTGCAGTGGCAAGGCGGGGACGCCGCGGACGAGGCTGCCAATGAAACGCGGGGGCAGGAAACCCTGGCTGGCCTGAAAGACCTTTTTGCCTGAAGTCGCGGTGCACGCATAAAAAAGCCCGCGATAGCATCGCCATCGCGGGCTGATTGAATGCTTGGCGTTTTAGCCTTCGAAGGCCTTACGGGGTGCTGAGACGCCTTCGGACTCGGTACCCTTAAGGTAGGCCAGCATGGTGTCTGCATCGGACACCTCGAAGGGGTCGGTGGGGCAGTTGTCGTCGAAATCTGGTTCTACAAAGATCTTCTCGATCTTGCAGTCGTCGACAAGCATGGAGTAGCGCCAGGAGCGCATACCGAAGCCCAGGTTGGCCTTGTCGACCAGCATGCCCATTTTCCGCGTGAACTCACCGGAACCGTCGGGCAGCAGCGTGATGTTCTTGTTGTCCAGCGACTGGCCCCACTTGAACATGACGAAGGCATCATTGACGGACAGGCAGATGATCTCGTTTACACCCTGCGCCGCGAACTCGTCGAACAGTTCGTCATAGCGGGGCAGGTGGTTGGAGGAGCAGGTCGGCGTGAAGGCGCCGGGCAGAGCGAAGAGGACGACTTTCTTGCCGCCAAAGATGTCGGCGCTGGTCTTATCTTCCCAGCGGAATGGGTTTTCACCCTCTACAGACTCATCCCGTACGCGGGTTTTGAAGACAACATTGGGTACACGTTCGATGGCGCTCATGGCTTGCTCCGTTTGAATGAAAGGCGAGACTTTGTAAGGCCGCAAGGCTAAGGTGTATCAAGCTATAGGTAAATTTGATTGTGCGTATCGCATTAATTTAGATTTTCTATCAGAGGCCCCTCGCATGAACGCGAGCATTCCAGGACGCTTCAACGGCTCACCCGATGTCGACATGCTCGTTGACGACGCTAACGCCAAGGGCGAGATTGTCTGGAGCGCGCAGGACGGCTATGCGACAGGTGGTGCAAGGCAAACCCGTGTCTGAAGGGCAAGCGGCCGAGGCGCTTCAGCAGTTGGAGATAATTTACGACGGGCACTGCCCGGTCTGCCCCATCCTCGTCCAGATGAGGAAGGCCTTACTCTTTATTCTGGGCCGCAAGCAAATCGAGTAGGCCTGTGCCTTTACACTTGCGCGGACACACCTGCTCAAATTCTCCTACGCGGTCGCGAACAGGCGTGACTTGATGCTCTCCCTCGAGCCCTGCACGATGGCGTAGAAGCCGGGGATAAAGAAAGTTCCTACCAGCAGTGCCGCCAGCATGCCGCCGAATACGGTGATGCCCAGAGACATCTGCCCGAAGGCCCCCGCACCGCTAGCGAACACCAGTGGCAGGATGCCCAGGATGAATGAAATAGCCGTCATACACACCGCCCTGAATCGTAAGCGGCCGGCGGTCTGCGCGGCTTCAACGATCTCATCACCATCCTCTTCACGCCGCTTGCGGGCAAACTCGACGATCAGGATCGCGTTCTTCGCCGCCATACCAATGAGGAGCACCAGGCCGATCTGTGCGTAAAGATTCAGCGCCACGCCAGTCAACGCGAGTGCTGCAATCGCACCGCCAATCGCCATAGGCACCACCAGGATAATGGCGAAGGGTATCGACCAGCTTTCGTATTGCGCCACGAGAAAAAGGTAAATGAAGATCAGCGCCAGGCCGAAAGCGAGAATGGCTGCAGAACCCGCCTCCCGCTCCTGGTAGGCAAGCCCTGTCCACTCGATGCGGTAACCACTGGGCAAGGTTCGCCCAGCGAGGTCTTCAAGGATCGACATAGACTGCCCTGAGCTGAAACCCTGCGGCACCGTGGCCAGGAGCGACGCGGAGCGATACAGGTTGAAGCGAGCGGCTATGTCCGGGCCCAGGATGGGTCGCGTTGTCACGAACGTACTCAGGGGAATCATCTCGCCCGCACTCGACTTCAGGTAAAAGTGATCGAGATCGGACAGGTCCGCACGATAGGGCGCCTCGGCCTGCATAATGACCTTGTAGGTCTGCCCGAACTTGTTGAAGTCGTTGATATACAGTGAGCCCATCTGGGCCTGAAGTGTGGCGAAAATTTCGCTCAGCGAGACCCCCAGGTTTTTGGCCTTAACCCGGTCCACGTCGATAAAGTACTGGGGCACGTTGGCCCGGTAGGTGCTGAAAACGTTGCTCAGGCCGGGCGTCTGGTTGCCGTCTACGATCATATTATTCACCACCGATGCGAGCTCGGCGGGGGACCGCGACAGCGTATCCTGCAGCATCAATTCCAGCCCACCCACGGCGCCCATGCCGGATACCGTGGGCGGTGTTATCGCAAAGACCTGCGCCTCCGGCACCTGCTGGAAAGCGATGCCATTAATACGCTGAGCAACGCTGAACACCAGGTCTTGCTGGTCGGTGCGCTCATCCCAGTGTTTCAGCACTACAAAGAGCGTGCCGCCATTACTTACCATCGCGCCCGTCAGGATTGAAAAGCCGGTAATCGCCGTTACCGTTTCGATCGCCGGATCCTGAGCCGCTATTGCTGCGACCTTATCCATGGCATCCTTCGTGCGATTCAGCGAAGAGGCATCCGGCAGCTGTACATTAATCAACAGCGCGCCCTTGTCTTCATCGGGCACGAAACCTGTAGGGGTGGACAGTACGCCGAAAGCGAGGGCGCCCATCCAGGCAGCAAACACCACCACAACCACCGACAGCTTGCGCAGTACCCAGGCCACCCCACGGGTGTAGCCTGCTGTGACACGGTCGAAGCCGGCGGTAAAAGCCTGGTACCAGCGCGCTTCCTTGGCCTGCCCTGGCTTCAGCAGCAGACTGCAGAGGGCCGGGGCGAGCGTCAGCGCATTCAATGAAGAAAAAAGCACGGCCACACAGATCGTGACCGCGAACTGCCGGTACATCTCGCCGGTGATACCCGGCAGCATGGCCACCGGCACAAAGACCGCCAATAGCACCAGGGTCGTGGCGATGACCGCACCGCCAACCTCCTGCATCGTAACGAGTGCCGCATCACGCGGCGCAAGCTCCGGATCCTCACGCAGGTGTCGATCGCAGTTTTCTACCACCAGGATGGCATCATCAACGACGATACCAATCGCGAGTATGAGGCCAAAGAGTGTGACCGTGTTAATCGACATACCCGTCAGCAGCAGGACCGCAAAGGTGGCGATCAGCGAGACCGGAATCGCCAGCGTAGGAACCAGCGTCGCGCGCCAGCTGCCGAGAAAGACGTAGGTGATCGCTATCACCAGGGCTACCGCCGCGAACAGCGAGCTCACAACCTGCTGCACCGCTGTAGCGACATAGCGTGTGGTGTCGTAACCGATGACATAATCCAGGCCCGGGGGGAACTCCGCTGACAGCTCTTCCAGAAGCTGGTTAACGGATTCACCGGCCGCCAGGGCGTTGGCATCGGCCAGCTGGTACATGGCAAGGTTAACGGCCGGCTCGCCATTCGTCTCGCCGTAGAAGTTATAGTCCGACTGCCCCAGTTCGACCCGAGCCACGTCGCGCAGGTATATAGCTGATCCGTCAGCGCGAGCGCGTAGCACGATGTTGTTGAACTCTTCCACGTCCTGCAGACGGCCCTTGGTTTGCAGTGTGTACTCCGTTTGCAGCGTGCCATCAAAGGGCGGTGCGCCAATCTTGCCTGCAGCCACCTGGATATTCTGCTCATTGAGTGCGTTGCGGATATCCACGACGGACAGAGACAGATTGGCCATCTTGTCGGGGTCCAGCCAGAGGCGCATGGAGTACGCAGCCTCGCCCAGGATCGTCGCACTGGAAATGCCTTCCAGGCGTGCGATGGCGTTCTGAATATTGATCTTGACGTAGTTCGAAATGAACTTGTAATCAAGGGAACCGTCGGGGGAGGTAAAGCTGATGATTTTCAGGATGTCCGGCGACTGCTCGTCCACCGACAGACCCATGGCCGCGACTTCGCTAGGCAGCATAGGCTCTGCCAGCTTGACGCGGTTTTGCACCCTGACCAGCGCCATATCGGGATCGGAGCCCACCTCGAAGGTCACGGTCAGGCTGTAGCTGCCGTCATTGGCGCTTTTGGACGACATGTAAATCATGTCCTCCACGCCGTTAACGGCGTCCTCGATAGGGGTCGCAACGGTTGCTTCCACGACCTCGGCGGAGGCACCAGGATAGGTTGCATTGACCACGATATTAGGGGGTGAAATAGCCGGGTACTCCGTCACCGGTAGCAGGTAGATCGACAACCCTCCCGCCAGAGACAGCACAAGCGAGATCACCATGGCAAACTTGGGCCGCGCGATAAAGAAGGCACTGAACATAACTCAGGCCTCTTCGGCAGGCAGGGACCGAATCTTCACTGGCATACCGGGTCGCACCTGCTGCAGGCCTCGCACGATGACCCGCTCGCCCTGCTCAACCCCCTTATTCACAAGCACCATCTGGTCAAAGCGATCGCCGAGTTCGACGTTGTGGCGCACCACCTGGTTGCTGCCATCGACCACCAATACGAAACTGCCCTGCTGATCCGCCTGCACCGCGGACTGCGGCACGAACAGCGCTTCGATGAGCTGGGTGTCCTGTAGCAGTACCCGAACATACTGTCCCGGCACCAGCAGACCGCTGGGGTTGGGAATGCGTGCGCGCGCCTCCAGCGTGCCCGTGGTCTCGTCAACCCGATTGGCGATGTAATCAATTTTGCCCACCTCGGGATAGATCAGACCGTTCGTAAGCTCCAGGCTGACCTCGATATCTGCCACGTCATCCGCGGTGGGGTTGTCAACAGATCGAGCACCAATCGCGGCCACATACGTCGCTTCTGTGATTTGAAATAGCGCCTCAATCGGATCAATGCTGACCAGTGTCGTGAGTTGGCCGTAGGTGGGACCGACGAGATCCCCCACGCTGGCTGTGCTGCGGCCGATGCGGCCAGTGATTGGCGCCCGTATGACGGTAAACCCCAGATTGACCTCGGCGCTCGTGATTTGCGCTTTCGCAGATTCGATGCGGGCATCAGCATCGAGTTTCTTGGCGGTGAGATCGTCCATCTCCGCCTGGGAGATCGCCCCCTTGGGGAGCAGATCATTACCGCGATTGAAGTTCCGTTGGGCATTGGCCTGATTGGCAACGGCCGCCGCCAGGTCGGCCTTCGACCGAGCCAGTGCCGCCTCGTACTCAGAGGCTTCGATGGTGAAGAGCACCTCCCCCGCCTCGACAACCTCTCCCTCGCGGAAGTCTCTGGTCAAAAGATAACCGCTGACCCGGGCCTCAATCGTGACATCGTCCCGGGCAAGCAGGCGCCCTACGTACTCAGACTGCGGCCGGTAGGGCTCGGAGACCACCTCATCGATAACGACCTCAACGATGGGCCGTGGTGGCGCTTCCTCGGCGCAGCTTTGCAGCAATATGACAGCAAGCAGGGTAAAGAGTAGGGGAATCAATGCACGCACGGCGTCTCACTCGGGTCGCGAAGTCACCTTACTCTAGCAAACTCCCGCGCTTCCGGCGGCCAGATTATGGACAAAAAAAAGCCGCGATATCGCGGCTTTTCGCGTCGGGCGGCCTCGAACTACTGGCTGCCGTCGATCATGTAGTCCACTGCAGCGATAATTTCGTCGTCTGAGCAATCCATGCAGCCGCCCTTGGCCATCATGGCAGTACCGGCAATGCCGTTGATACCGTGGTCATAGAGCACGTCGGTGCCCTTGGCGATGCGATCCACCCAGGCAGTGGCGTCGCCCAACATGGGCGCACCGCCCGCCCCCGTCGTATGGCAGGCCATACAGGCTGTGTTGTACACGTCCTCGCCGGAGCGCGCACCACCACCATCCGCCACAGCGACGGCACCGCCGCAGCTGCTATCTCCCTGCAAGCACACCTGCCCAACGGGGCTGATGCGACCCTCAATAGCGGCTCGCTGCGCCTCGCTGATATCCTGTGCGTAGGCCGCCGAGGCTGTGATCAGGGCCAGTGCGCTGAGAAAAGTTCGGATTGTCACGGTAGAGTCCTCAATTAACAGGGCGCGCATTATAGCCACATTCTCGATGCGGTAAAACTCGGCCAGGGGGTAATTTACTGGCAGGATCGCTGCCGGAAGTCTAGTCTGCTAGCAATTCAGGGCCACAAATTCAGGACAGCACGCAGGCATGAAACTCTATACCTTTGATCCAGCTCCAAACCCGCAACGATTGCAGTTATTCATCAACTACAAAGGTATCGATATCGATACCGAACAGGTCGACATGGCCAACCAGGCGCAACTGTCGGATGAATTTCGCGAGGTAAACCCGCTGTGCACCGTGCCTGCCCTGGTCACCGATGAGGGGGCTCTCATCACTGAGGTCGTCGCCGCTTGTAGCTATCTCGAGGCGCTTTATCCGGAGCGGCCCTTGATGGGCAGCACTGCGCTGGAGAAAGCGCAGGTTCTCGGTGAGATGCACAAGCTGTTTAACACTGCCTTCATGGGCATTGCAGAAGCCTTCCGCAACAGTACGCCAGGTTTCAAGGGGCGCGCGCTGCCTGGCCCGCTCGATGTTGAACAGATACCGGCTCTGGCGGAGCGCGGGCAGCAGCGTCTTGCTTTCGCCTGGGACGCGCTCGAGAAGGCCCTGGCCGAACGTGATTGGCTGGTGGGAGACAAGCTGACCCAGGCGGATATCGATCTCTTCGTCTGTCAGGGCTTCTCGGGGTGGGTCAAGCTGACGCCCGGGGACGAGCATCCCAATCTGCTGGCTCATGCGGGCCGCGTCAAAAATGCGCTGGGTATTTAGGCAAGGCCTTGGCGCCATTCCCGCAGCGCTATTGCTGTGGCTTATCGCGCTGCCAGGCGCGGCGGACATCAACCCTCGCGATATTATCGAAGGGGCCATGGAACACTGGCGAGGTGCGACGTCTTACGGTGAGATGAGCATGACCATCCAGCGCCCCGACTGGCAGCGCTCGATGAGCATGCGCAGCTGGACCGAGGGCACCAAAAAGTCCCTGGTGCGCGTCACCGCGCCCACCAAGGACGCGGGCAACGGCACCCTGCTGGCCGACAACAACATGTGGACCTATGCGCCCAAGATCAATCGCGTGATCAAGGTGCCCTCGTCGATGATGAGCCAGAGTTGGATGGGCTCAGACCTGTCCAACAAGGATATCGCCAAATCCACCGATGTTATCGACCAATATGACCACCGCCTGGTGGAGACGCGCCAGGAGGGCGAGCACACCGTGTGGGTGATCGAATCAACGCCGCATGAGGACGCAGCCGTGGTCTGGGGACGCGAGGTGTTCACGATCCGCGACGACTACGTGATGCTCGAACAACAGTTCTGGGATCAGGACGACGTGCTGGTAAAGACTTACACAGCCAGCGATATTCAACAGATGGGCGGTCGCAGCGTCGCGACGATTATGCGCATGCAAGAGGTCGATAAGCCCGATCAGTGGACAGAGATCAAGGTGCTCAACACCGAGTTCGACGTCGATCTGCCCGCAAACGTCTTTACGCTGTCAAACTTGAGAAACCCACGGCAGTGAGCATTGCATCGCGCCTGGCCTGGCGTAACCTCTGGCGTCACGGGCGTCGCACCTGGCTGACCGTGGGCGCCATGGTGTTCTGCAACGGCCTGCTGGTATTCCTCGTCGCCTTTCAGTTTGGCACCTATGGCCTGATGATTGAATCCAGCCTCGCCATGCTCACCGCGCACGTGCAGGTACAGCACGAAAAATATCTGGACGAGCCCCGAATGCGTTATACCGTCCCCGACGGCATAAAGCTGGCTGCGCAGCTAAGAGAGAACCTGCCTGACGCTGCTGTTGCGGCTCGCGCCGGCGCCTTCGCACTGGCCTCCAGCGAAGAGCGCTCCTTCGGTATCGAGGTGCTCGGTGTGGAGCCCGAGTTTGAGGCCGCCGTCTCGAGCCTGCCCGGGCTGGTGAGCGAAGGCCGCTATCTTGGCGCAATGAACGCTGAAGAGATCGTTATCGGCACAGTGCTGGCCAGCAATCTGAAAGTTGCTATCGGTGACGAGATCACTCTGCTCGGATCAGGGCGTGATGGCTCTTTTGCAGCTGGTATCGCGACCGTCGTCGGCCTCATTGATACCGGGCTGGTTGACCTCGACCGTGCTATCGCTGCGCTGCCGCTGGGCTATTTTCAAAGCATCTTTAGCATGGAGGGCGCCGTACACAAGATCGTGATTCACGTACCCACCCTGCCCGATGTGGCGCCCGCCGAAGCGCAACTGCGAGCAGAACTCGGTCAGACATCGCTCGCCGTGCGCGATTGGAATGAACTGCAGCCTGGCCTGAGACAGGCCATTCTGGCCGACTCTTTCAGCGCTGTGGTGATGTATGGCGTACTTGTCATCCTTGTTGCCTTCAGTGTGCTCAACACCCAGCTGATGTCGGTACTCGAACGAACCCGGGAGTTCGGCGTGATGATGGCACTGGGGCTGCGGCCAAGCGGCCTATCGCGCCTGGTCCTGCTGGAAACCGCCAGTATGGCCCTACTGGGGACGATTCTGGGCTGCCTACTGGGCGGTGCCGTGACGGCTTACTTCATGTTTTACGGCCTGTCTCTGCCCGGCATGGAAGAAGCCATGAGCCAATATAACCTGCCTTCCACCCTCCACCCTGAGCTGAATCTGTACAGCCTGCTGCTGGGGCCGGCTGTCGTCTTAATTGGCAGCCTGTTGGCCGCTATCTATCCGGCACTGCGCATCTATGTGCTGCAGCCGGTCTCGGCCATGCGAGCCGTGTAATATGGCCGAACCGCGCCCCTCGCCCGCCATTCTCGCAACGCTCGCGTGGCGTAATCTGTGGCGCAACTATCGCCGCACGCTCATTATGCTGACCGCTATCACGGTGGGTGTCTGGGCGATGATTCTATTCAGCGCGATGTTCCGCGGCATGCTGGATGAGATGGTATCCGCAGGGCTGCGCGTGCTGCCCGGGGAGATTCAGCTCCACCATCCCGACTATCGTGACGACCCGAGTGTCGTGAATCGTATCGATATGCCGTCAGGAGCGCTGCTGCAAGCACTGCAACAGCCGCCGGTTACCGCCTGGACAGCGCGGCTCAAGGTCCCGGGCATGATATCGAGCGAGCGGGATAACCGTGGCGTGCAGCTGCTGGGCGTAGAACCCGATGGCGAGATTGCCCTGGGCTTTCAGCCGGATACGATTGTAGAGGGCCGCTTCCTCGAGTCCATCAGCGACCGTGGCATCGTGATCGGTCGCAAGCTCGCCGAGCGCCTGGAAACAGAGCTAGGCAAGCGTGTAGTGATCATGTCCCAGGATCCAGACAACGAGGTGGCAGACCGCGGTATGCGCATCGTGGGCATCTATTCTGCGCGGCTGGAGTCCACAGAGGAGATCAACGCCTATGTCGGTCGTAAAACCCTGCAGCAAATGCTGGGGATTGACGACCAGATTTCCGAGGTGGCCCTTACCGGGGGCAACTATCGCGATGTTGAGCGCTGGTGGCAGGACATTGCCGAGGCGGCAGGCGACGATCTTGAAACACAGCCGTGGATGGTGCTGAACGCCTATCTCGGCACCATGATCGAGGTTCAGAGTAACTTCAATATCATCATTATGGTGGTGATCTTCATCGCGCTGGCCTTCGGCCTGGTCAATACGCTGGTGATGGCTGTGTTTGAGCGCGTGCGAGAGATTGGCCTGATGATGGCCCTCGGCATGCGACCCCAGTGGGTTTTGTACCAGGTCTTGCTGGAAAGCGGCATGCTGCTCTTCCTGGGCCTGCTACTGGGAAACGTGCTGAGCGTCGCGACGATCCTGCCTCTACAGGAGGGCATCGATATCTCCGCCGTGGCTGCAGGCCTGGAGATGGGCGGCATGGGCAGCACGCTTTACCCCGAGCTTGCGTTACAGGACATGCTTTTGTCCACGCTGGTGGTGATGGTACTCGGCGTGGCAGCCAGCGTACTGCCGGCCTGGCACGCGTCGCGCTACAACCCTATCGAAGCGCTGACCCAACACTGACCTCGATCGCTATGACAGCAATTTCCTGCAAAGCATTGTGCAAAACCTTCACCCAGGGTGATCAGATCATTACTGGCCTGGACAAGGTCAGCATCGACATCGACGCCGGGGAATTCGTTTGCCTGTCGGGGCCCTCGGGCTCGGGCAAAACCACCCTGTTGAATGCCATGGGCGGCCTCGATAAGCCAGACAGCGGCGAGATTCTGGTCGGGACGCACCGGGTGGATCAGCTCAGCAAAGGAGACCTCGCCGATATGCGGCTGCGCAACATCGGCTTCGTGTTTCAGGCTTACAACCTGGTACCGGTGCTCTCCGCGCAGGAAAACGTCGAATTCGTGATGCAGGTGCAGGGGGTAGCAGCCGCCGAGCGCCGCGAAAAGTCCCTGGCCATTCTGGCGGAGGTCGATCTTGCCGGCATGGAAGATCGCCGACCCAGCCAGCTTTCCGGTGGCCAACAACAGCGCGTTGCCGTAGCCCGGGCCATTGTTTCCGACCCGACGCTGGTGCTGGCGGATGAACCCACCGCTAATCTTGATTCCAAAACCGCAGTGCAGCTGGTAGAGCTGTTCCTGAAACTCAACACGGAACGGGGCATTACCTTCGTCATTGCCACCCACGATACTCGTGTGATGGACTATTGTCGGCGCCTCGTGCGTATGGTGGACGGCAGGATCGTGAGCGACGACAGGCGAGCCGGCAAGGCTGCTGGCGACTGATGTCACGGTATTTCTGGCTGCTGAGCCTGGCGTTTTCGCTGCCCGTAAACGCCGAGCTACTGGGTCTGCAAAGCGGGCGGCTCGCCGCCCAGTACCTGTACGGCACCTATCCCGATGACAGCCTGCTGCGGGAGCTGATTGGCACGCCCAGTCAGGATCTCAACGCGGATTTGCGCCTGATCGTGAGCGGCGGTCGCAAAGCCTGGCGCTGGCAGGGGGACTATCAGATGATCCTGCGTACTGGCGATACGCTGGAGCTTGCCAGAGACCTGGACGGTAATGCACTCGGGCCGAGAACAGCGCCAGATGACGACAGGCGGCTGCTGAATCTGACCCATGTTATCAGCGATGACGACAATCGCATTCTGCTGCATCGGCTGGATCGCCTGCAACTGGGCTACACCGGCGACAAGACGGTGCTAAAGCTCGGCCGGCAAGCGGTTAGTTGGGGAAACGGCTTATTCTACAATCCAGTGGATTTCTTTAACCCCTTTGACCCGGCCGCCATCGATACAGAATTCAAGACCGGCGACGACATGCTCTACGGCCAATATCTATTTGATAACGGCAGCGACGTTCAGGCAGTGCAGGTGTGGCGGCGTGACTCGAGCGGCGATCCAAGCGCCGATGTCAACACGACAGCCGTGAAGTACCACGCTTTCGTGGGTGCGCAGGAGCTGGATCTGCTGGCGGCGCGCCACTATGAAGACGATAATTTCAGCGCGGGAGGCATCGCCAGCGTTGGAGGTGCCATCCTGCGCGGCGATGTGATGTTGACCGACACCGATTTGGATTCCTACCTGAGCGCCGTCGTGAACTACACCATCAGCTGGGTCGCCTGGGGCAAAAACATGAGTGGCCTTGCGGAGTATTTCTTTAACGACATGGGGCTGCACGAAGACGACTATAGCGAGCTCGAACAACAAACCGACCTGCTTGTGCGGCTGGCCCGGGGGGAGCTCTTTACGCTTGGCCGTCACTACTTTGCAGGGGGCATCACCGTTGAGATGACGCCGCTGATCAACCTTACGCCAAACGCCTTTATCAACCTGGGCGACGGCTCAGGGCTTGCCCAGTTTGTGCTCGACTACAGCGTCGAGCAGAACCTGCAACTCCTGGCCGCACTGAATGTGCCCTTCGGTAGCAATGGCACCGAGTTCGGCGGCCTGGACTCGCCGGTTGCCGGCCTGCAGCTCAGCACCGGGCCCTCGCTGTTCGCTCAGCTCAATTTCTACTTCTAAGGCGCACTCGGCTGGCTCGCGCCCGTTGCGGCGGCTCCCCGAGCAGCGGCTCCCGCACCCATCGAGCGCATTTGCAGCATTTGCTGCATCTGCGTCATCAGCCTGTCGATCGTGAAACTGGCCGTCGCCTGGCGCGGCGGAAATTCACGGAAGGTGGCAAGCCACTTGCCCACCTCCTGCTGCACCGGCACGAATAACCAGATCTGGTCGGCGTAGAAACGTGCATACAGGCCCGACTCCAGCGAGGTCTCATAGGGGTCCGAGCGCAGGTGCACCGAGCGCGGGAAATTCAGGGTCTCCCGCGGCCCAGCCCAGCCAATCGGCATCAGTGCAAAGTGTATCTTCCAATCATTCCAGCGCATGGCATTGAAGTTGGCGTTGTCATCGAAATAGTAGATGTTGCTGCGAGTACCCGGCCCCGTACCCGCTAGCAATTCTGTCTGGTCGAAGCCATCAAGATGGACCCGATAAGTCTTGTCTCCCGCTCGGTGCCCGGCCTTGAGCTTGTCCGCAATGCCGGGCTCCCCGGCGGCGGTCAGCAGTGTTGGTAGCCAATCCTGGTGGGAAAAGATGTCGTTGATCACACGGCCGGGCTCAACCACACCGGGCCAGCGGATCAATGCAGGTACGCGGAAACCCCCTTCCCAGGTAGACCCTTTTTCACCGCGAAAGGGCTCCATCCCGCCGTCGGGATAGGTGCCGGTCTGGGAACCGTTATCCGTTGAATAGATGACGATGGTGTTGTCGCTTATGCCCAACTCTTCCAGCTTATCCAGCAACTGCCCGACGTGATGATCGTGCTCCATCAGGCCATCGGCGTAGAGGCCGTAACCCGACTTGCCATCCCACTCAGGGGCAAGGCGCGTCCATACGTGCATGCGTGTAGCGTTGAACCAGACAAAAAAGGGCTTGTCATCCGAATGAGCCTGATCCATAAACTTTAAGGCCGCATCGGTGAACTCCTGGTCGACAGTCTCCATGCGCTTGCGCGTCAGTGGCCCCGTATCATCGATCTTGCCATCAGCAAAGGAGCGGATCACGCCACGCGGCGCGAACCGTTTTTTAAACTCCGGGTCCTCGGGGTAAAAATAGGTTTCAGGCTCCTCCTCGGCGTTGAGGTGGTAGAGGTTGCCGAAAAACTCGTCAAAGCCGTGATTGGTCGGCAGAAATTCATCGCGATCGCCGAGGTGGTTTTTACCGAACTGTCCGGAGGTATAACCGTGAGGCTTCAGCAGCTGGGCAATGGTTGGGTCCTCCGGCCTGATACCGATATCCGCACCCGGCAAACCTACTTTCAAAAGCCCTGTGCGCAGGGGATGCTGCCCAGTGACAAAGGCCGAGCGACCCGCGGTGCAGCTCTGTTCACCATAGTAGTCAGTGAACATCGCGCCCTCCTTGGCGATGCGATCAATATTCGGTGTGCTGCCGCCAAGCAAGCCTCGGTGATAAACGCTGAGGTTGGACCAGCCGATATCGTCGCCCCAGATCACCAGGATGTTGGGTTTTTCAGCAGCTTGCGTAAAGACGGCCAAGCTGCTCAACAACAGCGCGCAGGCGTTCCGCGCGAGCATCATGTTCATTGTTATTGTCTCCTTCATAATTCAGGCATCAATGAGGGTTTCCAGCACGGATTCCAACTCATCGCGGGACAGGAAGTATGGCACGGGATACTGGCGGCACTCAGCCTCGGCATCGACAGCCAGCGCATTGATGTCGCTCTGGTTCAAATCGGGCAGCGCTGACGCAAGGCCTACATCGCGCAGCAGGTCTCGAACGGCCGCAATGAATTTAAGCGCACGCTCTGATTCGCTGTCGCTGGCCTCGCATACGCCGATTTTCGCAGCGAGTAAGGCCAAGGGCACAGCCTGGGATGGCAAATAGCAATCCAGCACGGGTGGCAGGACCACGGCGTTGGCGACCCCGTGTGGCGTGCCGTATCGAGCTCCCAGCTGATGCGCAATCGCGTGAACGGTACCGACACTGCCCTGGTTAAGCGCTGCGCCCGCCTGATAGGCAGCCAGCGCCATTGCCTCCCTGGCGTCTATGTCATCGCCCACGCTGCAGGCCGCGGGCAGGTAATGGAATATCGTCTGAACCGCGGCTGCAGCGCTGCGCCTGATATCGTCGTTCGCCAGGCGGCTGAGATAGGCTTCGATCGCATGGGTTAGCGCATCAGCACCGGTCGCGGCCGTGACACTTGCCGGCATACTGAGCTGCAAGGCGGGGTCGAGAGCCACGGCGCCAGGCAACAGATTTGCGCCGAGAATGAACTGTTTCTTGTGGGTCTCGGCGTCGGAGATCACCGCAACGATCGTCGCTTCAGAGCCGGTACCCGCCGTGGTCGGCACCGCGAATAATGGGATGGGATTGTTTTTGACTTTGCCAAAGCCCGCCAGCTGAGAGACTGGACCATTCGTGGCACTGGCTGCCATGGCCTTGGCGGCATCTATCACCGAGCCGCCGCCCAGGGCAACGATGGCGTCGGAATCCTGCGCCCTGAGTGTATCAAGACAGGCTTCAACGGCGAGATCAGTGGGATCAGGCAGGATGCCGTCGTGGATCTGCACCTCACAACCCGCCGCCTCCAGTGACGCCCGGAAACCCGCCGCAAGGCCGAGATCAACCAGCACGCGGTCGGTTACAACCAGGACGCGCTGGTAGCCGAGTCGCGCTACATGTTTAGCAAGTTGCTCTGCACAGCCGGGGCCGGCAAATACTATCTGCGAGGGTATGCTGGAAAACCGGAACACCAGTCCCATCAGACCTGTGAACACTTTATTGAGCAGCCGTTGCATTGGGGTTTTTGTCTCCCTGTCTCTGACTGCAGCCAGCACCGCAGTCTGCGTAAGCTTAGACCCTATTGCTCCCGATTACCTGAGGCAAGGCGCAGCACTCACTGGCTTGTCGGGGCTATAGCTGCCTCCGAATCAGGCACTTGAAAGGCGTCTTTTTTGTCCATTATCGATCGTCAAAGACCATTGAAGACAGACCTCGTCGAGGTCAAACTAGGCGCCCTGAGCAACAGAAGGAGCTGGAACCCATGGCACGAATCGCTTGGGACACCCTGATACGCGGCGCCCTCGTCTTTGACGGCAGTGGTGAAGAAGCACGACGCGAGGACGTCGCCATACGCGATGGGCGTATCGCGGCCAGGGGCATCAACCTGCCTAAAAACGGCGCGAAAGAGCTTATTGAAGCAGACGGCCAGTGGCTCATGCCCGGGCTGCTGGATATTCACACGCATCTCGATCTCGAAGTCGACCTCGAGCCGGGGCTGGCAGAAGTGGTGAGGCACGGGACCACGACCGTCGTGGTAGGCAACTGTAGCCTGGGCACCGCATTCGGCAAACAGATCATCGGCGACAGCAACCCGATCGTGGACTGTTTTACCCGGGTGGAGAATATTCCCAAGAAAGTGTTGGCTAAATGCGTCGACGCGGTGACCTGGGACAACACCGGCGACTACATGGACCACTTTGATGACATGCCGCTGGGGCCGAACGTCGCCTCCTTCCTGCCACATTCCATGCTGCGCATTGAAGTCATGGGCCTGGAGGCCAGTATCAGCCGCGAGCCCACCGATGGCGAGTTGGAACAGATGGCGAAACTCCTCGAAAAAGCACTCGACCAGGGCTTCCTCGGCCTCAGCACCGATGGGCTGCCCTTTCACTACCTGGCGAACGCGCCCCACACAGACAAGCGGATACCCACCCAGTTCGCGCCGCGTCGCGAGATGAAGCGACTGCTGCAGGTCGTGCGCGATAAAGGGCGCGTGTGGCAGACCACACCCATTATCGAAAACCGCCTGAAGGCCTTTACCTACTTCGCGTTCACGAGCGGCCTGCTGTATGGCAAGGCGCTGAAAACCTCGGCCCTCAGCGTAATGGAATTTGCACTCTTGCCGAAAGCGTCACGCGCTTTCCTCGGTTTTGCCAAACTGATGAACAGCAAGCTGTTCAAGGGCAACATGCACTTCCAGGCCCTCGGCACGAATTTCCGTCTCTGGTCTGACGGCATCGTCAGCCCGATGTTTGAGGAACTGGATTCGGCCTGCCAGCTGATCGCCAAGGAATATGACGATGTTGAGGGCCGGCGCGCCCTGCTCAATGATCCAGCGTTCATCGAAGACTTCCGGCGAGACTGGTTACACGGCCGACAGGGCTTTAATCTCGCCCACCTGAAGGCCAAGTTGGGCATGCCCGACTCGCTGGTCATTCGTGACTTCAAGCTGCTGGTATTCGATGATGCGCCAGTGCCTGAGTGGAACGGCGAGTCTTTCCAGCAGGTGCTTGACCGCCTGATTGCCTTCCAGGCAGGGCGCGCTGACCAGGCGCGCTCTGAGCTCGAGCGTGAAGTCTTCAGCCAGTTTCCGGCACCCATCATGGACGATGCCAACTTCATGCTGCACATGCTGCGTGAATACGATCGTAATTTCCGCTTCTGGGCAGATGTTGGCAACGTTGGCAATCGCGCGACCCTGGACTTCCTGCTCGATCCGGACGCGCTCCCGGGCTTTAACGATTCAGGCGCGCACATCACCAATATGGCCTTTTTCGACACGAATTTAATGTCCCTGCGACTGGCCCAGCAGAAGGGCCTTGCAACCGTAGCGCAGATGGTCCGGCGTTTGACCCGCGAGCCCGCTGAGTTTTTCAACCTCGACGCGGGTTCACTGGAACTTGGCGCGCGAGCTGACATCACCCTCATCGATCCTGAGGCCCTGAAGCATCACGATTGCGACAAGGGGCGTGAACTCATCTACCGCGAGCTCTTTGAACACCAACAAATGGTTAATCGCTCCGATGGCGTAGTCACCCAAGTGCTCATCAACGGCACCAGCGTCTGGCAGAACGATGCAGCAACCGACGCGCTGGGCCGGGACACGCTCGGAATCGCTCTGCGCGCCGCCTGATCGAATGGGCCGGTGGCTGCTGGCCTCAAGCCTTTTATGCCTGCTCGTCGCCTGTAGCGGCGAGGGGCCAGCACAGCGCCTGGATAATTACCTCACGCGGCTTGCGCGCACTATCGACCAGACAACGCCCGACCCCGAAGCGTTCGCGCTGTCGCGGTCACCCCGCAGCGCTGCCCTGCAGATAGCGCTCCCCGGCTCATCTCTGGATGCGCTGGACTTTTTGGCATTGAGCGGCTGCAAGGTCCAAACCACGATTGGCAAGCGCAACTCAAGCCTGGGTCGTTTCGCGCGGCCGTCACAGCGTCTGCTGCTGGAACTGGAATACCTGAGGCTGGCGCCTGAGTGCATTACGCTGCAACGGGGCAAGGGTGAGCGCGAGCTTGCAGACCAGCTGCAGTCGGCCTGGGATCTCAAGCGCAAACAGCTGCCAGCGCTTATCTACAACGCGACCCTCGGCAGCGAGGAATACCGCGACTTCTGGCGCCCAGGCAGCGATACCGCGACCAGCAGTTCTGTCATCACCGCTCTGGAGGCGATTCATGCAGACGCGAGCCGCTGGCTGGCGGGCAATTTTGAGGCGGATAATCTGACGTTTGAGTTACAGCTGAGTGAGGTACGTAAAGGCGATGGCGGGCGCCTGGTGGCGGCGCTGGCAGCGCAGGCTGGCTGGCTCGCAGCCGCTGATCAGGTCATCGCAAATCGTTTGAGGTCAGGAGCTCTCTGCAGTGGCGGTCTGCGCCCAGCCAGCGTCGACGTACTGGGCACGGTTATTCGGAAGTACTTTGTTGGCGAGGTCCAGCCCGACGCCGCGGCGCTGGGCCGTCGCTATCACGAACTCATGCCGCCACTGCAGGCGCTTGAGCAACTGCTCACTGATGTTGAGCCAGCGCTCTACCGTGACTGGGCGCGGCAGCGGGACCGATCCCTGGAAGACTGGAATGCAGCGCCGCGCGACCATGTCCAGTCTTTGCAGCAGATACTGGAACCCTGCGGCGGCCTCGGCGGCGCAAGCTGAAGCCTATGGAATTAGCCGGGAGCTCTTTTGATCGTCACACAAGCCCGCTAGACTTAGCGCCATGATGAAACAGTTATTCACCGTCGGGCTGAGTCTGGCCACCCTGCCTGCCCGGCTCGCTCTTAAAGGCACGCGCGAGATGTGGCTGCTACCCGCGAACTGGGAGCACTTCGCACGCGAACTGCAGCTGGCATCGGCCGAAGTCAGGCGTGAACTCACGCAGCTTGTCGAGAGCGTAGATGCCGAAATGAATGCGCGTGCCGGGCATCTTACGCCTGAGCAAAAGCAGCAGGCAACGGGCCTGGCGCTGCGCGCCGCTGAGCAGCATCTGAGCATGGCTGCTCGTGACGTGCTGCGCGCGCTTTGGTTGGCGGGCAGCGCCGAGCAGCAATTGCGCGCGGAGCGCGACAGTCGCCTGCAGCGCTAGCAAGGCCCCATGACGCAGCGGGCCCTGTTCGATACCGCACCGGAGCTTCCCGGCGCCAGCCTCGACTTTTATGCGCAGATTGGCCTCGACGATAAAGACCTGCTCCAACGGCTGATCGGGGAAATCCCCTGGCGGCAGGAAGACATCACGGTTTTTGGCAAGACCTACCCCCAGCCCCGACTTTTGGCCTGGTACGGTGATCCCGAGGCCTCCTATACCTATTCGGGTATCCTGCACGAGCCCCTGCCCTGGACCGACCTCTTGCTGGAGATTCGCGAGGCTGTGCACGCGGTTTGCGCCACTACTTTTAACAGCGTCTTGCTGAACTACTACCGCGATGGCCGCGACTCAATGGGGATGCATGCAGATGATGAATCCGAACTCGGCCCGGAGCCGGTGATTGCTTCGCTCAGCCTGGGCGAGGAACGCACGCTGCGCTTTCGTCATAAGCGGCGTAAAACGGAACCGGGGCTCGATCTGCCACTGCCTTCCGGCAGCCTGCTAGTCATGCGCGGCACCACTCAGCAACATTGGAAGCATGGCATCAACAAGCTGCGCAGGCCCTGTGGACCCAGAGTCAACCTCACCTTCCGCCAGGTCTACTGAGGCACTAGAACAGGCTATCCTGCTGCGGCAGCGGCCAGGGCGGCAGCGACGGCAAACCCGCTTCCAGCGCAAGCTGGTGGTGGAAGTCCTTCGCGAAACCTGGGCAGTGCTGGTTATTGGGGCAGTGCATCATGAAATACACGGTGCAGCCTTTCGCCAGGTAGGCCTGACAGCGAGCTAGCCACTCAGCCACGTAGGACGCATTCAGCACCGGCTCGGGATGCAAAACCACCCGCGCATAGACCAGGTTGTTGTAGACCTTATCGAGCAGGGGCACGTCGGGCTTCTTATGCCTCGCCGCCAGCACCTCAGGATGCTGGCTGTCTTCGCGATAAATGGGCCGGCTATCGAACATCACGCGGCCGGCACCGGTCTCCTCCAATAGCGGCTCGAGTAGCGCTGGCTGCTTGAAGAAGTCCGGGTGGCGGACCTCCAACACATAGCGATACGAAGTCGGCAGGCGGGCGAACAGATCCGTCAGTGCAGGTAGCTGATCCGGACCCAGCGTCGCCGGACACTGCACGAGGAAGGGACCAAGGTGTTCGCCCAACACGTCAGTGACGGCGAAAAACTGCGCCAAATCCTGCCAGTTCGGGCGCCTCTCATGAGTGACGGATCGCGGCAGTTTGAAACTGAAGCGAAAGTCTGTCCCGGCCACCGCCTGCTGCCAGCGCGTCACGCTGGCAGCGTCGGGCACACGATAGAAGGTTGTGTTGCCCTCTACGGTATTAAAAACACTGGCGTAGTGTGCCAGAGACGACCCGCCGGTCGGGAAGTACGCCCCGGCCCAACCTGGGAAGGCCCAGGCCGGGAGTCCCAGGTAATAGCCAAGCGCAGGTTTCAATGGGCACCGTGAACGGCGTACTGCTCGAGTACATCCAGGGGCACCACCTCCAGGGCAGCCGCGTGACAGGCGTCCAGAATCACCTTCGGCGCCATGCCCGCCTCATGCGCTTCACGCCAGCGCATTGCGCACAGGCACCAGCGATCGCCCGGTTTGAGCCCGGGAAAATCAAACTCCGGGCGCGGGGTGCTCAGGTCATTCCCCTGCTCGCGGGTGAAGGCCAGGAAGGCGGCTGTCACCTCGGCGCAAACCACATGGCGCCCCAGGTCCCGATCACCGGTGCGGCAGTAACCGTCGCGATAAAAGCCGGTTTTGGGCGCGTGACAGCAGGCCTCCAGCGGCTGACCCAGCACATTCAGGACGTCGTCAGACATGGGCGTTCTCCCTTTACAGATTTGTATATTCGCAGCGTCGCGATTTCACCTAGTATTATGACTGTAACCGACAGGAGATCGTGTGAATATCCTGCTGATCGAAGACGATCTGGACACCGCCGAGTTCATCACGCGCGGCCTGGCAGAGCAGGGCTACGCCGTACAGCACGAGGGGGACAGCCCCTCTGGCCTGCTCGCCGCCGCCTCCGGTGACTTCGATGTGATTGTCTTCGACCGCCTGCTGCCCGGCATGGATGGCGTGGACGCCGTGAAGCTGCTGCGGGGCAGCCGCCTGGAAACGCCCATCCTGATGCTCACGGCCCTTGACGGTATAGAGGACCGCGTCGCTGGGCTCGAGGCGGGTGCCGATGACTACATGGTGAAGCCCTTTGCCTTCTCCGAGCTGCTGGCCCGGGTGCGCGCTCTGGCGAGGCGCAAACCCATGGTCCAGGACGAGTTGCAGCTCAGCGCAGGGGATCTACTGCTGAACCGGGCCACACGGGAGGTGACGCGGGCCGGCCAGCCCCTGGACCTGCTGCCGCGCGAATTCCAGATTCTGGAGCTCTTCCTCAGCCACGCAGGCCAGGTCATCACTCGCACCATGCTACTGGAGCGCGTGTGGGGCTATACCTTCGACCCCAAGACCAGCCTGGTACAGACGCACGTCAGTCGGCTACGCGCCAAGGTCGACAAGCCTTTTGCGGTAGAGCTTATACGCACCGTGCGGGGAGCCGGCTACATGCTCAGCGCCGAGCAGGACGATGTTTAGATCTTCTGTCTATCGCCTTACCTTGCTGGCTTCCGTGGCCTTCTTCCTCGTCGCCCTGTTCATCGGCGGTGGCCTGACCGTATACAACCTGTCTGCTATAGAGCGCAACGACGAGGCGGAACTGCTCGACACCTACGAGTGGCTGAGGGAGATGATTGAGGAGGACGGCCTGCAGGGCTTGCGTGAGGAGTGGCAAGACGAGCCTTGGATGACGGACCCCGAAGAGGGTCTTTTCCTGCTGGCTGAGGAGGGCTTTGCCTTTCTGGTGGTTGGCGCCTCGGGCGACGCCCTGATGGGCTTGCCGGACCTGGCAGGCGCACCGCCGGGGGAGTCATGGCAAACCTTTGTGTTGGAGGAGCATGAGGATGAAGAAGAGATTATCGAAGCACGGCTACTCCGAGAGCCAATTGGCGATGACCTCGAGCTCATCGTAGCGCGCAGCCGCAGCTGGGCCTACTTTGACGTGCAGGAAACGCTCTTCGTATCGATCTTCTTCCTTATTGTGATCAGCATTCCGCTTGCCTTGGTGATTGGTTACGCGCTGAGCCGACGCGTGCACCAGCGGCTCGATGATCTAAGCGGCGCTCTCGCTCAGATTGGCCACGACAGCCTCGAACAGCGCGCCGCCGTCAGCAAGCGCCACGACGAGTTCGACGCGCTGGCCGAGAACGTCAACGCCATGCTTGATCGATTGCAGGCACTGCACCGCAATATTGAGTCCGTCTCCGTGGGCGTCGCCCACGATTTGAAAACGCCCCTGTCGAGACTCTCAAGCCGCTTGCAGCTCATGCGCCAGGACATCAATCAACCCGCCGCACTGGCCAGTCACCTTGAGGGAGCGGAACAGCAGCTCGAGGGCATTACGCGAACCTTTAGTAGCGTGCTCAGGCTCAGTGAGATCGAGTCAGGCGATCGGCGCAGCGCTTTTCAGAGTTTGGACTTATCGGCCCTGGTCGCAGACCTTATTGACAGCTACCAGCCTGTCTTCGCAGACGCGGGCAGGCAGTTGGACAGCGCCATACTCCCGGATCAATGGCTGCACGGTGATGCCGACCTATTGGTGCAGATGATCACCAACCTGTTGGAAAACAGCATAGAGCACGGTAAGCCGAGCGGCAGGACCTGGGTGCATCTCCAGGGCCACCCTCAGGGCCTCGTCCTCCAGGTAGGCGACGACGGACCCGGTATACCCGCGGCGCAGCAGAGCCGTGTGTTTGAGCGCTTTTATCGCGGCGACGCGAGCCGCAGCGCCCCCGGAAACGGACTGGGTTTGGCCATCGTGCGCTCTATCAGCGAGTTGCACGCTGGCGACATCGTGCTGTTAAAGGGCCAAAAGGGCGCGGTCTTCGATTGCTATTTTCCTGCAAGTCTGGCGCCCTGAGCGGAAAGTTACACATTTGTATGGTTTTCGCGGGAGCTTTGTAAGACAGCCAAATAGCATTTGCCTCTAGACTGGGTTCGTGAGTCACAGGCTCAACCACGAGGTGTCACGACCATGATAACGACGTCCATCATGAATCGCTTCGCAGCGACCCTGACCTTAAGCGCACTGCTCTACGCCGCCACCGCCAGCGCGGCCGCCGGGGACGCTGCCCGCGACCAGGCCTTTAAGGATCAGCGGAGCACGGCACGTTTTCTCTCCCAGGCAACCTTCGGCCCGACGCCGGGCGATATAAACCAGCTCAGGGGCAGCAGCGCGTCCGAGTGGTTCCAGGCGCAGCTGGCACTGCCGCCCACTTACCTCATGCCAATTTTTGAAGAATATGCCGAGCGCGCAGAAGAATCCGAATCGGACGACGAGTTCGACTTGCTGGCTAACGAGGGCGCGACCTTCGGCTTCTGGCGAAACGCCGTCAGCGCACCTGACCAGCTGCGGCAGCGTATGGCCTTTGCGCTCTCTGAGCTACTGGTGGTATCCAACGGTGGCGGCGAGGTACTGACTGATGTCCCCCAGGCAGTAACCTGGTACCAGGACCTTTTGATAGAACATGCGTTTGGCAACTACCGCGAGCTGCTTGAAGCGGTGACCTACTCACCGGCCATGGGCTACTACCTGACCTACATGGGCAATGAGCGTGGTGACCCTGCCACCGGACGCGTGCCTGACGAGAATTACGCTCGGGAAATCATGCAGCTGTTCACGATTGGCGTGCTTGAATTGAACCTTAACGGCACCCCGAAGCGAGACAGTGACGGACAGCCCATTGAAACCTATAGCAATGCTGACGTCACCGGATTGGCTCGGGTCTTCACCGGCCTCAACCTCGACGAGCGCTTCTATGATGTCGAAGAAGATGCGGACGCCCTCGCCTATAGCACACCGATGGCAATTTTCCCGGAAAGCCACTCGGAGCGACCAAAGCAGTTTCTTGGCACCACGATACCGGCTAATACGCCCGCCGCCGAGAGCATTGACGCGGCACTGGACCACCTGTTCGCCCACCCGAATGTCGGACCCTTTGTAGGCCGGCAGATTATTCAACGCTTCACCAGTAGCTCACCCAATAAAGGCTATGTAAAGCGCGTTGCGCAGGCCTTCAATCGCGGCAGCTACCGCTTACCTGACGGCTCCCAGGTGGGGACGGGGCAGCGCGGCGACCTGGCCGCCACCCTGGCAGCGGTGCTATTCGACCCGCAGGCGCGCAAGCCCAAGGGCAAGGCTGCTGGCAAAGTTCGCGAGCCCATTCTGCGCTTTACGCACTGGGCACGGGCCTTCCGCGTGCAGCAGGTGACGCCGGAATACAACTGGCAGCTCTGGGACACGTCCGGGCCGGGCATGCTGGGCCAGCATCCCTATCGGGCACAGTCGGTATTTAACTTCTTCCGGCCGGGCTATGTCGCGCCCGGAACCGAGACCGGCAAGCGCGGGCTAACCGTGCCAGAGCTGCAAATCGTCAATGCCAGCTCAGTGCCTGGCTATACCAACTTCATGACCGGTTTTGTCTTCGCATGGCAGCAGTATGAGGATATTGAGGAGCTGCAGGAGGAATACGATGAGGAAGGCATCGGGCTTGATGCCAGCCGCGTCGTAACCAGCTTCCTCCCCAACTATCGCAGCGAGCTCAGCAGGGCCGAGGATGCGGACGCCCTGCTGCGGCGACTGGACCTTCTGCTGACCCACGGACAGCTCTCAAGTGCGACACGGAACGCGGTGAAGGAAGCCATCAACGCGATCCCGGTCTACGACGAGGAGTCTCTGGACTACCGCGTCAAGTTCGCCATTCTCATGATCATGACCTCACCCGATTACCTGGTGCTGCGCTAGGGAGGAACTATCGATGACGATTTCACGCAGGCATTTCCTGAAACTCAGCGCCAACTCGCTGGCGGGCGCATCTCTCGGCGGTATGTCACTGGCCCTCTCTGGCATTCGGGCACAGGCAGCGGATACCTCTGGCTACAAAGCGCTGGTCGGCGTCTTTCTCTTCGGTGGCATGGACAACCACGACACGATTATTCCCCACGACAGCTCAAGCTATCAGCGCTGGGCCAGCATTCGGCAATCCATGGTCAATAGCATGGGCGCCAGCCGAGCTCGCGACAACTTATTGCCGCTGACTAATCCCGGCGGCTTCGGCAGCCGGCGCTTCGCCCTGCCCAGTGAGATGGCAGGCCTGCATCGCCTGTTCGAATCGGGCGCCGCCTCTATCGTGGGCAACGTAGGGCCACTGATCGAACCCACCGACCGCAGCTCCTTCGACGCAGAGTCAGTGCGCTTGCCGCCACGGCTGTTTTCCCACAACGATCAGCAGGCCACCTGGATGGCCGGCGCCCCGGAAGGCGCGAGCTTCGGCTGGGCCGGGCTCTTTGCCGATGCGGCGCAACAAGCCGGCGCAAACCCTGGCGCCGCCTTCTCTACTATTACCACCGGCGGCGCGGACCTGCTGATCACCGGGCGCGATACCGCGCCCTACCAGGTCGGCGAGGAGGGAGCCGCACAGGCTTACATACTGGAGGACCTTGAGGGGGATCTGGGCGAGGCTATGCGCAGGCATTTCGCTGCAACAGGCTTCAGGCCCGGCAACCTGCTGCGCCGCGATATCGCAGACAAGCTGCATGCTTCCTACGATGCCAACGAGCAGTACAACCTGGCGACCCAGTCAGGCGGCGGGGCCAGCACGGCCTTTCCGCCCACGCCACTTGGGCAGCAATTGGCCGCTGTGGCCAATGCCATTGCCGTGCGCGAGCAGCTCGGCGTGAGTCGGCAAATCTTCACCGCGGCTATGGGGGGCTTTGATACCCACTCAGCCCAGGCGCGAGACCTGCCCATGCTCCAGCAGGAATTAGCGGATGCTGTAGAGGCCTTCTACCAGGCCATGACTGAGCTGGGGCTCGAACAGGACGTAACACTCTTCACCACCTCCGACTTCGGTCGCACCCTGGCCATTAACGGCGACGGTACCGATCACGGCTGGGCGGCGCATCACTTCATCGTCGGCGGCGCTGTGCAGGGGGGGCAGATTTTTGGCGACATACCAGAGGCAGACTTCGACCATCCCCAGGACGCCGGCGGCGGCCGCCTGATCCCAACGATGTCCGTCGAGCAGTTCGCGGCGCCCATGGGCGCCTGGTTCGGGCTGAGTGAAGGGGAGCTGGCCAGCGCACTACCCAACTTGCGCAACTTCGACGCCGGGCCAAACCTGTTTACCTAGTTTCTCGCCAGGCACACTGACTGGGTTGAGAATTTAATCCAGGACGCGCTGAGGCAAGGGTACATCTGGACGGACTCGCCTGAGCCGAGTACTGTGCGACGCAAATAATCAGACCTGCACAGCCGATGAAAAAATTCCTGGTCGTCTCCACACTGATCATCGTTATCGTGGTTGGCTTACTGCTCATGCCGTCGGTGCGCGCGCGTCTGGTGGCGATGACTCTTCCCGACTTCCCTGAGTGGCCCGCGCCGCAGGAGCAACTCGCAGCGGCTGATGAAGGCCTCATCTACTATCCGACAAACAGCCCCTATGATCTTGAAGTGATTCTTGGTCACATGGACTCGGCCCGGCCCACCACGGGCAAGGGCTTTCTCACTTACCCCGAGAGCGCCAGCGATGACGATCCGGCGCCCGCCATGGTTATTGTGCCCGGCAGCGGCGGCATTGCACCCGGGCGGGAACACGAATATGCGGCCTGGTTCAACGAGCGTGGTATCGCGGCTTTTGTGGTTGAGTACTACGAACCACGCGGTTTCGGTAAAGACTCGAACTACCTGATTCGCACCTCCTCAGTTACCGAGTTTGATCTGATCGCCGATGCCTACGCGGTACTCACACTGTTGCAGAGCAGCCCGCTTATTGACCCAGAACGCATCGGCATTATCGGCTTTTCCTACGGGGGCATGGCGGCGCGCCTGGCTATGGATAGCCGCATACATCAGTCACTCGCACCGGGAGCGGCACCCTTCAGCCTGCACATTGACACCTACGGCCCCTGCTTCCAAAACCTGCAGTCTACCGACGTGGGCGATGCTCCACTGCTGACACTGCGTGGCACCGAGGATGCCTCCAATGACCTGGCCGCCTGCAATGATCGAGAGAACGAGATAAGAGCGCTGGGCAATGAGGTTGTTGCAAAAATCTATCAGGGTGCAGGCCACGCCTGGGAAGTCGACAGGCCCCGCGCCATGAGCCCCGATTCGCCTTACCTGGCTGGCTGCGAACTCGTCTACGACGAGCGCGGCAAGCCGCTGCTCAATGGCGCGGCACTGAATGACTACGCCCCGGATGCCAGCCACCCGGAAAAGATGCTGGCCCGTTTCACCAGTGCGCCAAAGTTCCAGGATTGCGTGGGCTATGGCTATATTGTCGGCTTCGACGAGTCCGTCAGGGATCAGGCCTACGCTGATATCGAGGCTTTTCTTTCCCAGTATTGGTAGGTAATCTCCCGCCCCGAGGATTCTCACCATCAAGATATTTCTGTATTCTCTTTGTTTCCTAATCGAAACAGGCAGTATCCATGCAGATCGCCAGACGTCTGTGCCTTATCGCTTTGTTCATACTCGGCATGGAGCTGAGCCCTGAGGTCCACGCATCGGATGACGATAGCCATGCTCCGATCACTAGCCCAGAGGAGCTTGACGCACGTCTTCTGACCATTCTTGAAGAAACGGGCCTACCCGGCATGATCGGCACCATCGTTTATGGTGATGAAGTGATCTGGCATGGCGCCCTTGGCTCTGCAAACACTGAGACAGGGCAGCCAGTGACCAAGGACACGCTATTTCGGGTTGGCTCTATCTCCAAGTCCATCGTGTCGCTTGCGGTCCTCAAGCTGGTCGAGCGGGGCCAGCTCAGCCTGGACACGCCCATCAGCGAGCTAGCGCCGGAAACGGGCATCAATAACCCCTGGGAGGAGACAGACCCTGTCAGGCTGGTACACACCCTGGAGCACACCGCAGGCTTTGATGATATTCATTTCAGGGACTATGCCTTCAGTGACCCCGACATCACCAATATCGAAGGCATACAGTTCAACAACGGTTCACGCGATGTTCGGTGGCGTCCTGGGACGCGCATGGCCTACTCGAATATCGGCCCACCCATAGCGGCCGTCGCCCTGGAGAACGTAACAGGCATCACGTTTGAGGCCTTCGCTGATCGCGAGATTTTCGAGCCGCTGGGCATGCACAGCGCTACGTTCTTCTATGACGAGGCCGTTGCTGCCAGCTATCGCGCAAACGGCGAGCCATCCCCTTACATCCATATACCGGTGCGGCCGTCAGGCTCCATGAACGCTACCAGCGCGGATATGGCGCAACTACTAAAGATGTTCATCGCACGCGGCTCTCTAGGCGATGAACAGATCATTCAACCGGCCTCGCTGACGCGAATGGAAACACCTATGACTACCGTCGCGGCGCGGGCAGGACTGAAAGCCGGCTATGGACTCAGCAATTTCACAAGCGTCCGGAACGGCTTCGTTTTCCACGGCCACACGGGCGGCATTGACGGTTTCGTCTCCAATTATGCCTATCTCCCCGAAGCCGGTCGCGGATTCTTCTACTCACTGAATCAGCCAAATCGGGAAGCGCTTCGCCAGATCCGTGACGTACTTGTCGACTATGTCACGCAGGATCTACAGCCCCCGCCCAAGACCCCTCAAAAGAGCGAGACTAACCTTTCCGGCTTTGAGGGCCTGTACCAGCCGGACTCGCCCAGAAACGAACTGTTCGCTGGCCTTGAGAGGTTAATATTCAGCGACGTTCGCGCTGAGGACGGCAGACTGAAGGTGTCTCCCCTGATAGGCGACGCGACAGAGTTGCTGCCTTTGGGAGACGGCCAGTTTCGCGGCGTCGAAGACGCCATGGCGACTGCAGCCTTTGTAACCTCACCGGATAACGAGTTGCTTCTGCAACGCGGCATGAACACCTTACAGCAAATAGGGCCGGTGAAAGCCTACGGCCGCTTACTGCTACTGGCCTATGGGCTTTCTCTTTGGTTGAGCAGCTTGCTCTTCGCGCTGTACTGGCTGGGGAGGAGGGTTCGCGCAAAGTACCGTGGTGCAGCGATTCCCCACCTGCGAGTGCGGAGTCTGCCAGCCCTCGCCGCAACAAGCCTTGCGCTAATCTTTGGTCTGATAGCGGCCATGTCGGGTCTAACGAGTCCCGCAGACCTTGCCGTGCCGACAGGCCTCACTGTAGGCCTCTGGGTCGCGTCTCTGCTCTTCCCGCTGATGGCCGGCTTAGCGCTGTACGCTGTCCTGTCTACAATCGGCCGGCGACGGGAAGTCGGCACGCTCGTCTGGCACCACTCACTGCATACCGCCCTGGGACTGGCTGTTCTGGCGATCTTTATGCTGCAGTTTGGATGGGTGGGATTAAGGCTATGGGCCTTCTAGCCCGATGACACTGCGTAGCCACCATTGAGCTGCCTTTATATTGGCCTTCCCTGGCCAGCTTGGGGCGCATCAATGAACTGCAACAAATTACAGTTCATCTAACTCCTCTTTGAGGGATTCGTCGTTGGTATTTTCCAGCTGCGCGTAGAGCTGCCCGGCGCGTGCAGACTCGCCCGTTGCCTTGAGCAGATTTGCCAGGCGATACCTGGCCCAGTCTCGCGAGGGCACATCCCGGTGGTAATAGGCTTCATCGAGAAACTGTTCGAGCGCGGCAATACCCGCCTGTTCATGCGACCCGAGCTTGTCGGCAACTCGGCCCATCTGGTAAAGCGCCGCGAGACGAGCATTATCGACCAGCAGGTTGTCACTTCCGTCCTGCGCCGCGCTCTCAAAGTAGGCATAGGCGGCTTCCAGGTCATCTTTCTGACGCTTGCGGAAGCCCGCCATCAGCAGCACGCGGCTGTCATCCGGATACTGCTCGAGCGTGGCCGCCAGCACTGCGTCAGCCTCGCTATCTTTATCGTCTTTCCAGAGTATCTTGGCATCGACCAGCGCCGCCTCAACCGGGTCAAGCTCGCGCAGCACAGGCAGCCTTACCTGCACCTCATCGCGCTCACCGCCCGCGATCGAAGGCACGTAGAGATGAAAATCAATCAGCATCTTCAGGTAATCGACATTATCGGGCGCCAATTCAACTGCCCGCGTAAAGCCACTGCGCGATTTCTTGGCATAGCTGAAGGCCTTGATCACCGAGCTTTGGGCACGCGCTCCCATTACGCTGCCATAGAGAAACTGCACGGCAGCATCATCGGGCGCGTCGTCAACCACGCGCTTAATCCATTTCTCCGCCTCACTGGCGTCATTCATCTGCATATAGACTTCTGCCAGTTTTGCCTGCGCATCGGCCTGCTTGGAATCGGTACGCAGCAAAGCGATGGCATCGTCGTAGCGCTCTGCAGTGAGCAGTTCATCGACGGCCTCCAGATCGGCGGCCAGCACAGGGGTAGCGAGCATAAAGGTTGATAGAGCAAAGGCACACAGCGTTGACTTCATTGGGTCTTTCTCCTTGGGGCTATCATTGTTTAGTGGTGTTCAGGCAGTACTCATTCGTGGCGCAAGGCCAGCACGGGATTCGAGCGCGCGACCTTCAGCACGCGGCCACCCACGGTTAGCACCGCAAGCAGTATTGACGTCAGGCCCGCTAGCACCAGAATCGGCACCTGCGTGGTAATGCGATCTTCGGAAAAGATGTCGAGGTATAGGCTCGTGGCGATAAACGCGCAGGGCAGCGCCAAGGCCAGAGCCAGGAGTACCGGCCTCAGGAACCTCCACAGCATCAGCCCGACCAGGGACGCGGTACTGGCACCCAAAGACTTACGGATGCCAATTTCCTTGGTGCGCTGCGCCGCCATAAATGCGGTCACGCCAAAAAGCCCGACCAAGGCCAGTAGCAGGGCCACCGAGGCAAAACCCGCGAGCGAAGCGCTGGCGACAGTCAGAATATTGAACAGCTGCAGGAAAACGTCGGATAGAAACTTGCCGCTGATCGGATACTCGGGAATAACCTGCTCCCACACCTCTTCAATGGCCTCTACGGCCTCCAGCATTGAGCCGCCCGCTCGCAGCCGGATGGACAAATCAGAGTACTTTTCCGGCTCCATAAAGAACACCTGCGGTCTGAGCAGGTTCACCTGACCAAGATGTGGCAGCGTTGCCAGCACGCCCACGACGACCATCTCTGTGGTCTCTTTGTCATCGTCCTTGCCGTAAATTCTCTGGCCCAGCGCGCTCTGGGGCGAGTCGAAGCCAAGCGTCGATACGGCCAACTCGTTGATCAGTACGTTGTAGATACCCGGCTCGTCCGATCTATGGCGATCGCTGTTGATGTCCCTGTTAAAATTGCGTCCGGCCAGTATCTCAATGTCATAGAGCTCGACGAACTCGGGCGCCACGTAAAGCTGATTGATCTGCGGCGCTGTATCACTGCCGTCTTTGTCTCGCGCAAGGCGGGTAGCACTCCACTTGGTGGCAAAGGGCACCGTCGATGCCAGCGCGACCCCATCAACCTCGGGCAAGGCCTCCAGCTCCCGGCTTAGCGTTTCAAGGCGCGACTGCTTGTCGTCCATCTTCAGCGAAGACAGTTGCAGCGCGTAAGTCTCGTCCCGCGGAAAGACATAGCTGGATTCTTCGACCTTGAGGTTTTGCGCGTAGACGACCACAACAAGCGCAAGCATAAAGGCAGAAATTGCAAACTGCGCGCCAAGCATCAGCGAGCGGACCCAGGCGCCCTGCCGACCCTGCCGATTCTCGTCGCGTAAGGCCGCGATGGGGCTGGATCTCGTGATCACCCAGGCTGGGTAGGCGCCGGCAGCAAGACCCACCAGAACAGCGGTCAGGATCAGCGTGGGAAGCTCTGAGGCATAGCTCAGCACCAGCGCTCTGCCGGTCACTTTATTGTAGGCGGGTATCAACAGCTCAAGACAGGCAAGGGCACCCAGCATACCGACGCTGGTGATAACCAGGCTCTCCACCTGGAACTGCGCCAGCAGCTGCACGCGCGACGCGCCCATGGTTTTGCGCAGCCCCACCTCACGGCTACGGCCCAGAGCTTGAGCAGTGGCCAGATTGGTGTAGTTGACGCACACAATGACCAGCACCAGGAGACTGAGGAGCTGGATGATTGAAGTTACCGGGATGCCAATATTCTGAAATATAGAGAGGTTTGCTTCGACCAGGGGCGAGGCGTAAAAGCCCAGCGCCATTTCGTCCTCATCAGGGCGCTTGTGCCGATCAAAGAGAGCGCCCAACTGCGCATCCAGCCAGGTTACATCAAGAGTGGCGGGCAACAGCACATAGGTATGATCCCAAGACCATATGCCCCCCCAACGGCCTTCGATATTAAAGCTGCTGACCATGCTGAGCGCACTCAATGGCGCCAGAAATTCAAAGTCGTTATCGAACACCAGCGACGAGTTGAAATGGGAATTCGTTGGCACATCGCGGATCACCGCAGCCACGCGCAGATCCAGCTGGTTATCCAGCGTGATGGTCTCACCGAGGGCATCAGCTCGACCGAAATGTCGCAGCGCAGTGGACTCAGTCAGGATCATGCTCGAAGGGTCATGCAGCACGCTGGCATCCCCTGCGATGAACTCAAACTTAAAGATCTGTAAAAACGCTGGATCTGCAAAGCGCACGGCCTGGTTGATTTTTTCGTCGCCGATAGTCAGCACGCGCGGTCGAATTAATACGCGAGCGACCGCCTCAAGATCCCCAACTTCTGCATCAATCAGCGGCCCTACAGCGCTGTAAGTCGTAATGTCGCGGCTCGAGCCGCCAATACCCTCACCCTTGAACACCATGCCAACCGTGTAGATTCGATCGCTGTTTTCAAAAAAGAGATCATGGGTTTGCTCATACTTTACGATGAGGCCGCCCAGCACGAATATCGTCAGGCCCAGCACAAAGCTGAACAGGTTGATCACCGTGTAGGACGCGTTGCGCCGCAAGGTTCGAATGGCAATGATCAGATAATTCAGCAACATGGTTGAGTCTCTCCGCGCCGCGAGGGCTCCAATCACACGTTCAAGCCGCACGCAGCGCATCCGTGACCACCTGCCCATCAAGCAGGTTAATCGTGCGCTTGGCGTGGTCAGCATGGGCCTGTGAATGCGTCACCATAACGATAGTGCTGCCTTCTTCATTGAGAGAACGCAGCAGCTCCATCACCTCGTGGCCATGGGCCGAGTCAAGGTTGCCCGTAGGCTCATCAGCAAGGATCAGGGGCTGGCCCGCCACTACGGCCCGGGCAACGGCGACTCGCTGCTGCTGGCCGCCGGAGAGCTGCCCCGGCATATGCTGGGCCCGGTGACCAATGCCCATGCGGTCCATAACCTCTCCAACACGGTCGCGTCGCTCGCCGCGCGAAACGTTCTGGTACAGCAAGGCCAGCTCGATGTTCTCGGCGACGTTTAGCTCATCAATCAAATTAAAGCTTTGGAAGATGAAGCCGATGTTGCGCTTGCGCAGCTCGCTGCGCTGCGCTTCGGAATAGCCGGCAACATCCTCATCAAAAAAGTAGTAGTGTCCACCTGTTGGCTGGTCCAGCAGGCCGACAACGTTCAGAAGCGTGGATTTGCCGCAGCCTGAAGGGCCCATCACGGCAACAAAGTCTCCGCGATTCACGCTGACGTTGATGGCGTTCAGCGCGACGGTTTCCACTTCCTGGGTGCGGTAAACTTTGGTCAGATTCTCTAGCTTCAGCATGGCTTGGGTTCCTTTGGGCGAATTTCAACTATCAGCGCGGGCCTTGGCGTTCGACTAGTTCAAGGTCAGCCGATCCATCTCGGCAAAACTCGTGTAGGGCGAGGTGATGACCTGCTCGCCCTCCTCGAGCCCGTCAAGCACCTCAACAAAGTCTGTATTTCTCCGGCCTAGACGCACCTCGCGCCTTACGGCCTGTTGCCCATCTGGCTGCATGACAAAAATCCAGTTGCCGCCGGTTTGCTGGTAATAGGCCCCGTTCGGAACAAGCAAAGCTGTAGCATCGTCTCCCAGGCTTAAGCGCACCTGAACGGTCTGGCCACGGCGAGCGCCGGCCGGCTCCTTGTCGAACACCATGTCGACCTGAAACTGCCCATTGTTCACCTGCGGGTAGATTTTGGTGATGGAAAGCGAATAGTTGTCGCCAGCCAGCTCCGCCTCGGCGCGCTGCGCGAGATCGACCCGCCCCAGATAGTATTCATCGATGGCAACGCGCAACTTATAGGCATCCGGGTCATCAATTTGACCAAGGCGACCGCCGCGCTGGATCGACTCGCCGACCTCGATCGCAAAGCCGGACAGCTTGCCGGCTACCGGCGCGCGCACGTTGAGGTCTTCGAGATTCGCGCGAGCGTATACGAGGCTTTCCTCAAGCTGGCCCCCTGCCTCGCGCAGCTGCAGCAGCTGCTGCTTCTGCATCCGTTCATCCGTTTCCTGGCTCTCCAGCGTGACCTCTCGCTTCGCCAGAAAATACTTGAGCTCATCCTCAAGGTCTTCCAGCGTCGACTTGGGCACCAGGGCTGTGTTCGCCAGTTCCTGCTGCCGTTCGATGCTGCGGCGCAGGCGCGTTATCTGGTATTCGATCTCGACAAGGTTGCGCTTGTGGGAGAGGCGATTCTGTTCCAACCGGAGCTCGATGGTGCGCATCGTATTGAGCTGCTCGGTGACCGCGGCTTCACGGCCCAGCACCTCCAACTGCAGGTTGGTGTTAGACAGAACCGCGATCGGTTCACCGGCCGCAACGAGGCTACCGTCTTCCGCCAGCACCTGTTCCACGCGGCCGCCTTCAATAGCGTCGAGGTAAATAGTACTGCGCGGCACCAGTCGCCCGCGCAGGGGAATGAAGTCTTCGAAGGTACCGCGGGTCACCGTGGATACCGCGATATGTTCAGCGTTAAGTGTCAGGCTTCTGCCGCCCGTGAGGTAGGGAAGGGCTGACCACGCCAGGATCGCCAGCAGAAGCAGACCCATAGCCGGCAGCAACCACCGTGTTAGAGACCGCTGTTTCTCAACAACCCGGTCCATGCCATGGCCGGACTGGGCTACGCCTGCATCGCCAACTTGCTTGAGTTTACTGACCGTCTGCACCGCGATATCTCACTAGTGAGGTTAATAACACCTGTATTGCAACGGCCGTGCCAATACTCTAACTAATTGTTTATTCTGAATTTTTTATTCGCGCGCTCGTTTCAGGTGCCAAAAACTGTACGCTTGCGAACACTTTAGTGTACGCTTTCGAACACTTTCAGCTGGAATGCAAACCGATGGCCACGCTCCTTATAGTCGATGACGATGACGATGTTCTCGTCGCCAGTCGGCTCTTGCTCAGGAACGAGTTTGCCGATATCCATATCTGTACCGATCCCGCAGAAATCAGCGCGCTGATCGACGCACATTCCTTCGACGCGGTGCTGCTTGATTTGAACTTTGGTCCGGGTGAGTCCTCCGCTGCCCAGGGCATGCATTGGCTGGAACATATTCACCAGAAAGACCCGCATCTCTCGGTGGTTGCCATGACCGCTCATTCGGATGTCGAGATTGCCGTGCGGGCGGTAAAGGCCGGCGCAACGGACTTTGTGACCAAGCCCTGGGAAAACGAGCGCCTGCTGGCGACGGTCCTTTCGGCTGTGGAACTGAGCCGCAGCCGCCGCGAAGCTGAGCAGCTGCGCCGCAACAACCGCGCCCTTCATGAACTGGCTGCGCCGCCCGTGACGAGTATCGTGTCTGAGTCACCACAGATGGCGGACGTGCTGGAGATAGTGGCAAAAGTCGCGCCCTCGGATGCCAGTGTTTTGATCCTCGGTGAGAACGGCACGGGTAAGGAACTCATCGCACAGGAGATACACAGGCAGTCTCCGCGGGCAGAGCAGGTCTTTCTGGCGGTTGACTTGGGAGCCGTCACGGAGTCTCTGTTCGAAGCCGAGCTGTTCGGGCACAAGAAGGGCGCCTTCACCGGGGCAAGAACCGACCGACTGGGGCGCTTTCAGGCCGCCGAAGGCGGCACGCTGTTCCTGGATGAAGTCGGCAACCTGCCGCTACAGCTGCAGGCCAAACTATTGCGCGCCTTGCAGGAAGGGGAGGTGACACCGGTTGGAGCGGACAAACCTGAGCCCACTAACGTGCGCGTTGTTGCCGCCACCAGCGTCAGCCCACAAAAGTTACGGGACCCGGAACACTTCAGGCCTGACCTGCTCTTTCGTTTGAATACGGTGGAAATTCAGTTACCCGCCCTGCGCGAGCGGCGCGGTGACATACTGCCCATTGCGAGGCACTACCTCGCGATTAATGCACAAAAATACCGCCAAGAGTCGATGAGCTTTTCCAGCGAGGCAGAACTTGCTTTGCTGGACTACGATTGGCCAGGCAACGTACGTGCGCTACACCACGCCGTGGAGAGGGCCGTTATCCTGGCTAAAGAGAACGAGATAGACGCACCCGACCTGCAGCTCCCCGCGCAAGTGGCGACCCGTGCGTCGCCACCGAGCGAAGAGGGCACACTGTCGCTGGATCAAATGGAGAAGGCAGCCATTAACGATGCCTTGCGCCGGCACGGCTTCAATATCTCGCATGCAGCAAAGGAGCTGGGCTTGACCCGCGCCTCGCTGTATCGACGTATGGAAAAACATGGTCTTTAAACACTTTGCCCTGCAGCTTGGCGCCCGCGTTGCCCTGATTTGCCTTGCCGCCTTCGCCTGTGCCTGGCTTCTGGTTCAGCCGGGCATGTACGCGAGCCTGCTGCTGATGCTCGGCGTCATGGCCGCGCTAACGGTTGAACTCTGGCGTTTTGTCGGACGAACGAATCTCACCCTGGCGCGCTTCCTGCAGGCTTACCGGCACGGAGACGCCACCTTCAAAGCGGACAAGCTGATCGCGGGCAGCGGCTTCGAAGAGCTCGGCGAGAGCATCAGCGGGATACTGCAGCGGCTACAGTCCCAGCGCGCCCAGCAGGAAGCCGATAGCCGGAGCCTGCGCGCGCTGATCGACCACACACCTGTACCCTTGATCACACTGCACCCGGACCAGTCAGTTACGCTGCAGAACCTGGCGGCCAGGCGCCTGTTTGGCGCGTCGAGAATTACCCGGCTCAAGGACTTGTACCAATTTGGCCCGGAGTTTCACCGAGCAGCTATGGAGCTCCTGCCCGGCGAGAGCCAGCTCTTGACACTGAACACGGATGACTGGGAACGGCATTGTACGCTGTCAGTGGCCGAGTACATGACGCCGCAGGGCGCACACCGCCTGCTCTCACTTCAGGATATTCACGGCGAACTGAATAACACGCAGGTGAAAGCGTGGCAGGATCTCGTGCGTGTATTGACCCACGAGATCATGAACTCAATTACACCGATAACCTCGCTCTCGGCAACGGCTCAGGGCATGGCAGAGGATTTACGCAGTGACATCGAAGCAGGCACTGCCTCCCCTTCGCAGCTGAATGACCTGAGTAGCGCACTGCAGACCATCGCCAGACGCTCCGATGGCCTCTTGCAATTCGTGGATGGTTATCGGCATCTGACACGTATGCCACCTCCGGAAAAACGTCGAGTAGCAATAGACAGCCTCGTGGGAGCTGCCATACAGCTGTTTGAGGCCCAATACCCTGGCTGCAGCGAGACGATACAGAGCGAAGTTTCGCCCACGGATCTCATCGGAATCCTTGATCGCGAGCTTGTGGAGCCGGTGATGCTGAACCTGTTGCGCAACGCGTGGCAGGCCACCGAAGCCAGCGGGGCGCCAGACATACGGATTCGGGCCTTCATTGGAAGCTTGGGCAAACTCGTGATTGAAGTCAGTGACAACGGCCCGGGTGTCAGTCGAGAAAACCGTCACAAAGTCTTCGTACCCTTCTTCACAACCAAAACCGGCGGCTCGGGTGTCGGTCTTGCACTGGCGCAGCAGGTTATGACCGCGCACGACGGCCATATCCGCTACGCCGACCGCGAGGGCGGCGGCGCCAGGTTCTCGCTTATTTTCTGATCGTTGCTCGACTTATAATTAGGCCCGTACTCAAGACCAGGGAAGGATTGTAACCGTGAGACCCATCGCCACACTTTTACTGGCTTGCCTTGTAACGCTGGATGCTACTGCGAGCGCTTATTACCGGGACCCGGATTTACGTGAAGGCACCCTGGTTTTTACAGCAGAGGGCGACCTCTGGTTAGCCAACGTAGACGGCGGCAACGCCAGACGCCTGACCACGCACCCCGCCGATGAGACCCAGGCCCGACTGTCTCCAGACGGCAGACTGGTTGCCTTTCGCGCTGCCTATGATGAGCGCGCCCAGGTGCATGTTATCCCCGTTAATGGCGGCGTAGCCCGGCAATTGACCTTCGAGAACGGCAGTATAAAGGTGCACGGCTGGACGCCAGACGGGCGGGTCATTTACAGCAGCAACGGTCAGATCGGCACCTACCTGACTTACCAATTGCGCAGCGTCGATGCGCAGAGCCTCGATAATCAGCCTTATCCGCTGGCGGACGCGGTAGAGGGCACAGTCGACAGCAGTAGCGAGACGCTGTACTTCGTTCAGTTCGGCATGCAGGTTTCAGGGGACAATGTCCGCGCCTATCGCGGCGGCGCGCGAGGCGTGCTGTGGCGCTTCGATCTCAACAGCGACAAAGAAGCCCAACGTCTGTTGGCCGATCATGAGGGCTCTATCCGTCGCCCCATGCTTGATGGCGACACGCTGTATTTCATTAGCGATGCCAGCGGCGTTGAGAACCTATGGGCGACTGACACCGCCGGGGGCGCGGCTCGTCAGATCACTCGCCACGAAGACTGGTCGATTCGCGGCATCGACATAGACAATGGTCAGGCCATTTATCAACTCGGCGCGGACCTGGTACGACTGGATCTTGCGTCAGGTGAAAGCACCGTGCTCCCGATCAGCCTGACCTCGGATTTTCCCGCGCTGCGAGACCGATGGCTGCCAAATCCACTCAAGTTCGCTACGGCGTTTAAGCTGAATGCGGCGGGCGATCGGCTCAGCATCACGGCCAGGGGCGAAGCCGCCCTCGCATCAGCCGATAAACGCCGCCTGGTCGAGGTCGCACTGCCGGAGGCCAGCCGCATCCGCGGCGCGGCACTGGGCCCGGACGGCGATTGGGTCTATGGGATGAGCGATGCCAGCGGAGAAGTTGAACTGTGGCGATTCGCGGCTGACGGTTCCTCACGCGCGGAGCAGCTCACAGAGGACGGCGAGACCTTTCGCTGGAACTTTGCCCTGTCGCCGGATGGCCGCTGGATTGCCCATGCAGATAACGCGGGTCGCATCTGGCTCCTGGATCTTCGCTCCGGGCGTAATACTCCCATCATCGAGGACGGCGCAGGTCTGGGCCCGGCCTACAGTCTTGCCTGGTCGCCAGACAGCACACTGCTGGCGCTCAGCTACGAGCCGCGCGACATGAATCGGGCCCAGCTGACGCTCTATTCCATCGACCGTCGAAAAAGCCAAGCCATCAGCAGCGGCCGCTTTGATACTTACGATCCGACCTTCAGCCAGGATGGCAAGTGGCTGTACTTTTTGTCTGAAAGGACCTTCACGCCCTTTCCTTCCTCACCCTGGGGAGACAGGAACATGGGTACCGCCTTTGATCGTCGCGTCGGCCTGTACGCCGTCGCCCTGACCAAGGCGGCGAGCTTTCCCTTCGCCGACCCCACCGAGCTGACACCGGCGGCCGCTGACGAGGACAAAGAGAGCAGCAAGGAGGGCGCCGAGGCGCAGGAACCCGAGCCCGTCACCATCGATTGGGACGGCATCAACCAGCGGCTTTGGCAACTTCCACTGCCGGCCGGCAACTACGCGCGCCTTGCAGCAGGCGCGGATCGACTTTACTTCCTCGACCTCACTCGCGGCCCGGATGCTGCCCCCAGCCTGCAGTCCATCGCCTATGAGCCTCAGCCTAAGCCGGCAGTTTTCGCCGACGGCGTTGCGGATTTCAGCCTGTCAGCAGACGGCAAGAAGCTCTTCCTGCGACAGCAGGGTGACGGCAACAACAAGTTATTTATCGTCGGCGCTGCAGAGAAATTCCCAGAGGACCCGCAAGGCACTGAGGTGCAGACCGCTGTCTGGCGACCGCAGATCAATCCACAGGAGGAGTGGCGACAGATGTTCTATGACGCCTGGCTGATGCATCGGGACTTCTTCTTCGATCCGAACATGCGTGGGCTCGACTGGCAGGCGACAGAGGCAAAGTACCGCCCGCTGCTCGACCGGCTCAGGGATCGCCGTGATCTCGATGACGTGCTTGCACAAATGATGGGTGAGCTGGGCGCCCTTCACTCTTCAGTCGGGCGCGGCGACTATCGCAAAGATGACAACGGGCCTCGCTACGCCAGCCTCGGCGCGCGGCTGAGCGAAGGGCCAAATGGCGTTACGGTGGAGCAGATTTACCGGCATGACGCTGAGCTACCGGCGACGGCCTCCCCTCTGGCGCGCCCGGGCGTGGATGCACAGGATGGCGATACGCTGCGGGCCATCAATGGCGTTTCGGTCAGCACGCTGGCGGAGGTCGGTGCGGCCCTGAGAAACCAGGCAGACCAACAGGTGCTGCTGGAACTGGAGCGCGGGCGAAAGAGCCATAGCGTGGTGATAAAACCCGCTAGCGCCGGCGAAGACCGCAGGCTGCGTTACAGGGATTGGGCTCTCGCTAAAGAAAACACCGTGCGCGCTGCCAACCCGGATATTGGCTACCTGCACCTGAACGCCATGGGGGGTGCCGATATCGGCAGCTTTGCGCGTGACTTTTATGTCAATAACCGCAAAGCAGGGCTGATCATCGATGTGCGCCGAAACGGCGGCGGTAACGTCGACAGCCTCCTGATCGAGAAACTTATGCGCCGCGCCTGGAGTTTCTGGATCGACCGCAATGGTACCCTCCCCGGCACTAACATGCAGGGCGCCTTTCGAGGGCACCTTGTGGTTCTGGCCGACCAATTTACCTACTCCGACGGTGAAACCTTTACCGCTGGCGTACAGAGCCTGGGCATGGCGACAGTCATCGGCAAGCAAACCGCCGGAGCCGGCGTCTGGTTGCGCGGCATTAATAATCTGGTCGACCGGGGCCGGGCACGAGTCTCCGAGTTTCCCGTTTATGCCATGGACGGTCGCTGGATCAACGAGGGTACGGGCGTGGCGCCGAACATCGAGATCGATAACCCACCCTACGCGACCTTCAGGGGGGAAGACGCCCAGCTACAAGCAGCCATCGCTTACCTGGAACGCAAGATACGCGAGGAGCCTCTGCCACCGCTCAAGGCAAAACCTTTCCCATCAGGCACGAAACCCGCCGACGAGATAATGGGTCGCTAAGGCCATCTCAAGCCGCCGTGCAGATTTCCTCGACATTGAGATAGTTTTCATTTCTCAACTATACTGCCTGCATGCGAAAGGCCGTAAAATTCATACTCTGGATCCTGGCAGCGCTGGTCAGCCTGCCTGCCGTGCTGGTATTGATACTGGCTCTGTTCTCCAATCAACAATCCGTGGTGCCGCCTACCGGCAAAGCGCTCAATGTCCTCGCCATTCAGGGCGTTCATGTGGTCGACACGGAGAGTGGCGCACTCCTTAAGGACCAAACCCTGCTGGTCAGCGATGGCACGGTCACGGCCGTGGGCGAATCGCCATCGATTCCACCCGGTACCCACGTCATCGCCGGTGAGGGCCGCTATGTCCTGCCCGGCCTGTGGAACATGCATACCCACGTGTCTAACTTCTACCCGGGCTTTCGCCTTGAGTCTATGCCCGCCATGGTCGCCCACGGCGTGATGTACGCGCGCAATCTGAACTCCGACTGTTTCGGCGCCATGTGCGTCTTTGCCCAGAGCGTGGACGAGATGCGGGCGCTGGGAAACCAGGTCGTAGAGGGCGTGATGCTCGGCCCTCGGCTAGTGGGACTGGGCAGCTACGCGGTAAATGGGCCGCCGGAAATGGGCGCTTTCATGCAGGATCAACCGGCCTATCTCGCGCCAACAACGGCGGAACAAGGCCGCGAACTCGCGCGCTACCTGCAGCAGCGTGGCGTTGATTTCATTAAACCCTACAGTGCAATCAACCGGGCGGCTTACTTCGGCATGATGGAGGAAGCGGTTCGACTCGGCCTGGAGGTCGGCGGCCACTTACCTCAGGGCGTATTTCTGTTAGAAGCAATTGAGGCCGGCCAGCGCAGCATCGAGCATGCGGTGCAGTTACCCCTCGCATGTAGCCCGGTGGAGGCGGAGTTTCGGCCAGCATTTGAGCGTTACGTCGACCTGACACAGCTGCAGCGGGATGCGTTTAAAACAGAGCGGCCTGAGGACTACGACTACGTCGACAGCGTTAAGGATCATTACCGGGACATTATCGAGCGCTACGACGAAGCAGGCTGCAAAGCGCTGCTGGCCGAGTGGGCCGCAGCGGATAGCTATTATGTGCCCACTCATCTCACTAGATGGGCAGAAACGGTCATGCACCAGTTTCCCTGGGAGGATGATCCGCGGGCCGCTTTCGTTGGCGACATCGCCCTGATGTTGGCGTGGGCAAGCAACGGCCGCTCTTACATCAAGCGCTTCGGCGAACGACCCGAGCAGGAGCAAGCCTTCATCGATTACGTAACGCTTGGCCAGCAACTCACGGGGCTCGCGCATGCGGCCGGCGTCAAACTCATGGTCGGCACAGACGTAGGCGATACCCTGATCTATCCCGGCGCCAGCTTCCATGACGAAATGCACATGATGGTTGAAGGCGGCATGCCCGCTGCAGCGGTCCTGCGCGCGGCGACCGTAACCGCCGCCGAATACGAAGGCATGGATGACAGACACGGCTCCATCGCACCCGGCAAGGCCGCAAACCTGGTGCTGCTCGTGAAGAACCCACTAGAGAATATTGGCAATAGCAGCTCTGTCGATGCGATCTACTATCAGGGCCGCTACTACAACCGCGACGAACTTGACGTGGTTATGGCCGGAGTAGAATCCAGAGCGAAGGGCTTTAACCACTTCCTTCGCAATGGTTGGGACGTGGTTCGCACCGCCTTCCAGTTTCTATTGATGTAGCCGTCCCATACCTCGGCCGAACGCTCCACTGGACGCTCTCAGGCTCTCCCGCTATGATGCGCATCCCCTGTTAACCGCCCGTAGCTCAGCTGGATAGAGCGCTGCCCTCCGGAGGCAGAGGTCAGAGGTTCGAATCCTCTCGGGCGGGCCATAAGCAAAGGGTCTATTCCGACCGCATAGGTAACAGATTATTCCGAGCGCATAGGTAACACTTTTGGAGCGAATGGGTTTTCACCCACCGGCTCCACCTTATGCAGCTCTCTGTCAAAGAATCCTAGATCATAATCCATGAAGCTGACGAGC
>JBCDJG010000032.1:0-53575 GCA_038748065.1 Pseudomonadota bacterium
GCCCCTGGTTCGCGAGCTCGTCCATTGTTGGCATATTGATCTTGCCACCGTAGGGCGACCAGGCCCCGAGGCCCGTATCGTCATACAATACAAACAGAATGTTGGGTGAATCTTCAGGTGCAGCTTTGGGAATAAATGGGGTCCAGTCTGACTGGGAATCCCGGACGTCTAGTTCAATCTTCCCCTCGAATCCGGGGTAGCCAAGGGGTTCTTTCATCTCAGGCGCGGGTTGCGCGTTGGCCATCGCAGCGGCCGTAATCAGGGTGGCGGCACTCAGAATCGCGTAAACGAGTCTCATCTCAGGCTCCAATCGATTTGGTTAATGTAGGCTGGACGTAACACAGCCAAGTAAGAATAGCGCTCGCCATTAGGCTATTCTTGTCATCTCATGCCACTTCTGGAGGTTTTGTTGTATGAACAGTCGCTTCATCCCGGTAACAAGCGCCAGCGGCATTGGTCCGCTGCCGCATGTTCTCAAAAAAGTGGCTGGCGCCGGGGCGTTGGAATCGGTGTTCAAAGCGACGGGATTGCCTTTGTCACTGATAGGACACCCCGATCAAAAAATCCCAATGGCGGCAATGATCGCCCTGTTTCACGAGGGTGAAAAAGCCGCTGCTGATGAACTTTTCGGACTGCGCGTGGGCTTGGAAATGAAGCCGGGTGCCTACGGCTTGTGGACTCGCTACTCAGGCCAGGGCAAGACAGCGGCTAATGCATTAGCAAGGCTGTGCCAGACCATTGGGGCGCATCAATCCGGCGGGGCGATGAACGTATGTCAAAGGGGCGAGTTCAGTGAATGGAATTACTATATCCACGGTAGAGACAAGCACGGCATTCGGTCGCATGCAGAACATGTAGTGCCTGTGATGGTTGGTTTTCTGCGCCCGTTTTTGGGTGACAACTGGATACCCGACAGTGTTGGCTTGCCATTCGACGATGATGGCCTCAGCACCCGCAGGGCAGATTTGCTGCCTACAAAGTGGTTTTATTCACGGGACGCTATCACCCTTATGTTTCCTTCCAAGCTGCTACGAAGCACGCGACGCGACCAGCCAGATCCGGAGCCAAGAATCTATACTCGCGTAGAGCTCTACGCAGAGCGCTCTCTGAAAGAGGCGTTGTCGCCGGAAAACGCCGTTCGAAGCATCATTCAGCTACGCCTTATGGACGGCAGTGTTGATATCGATGGCGCAGCCAGGCTATCCGGGCAGAGTCTTCGCACATTTCAGCGCACTCTGGACCGGACTGGCACGTCGTATTCTGAACTTCTCACACAGGTTCGGAAGCAACGTGCGATCGCTTTGTTGCATGAAAGTGAGCTGTCGATAATGGAAATCGGCCTTCAGCTAGGTTTCTCAGACGCGGCCAACTTCACTCGGGCTTTTCGTGCCTGGACTGGCATAAATCCCTCGCGTGCTCGCGCTAACTTAGCCTCGCTAAGGCGCCATGCGACCGAGCTGTAACTTGACCGCCCCGTATTGAAGGCCCCATGAGTTCTCTCGAGAGTCAATCTGACGGAAGGGTCTCTGGTTCCGATATTGTCTAGCTAGTGGCTTGGGGAAGAGCAGCCCTACAACGGACGGCAGCTTCTGGTCCTTAAACAGACGTTTAATCATCTCTGAAGTATGCCGCCTTTGAGGTGAAAGCGGCCCCCAATGGCCCACCACCCAACACGTAGGCAACATTAGTTAACTGGCGCCTTTTCGCAATCGATCCCCTGGCTCCGCTAATCGAGGCCGCCGCACACCATGCTGGTTTGACTTCCCAGGGGTTCGTTCAGCCAATTAAGTTCGATATCCTTCCATACCATCATGCGAGCGATTGGATACCAGTTCACCGAGGGCCGTTCCACTCCCTCTGTTATGCCTCTGGAGCTGCAAGCGCCTGAAGCAAAACCAGGCGACGTGCTGGTTCGCGTGCATTTCGCAGGCCTTAGCAACTTCGACCGCGAGACTTCACAGGGTAAGCGAAAGCGCGCGCTGAAACGCCTGATGAAAAAGATGCCCGTTGTTTCCGGCATCGAGATGGCCGGCATCGTAGAAGTGGGTAACGAGCACTTCAAGCCCGGCGACAGAGTCGTTGCCTATACCAACGTACTGCGAGGTCCATTCTTTCACGCCGATTACGTGGTCGTACCCGCAACAAAGTTGGCCCATGTGCCTGACAGTCTATCGCTGGAGGGCGCTGCATCGATTGTTGGAGGCGCGTTAACCTCGATCACTGCGCTGGAGCGCATCGGGAGCATCGGCGCCGGTCAAAACGTACTGGTGACAGGGGCGACGGGCAGTGTCGGTAGCACCGCAGTCCAGCTCGCCTCGCACCTAGGCGCACGCGTGACGGGCGTATGTCATTCATCAAAGACGGGCCTCCTCATTGAGATCGGCGCAGCAGCGGCCTTCGCCTATGACAATAACGAAAAGCCACCGCAAAACGAGCAGTTCGACCTTGTATTCGATACCGCGCCATCCCTGGGATTCGTCGCCAGCATGGGATACCTCAAACGCGGCGGAACCTTCGTCTCGACGATGCCGCTGCAGGACCTTGTGGGATTCTTGCGCAGCCTGTTCTCCAGCAAAAAGTCGGGCTTTCTGATGGAAATTGATACCGATAGGCAGCGCATGGCGCGCCTGTATGAACTCATGTCCGCTGGCGTATTCAGCGAGTTAATCGACAGCATCTATCCACTCGCCGACGCCAGCGATGCATTCGCTCATCAACTCGGTCGCGGCAAGCACGGTAAAATTCTGATCGATTTTTCAGGCGGCTAGCCTGGCGTCGTTTTTCAGTTGCACTTCATCAGCGCGCACTACGAAACTCGCTGGCTATGTTTTCTGGCCAAAGTGATGCAGACTGCGCTCCGAGCACACCAACACTCTCAGCTGCCTACGGCTTCTCCTCCGGATTGGCCCTAATCGCTGGAGACACCGGCTCAGTGGGGCCGCGGTAAAAGCCCCTGTGCCTCAAGCCATAACTCGAATATAACGCTCGATGAAAATCGCCTACCTGAATGCAAAGTACCGTTTCCCCGCCATTAGCGGCGGCCACGTCCATGTCGCCCAATTTGTAGAGAATCTCCTCGCGCTGGGTCACGAAGTCTGGATGGATGCGGAGCATCGACACCCCCGGGCGAATCCCCTCCCCGCTCGAGATTTATCGGCGCGCCTTGTCGATATGGACGTGGTTTACGTGCGCGTCACCTATCGGCTTCCGGAAATTTGCCGATTGGTCCTGCCGCTGGAAAATTCCAAGGCCTCACGGCCGATATTCGTTTGGGAGTTCAACGTCCATCCGAGTTTCGGCAGCGTTAAGGGGCTGAGCGATTCACAGATAGAACAGAACATCGATGCGTTTAAGCTCTATGCGCCGGGCTGTGATCTGGCTGTGTGTGTTTCCGATACGCTCCGGGATTATGTCAGCAAGGCATTGGGCATCAATCACGTGGTCACGGTGGCCAACGCATCGGACCCCGAGCTGGTCAGCCCACAGGCCAAACCACACGCGAGCATAGTCTCCGAGCCTGATCTGCTGAATGTCGTCTGGGTCGGCAGTGCCAACCTCGACTGGCACAATCTAGCGCTAGTGCTGGATACCGCAAGGCACATGGAAAAGGCGCATAGCGATACGCGAATCCACTTCCACCTTTTTGGTAAGGAATTTGATGCGCGTCAGGCGCTGCCATCGAATGTGACCTACCATGGCCCGGCCCCTTATCACGATCTCCCGCAGTGGCTCGCCGCGATGGACGTTGGCCTCGCGCTCTATCACCCAGGGCCTGCAGACTACAACTCACCGATGAAGCTCTTTGATTACATGGCCAGTGGTCTGGCCGTAATCGGTTCAGAACACCCGCAGCTTCGTCAGATTTTTTCGGAGTGCGGTCAAGCTGAGCTGCTCCTGCCTAGCAATGACCCCGAGGCGCTCGCGGATATGCTGAATGAGCTCTCCGATGATCGCGATCGCATCGCACGCCATGGTCGCATGGCTCGGGAATTGGTCATCAGCAAGTACAACTGGAAAACGGTAGTAAGTACCATACTCGGTGAAATTCAATCATGCCTTACACCGGGCGAGACGCATGGCTTGGCGGTCAGGGCGCAACGTGATACATGATGCAGCTGCCTTGCTATCCGTTATTGTGCATCAAGTGATCGAGGGATCCAGACCAGCTAAAGCGCGTCTTGAACAACGGGAAAAACGTGAATTGGCTATCCGTGTGAATCAGCGCATCACAGCGCGATAACAACAGCATTTCAGCCAGTGCTATCACGGCCAGATCAGCTTTTGGTTTGCCGGTGTGCATCGCGCCCTCACCTCGCGCAGGCAGGCTTTTCGGAAAGGTAATAACGTTCGAGAGCCGTTCCCTAAAATACTCCTGAACGTCGATACTGTCCGTGCACAGGAAGAGGCTGAACGGCAGACTGTTTACCTGTTTCAGCTGATCCAGCGCAGCCTCGCAATGATCCAACAGGTCCTCCGGCTCGTTGCCCAATCGGCCATCAATGGTGCTGAGTTCACCGTTGCCATGCCGCACGTGCAAACCAACCACGCGTCGCTGGCCAAAATGCTCGGCAGCAAAGTCCTCAACAAGGTTGGACACCGCGGCCGTCTCTATCAGGTGCTCGACAAACTCCTCAACAACATCGCGGGGCGGAAAGCGAGAAAAGCTGCGATCTTTATCAGTGGGCCCATCACGGAGCCCGTGGTGAAAAACCACCGTTGGCGCCTCAACATCGTCGCCACGATGGGCCAGGTCGTATTGCAGAGCTCTGCTGGACTGTATTTCCGGGTAGGCCGCATCCAGAATATCGTTTCGCATATAGCGCTCTGGAATCACATGGATGTTTTGCTGATTCCACCCCGCCGGATAAAAGGGCGCTTCGAAGGGGAACGTGCTCACCTGATGCCCGGTTACGATCGGCACATCAGCAATCGAGGAGCGATTCTCAAACAGCAGGTCGAAGAGATTTTCGCTTGCGTCGGCTAAATACATCGAGTTTCGCCAGTCAATCAGCAGGCAGCGATTGGTGCGCCTGGCGAAATACCAGGCGGAGAACAACGATATGAGGCATGCGCCCAATCCAGCAATTCGTTTTGATACTACGGCGCGCAAAAAAGTATGAACTCCCCACATCAGCAACAAGGTCAACGTCTACAGCGAGATGAGCGCAAACTGCCGTAGTGCGAGGACCCGACGTTGCCCTCACTGGCGCGCGAGTTTCTTGTAAATATTTTCCTATGTCAATTGACTGCCGCTCAGCGGCAGATATAGTGCGTCAGTCGCGACAAGGGCCATAGCAAAGGTGTTTCCCATTGAAACGTGCGAATGAGTTTGACGTTATAGCAACGGGCAGCGCCCTGGGCGCCGAGGTGCGCGGTATTGACCTCTCCAAGCGCCTTTCGGCCAATCAGATACAAGAGCTTGAGTCTGCCTGGGCCGAGCATCTGGTCTTGCTTGTGCGTAACCAGGCACTCGATGACGCCGACCTCGTGCGCCTGACGCAGTGCTTTGGGGGCCCCCAGGCCAGCGGAAGACTGAAAAGCGAGGGCATCAGCAGCACCCATTTAGGTGATGCCAACTCTCCACAGAGGATGGTGAGCCATGTGTCAAATCTCGGCAAGCAAGGCAGTGGCAAGAACCTCGTCCACACGAGCGGCTCTTCAGCGCTGAGATGGCACTCCGATAACTCCTACGCGGAAATACCGCCTAAGGGAACCGTATTGTGGGCTGACACGGTACCCGGCGACGATTCTGGGCGGACCTTGTTCTGCAATATGATCCAGGCCTATCAGGAGCTGCCAGACGACACCAAGGCGCTGATCGAGGGCAAGCACACGAAGCAAGACAGCTCTCGCAACATGGCGGGCAAGCTCTTGCCAGGCTGGACGCTGCCAGCGTCGCTCAACGACATCGCAGGCGCCGAACATCCGCTCTCACAGATTCACCCGCCCAGCGGTAAAAGGGCCTTATTCCTGGGTCGTCGCATCGACTATCCATCTACCTATATTACCGAGATGCCCACCGCCGACGGCGAGGCCGTTCTGGATCTGCTGTGGTCGCACGCAACCCAGGAGAAATTTGTCTGGTCTCATTCGTGGCAACGGGGCGACTTGGTTCTGTGGGATAACCGGGCGGTCATGCACTGCAGAACCCCTATTAATCCAGAGAGGCTGCGCTTCTTTCGTCGCATTCTGATCAAGGGCGAGCCGGTGGTGACAGCCTGGGCCTAAGACGCCGAATCAACCTTCTGGCGTATCACTGATCCTCACGCGTACCAAACTGCCTAGCTAATTCGAGAATGCCCTCTCCCACAGTGCGGTACCACACCGAAAGATAGTCACCATTCTGATCTCGCGTGGTCGTTTGCCCCTCACGGGTGATCGCAACAAGTCTTTCGAGCGCATCCCGCGCGTAGTCGACTTCTTGCCGACTAGGCGTGTATACACGGTGAATAACATCGATATGGGAGGGATGGATCGTCATCCGCCCGAAGAACCCTGCTTGTTTACCCGCAAGGGTTGATTGCTCGTACTCATCGAGGTCGCTTGCTATACCAAATGAACCCTGTATCGGTGGGCGAAGCCCATGGGCGCGCGAAACAAGCAGGAGTTGCATGCGAATGGGGTCAAGGTTGTCTCTGGCGCAGCCTAGTTCGATACTCAGGTCGCGCTCGCCGATGCCGATAAACTCGATCATGGAGTCCGCACGGGCAATCTCCGGCAGATTCAGCACGCCTTCAGCGCGCTCGATCTGTAGCTGCACGCCTCCCTCGAACCCGATGTCGCGCAAGCGCTGGCAAAGCTGAGCGACTTCCTCTGCACGACGGACTTTCGGTATCCTGACCCCTGTGATCGCTAACCCGGCCAAGGCCTCGATGTCAGCCTCGGCCAGACCGGATTCCAGCGAATTGATGCGAACAAACACCGGCTTCGGCAGGTCCGCCCGCAACAAATCGGATACAAGCTCGCGGGCTTCCGTCTTTCGGCTCTCTGCAACGCCGTCCTCCAGATCAATAGTTACGGCATCGGCTTCACTGACGAGGGCCTTCTCATACAGCTCCGGTTTTGTCGCCGGCGCGTAAAGGTAACTTCGGCATAGCGGCAAGGTCCAATCTCTTTGCAATTCAGCATTCTCCGGGCTGTGTTAGATTCGCCAGCATGATCCAAGGGTGGCAGTCAGGCTCCTTGATCGCCGTGGCAGCAGGATTTTACCGGATATCTCACCGAGCTTGGAGTTGAACTTGTTCTGATCGCCGCACTCTTGCCTTCACAGGCCACAGCGCGTTACTGTCCTTGGGAAAAGGCGCTTGATAGAATCAAGAAATTGCTTTAATTTAGCTATTTAACTTACTGTTTTTAATGACTTTAAACCGTTTATTTTCCATCGCTCCCATGATGGACTGGAGTGATCGACACTGCCGTTACTTTTGGCGCCTGCTTAGCGGTGAGGCCCTCCTCTACACCGAAATGGTGACGACGGGGGCTCTCATCCATGGCGACCGCGACCGTTTCCTGGCCTTTAACGGCGAAGAGCATCCGCTCGCGCTGCAACTCGGCGGGTCCAACCCGGATGATCTCGCTCGTTGTGCCGACTGGGCCCAGAGCCACGGCTTCGACGAGGTGAACCTGAACTGTGGCTGCCCTTCGGACCGCGTACAATCGGGTGTATTTGGCGCCTGCCTGATGGCCCAGCCGGAGCTCGTAGCGCAGTGTGTGCGCGCCATGGTGCAAGCCAGCGACCTCCCGGTCACGGTTAAGCATCGCATCGGGATAGATGCCATGGAGTCCTACGAAGAATTAGTCGCCTTCGTCGAGCCCATCGCCGACGCGGGCTGCGAGGTATTCATCGTGCATGCGCGCAAGGCATGGCTGCAGGGCCTGTCGCCCAAAGAGAATCGGGAAATTCCCCCGCTCAACTATCCTTGGGTGTATCAACTGAAAAAGGATTTTCCAAGCCTGACGATCGTTATCAACGGCGGCATTAACAGCCTTGATGACTGTCGCTCTCACTTGCTGCACGTCGACGGCGTCATGATCGGCAGAGAGGCCTACCAGAACCCCTGGATGCTGGAAGCTGTTGATCGCGAGCTCTTTGGGATAGACAACGCCCTGCGCAGCCGCGAAGATATCGCAGCGGCCTTCCTGCCCTACGTTGAACGGCAGCTCGCCAGCGGCGTGTCCTTGCACCACATGACGCGCCACGTCCTCGGCCTCTTCCAGGGAGTTCCAGGTGCGCGGAGGTTTCGCAGGCACCTGAGTGAAAACGCTTATCGGCCCGGCGCGGGCCTAAGCGTGCTGCAGGATGCGTTAGCAAAAATCAGCGAAACAAGCAGACCCAACTCAAGCGAAAACACGAACGCCGCCTGATGGAATTGAAGAATGACCACTAAGCTAGATCAGCTAAAAACGATGACGGATGTTGTCGCGGACACCGGCGATATAGAAGCGATCCGCCAGTTCCAGCCACAGGACGCAACCACTAACCCATCACTCTTGCTGAAGGCGGCCGCCCTGCCCCATTACGCCGAGCTGCTGGACGGTGCCAAAGCCTGGGCCGAGCAGCAGGGAGGCACCAGCAGCGAGCAATTGGCGAACTGCTGCGATCGCTTTGCGGTCGATATTGGCCGCGAGATTCTTGCCATTATCCCGGGGCGTATCTCCACCGAGGTCGATGCTCGCCTGTCCTTCGACGGCGAGGCCACAATGGCCCGCGCCCGCCGCATTATTCAGCTCTATGAAGATGCCGATATCTCTCGCGATCGCATTCTGATCAAAATCGCCTCTACCTGGGAGGGCATTCAAGCGGCACGGGCCCTGGAAAAAGAGGGCATCAACTGCAACCTCACCCTCCTGTTCGGCTTCAGCCAGGCGGCTGCCTGCGCCGACGCGGGGGTCTACTTGATATCACCCTTCGTAGGTCGCATCCTCGATTGGTACAAGGCCAACACGGAACTCAACATCGAAACGGCAGACGATGACCCCGGCGTGCAATCCGTCTCACGCATTTACCGCTACTATAAGCAGCACGGTTACAGCACGGTTGTCATGGGCGCCAGCTTCCGCAACAGCGGCGAGATCGAGGCACTTGCGGGCTGCGATAGACTTACCATCAGTCCGGCGCTGCTTGCCGAGCTGTCCGCCGACAGCGGCGAGCTACAGCGACAGCTTACGCCAGACCAGGCCCAGTCCAGCGATCCCATGCAGGCCCCCTCTGAACCGGCATTCCGCCTGTCACTGAATGATGACGCCATGGCAACGGAAAAGCTGGCGGAAGGCATCCGCAACTTCATCAAGGACCAGGTAAAACTCGAGAGTTTGATAGCGCAGCGATGATCAAAGCACTGAAAGCCCTGTTTGAAACACCGGACGAGGAAAGCCGCGACGACCGGGATCACCGGCGACATCTCGCGGCAGCGGCTCTACTGCTGGAAACCGCCAGGGCCGATTTCAGCCAGGACAGCGACGAGGAGCGCGCGATGGAAGCGCTGCTGGCTAATACGCTGAATCTGGGCCTCGCCGAAGTGCGCGAGCTGATGATCAAGGCCGGGGAGCGTGTCGATCAGGCCATCTCGCTGTACGAGTTCACCCGCGAAATCAACGACCATTACAGCGCTGAAGAGAAAGTCGATTTGCTGCACTGCATGTGGCGCGTAGCCTTCGCCGACGGACGTCTGGACAAATACGAAGAACACCTGATCAGGCGCGTAGCCGAGCTGACCTATGTGCCCCACCGGGACTACATCGCCGCGAAGATGGAAGCGCAGTCTGATCTATAGGCGCCGGGCTGGCCAGCCGGCCCCGGCTGTCAGGCTCGCTCCAAAACCGCCATCAGGTCTTTGAAGCGCTCGCGGTTTTCATCGCTGAGCCCCATCAGGACTCGGTGCGCTTCCACAACCTTTGCCTTGACTGAGGCTTCGCTGCCACCAACCGCAGGTACCTCGGTAATGTCCTGGGGGCTGGCACAGGCCTCCTCGTGGAGCTCAAAAAGGCGCTGAAATCCCATACTCTTCAGCAGCCGGTTGATCCCGGCATTGCGCGAGTAAATGGCGGGTTTGAAATGAAAGCGCTCTTGCGTATTCAGCGCTAGTTTGGCGAGCAGGCCGAGCGTTGTACTGTCGATGCCCTCCGCATCACAAAGGTCGACCCACACGCTGGCAAACTCCGGGTCGTCAAACATGTGCTGGATATAATCCTCGATCGTCGTGCTGAGCGTCAGCCGGACGTCGCCCTGGAGGCGCAGCACATAGGCGCCGTCGTGATGCGCCGCCAGGATTTTACCCTCTGACATGGTCAGATCGCTTGTTGAGGAAGAGTGCTGCAATATCGTCGGGCGCCATTTCCACCTTGTCGAGGCCCAGCCGAGAGGCCAGCTCCCTTGGTGAATCTGCCGTCTGCTCAAAAACCTCCAGAAAGTATTTTTCCTTCTCGATCAGGTTTTTCGGCGGCAGAATCTCAAGAATACCGTCGGAAAACAGTGCGAGCATAAAACTCTCCGGCAGCTCGAGCATATGCTCTTCATACTGGGCATCTTCCATGATGCCGACGGCAGAGCCCTCGCCGCGCAGATAGCGCGCTCCGTCTCTGGAGACGAGCACAGGCTGGGGCAAATGGCCTGCTACGCTGTAGCGCAGCACATTGCGCTCCATGTCCAGCAGACCCACGACCATAGTGGCAAACTTACCCACCTCCAGATCCAGCAATTCCCGGTTGGCTCGCTTCAACATGCCCACCGGGCTGAGCACCGTATCGTCATCTTTGCGGTTGAAATCTGACCGCGCGCGGGCAAACAGGTTCTTCAGCAGCACGGTGGCAAAGGCCGAGGAACTCCCGTGGCCGGAGACGTCCGCCATAAAGAAGGTAACGAAGCGATCACCCACCATGAAGTAATCGGTAAAGTCGCCGCTCAGATAGAGAGAGGGGATAACGGTATGACTAAACACGTAATCGCCCAGTACCAGTGGCGTGGATGGGAGCATGCGCAGCTGCACCTGCCGACCGGCCTGCTGGTCCTGCTCAAGCACCTTGATGGTGCCGCGTAGCTCCGTATTGATCGCCTCCATCCGCTGTCTTGATGACTGCAAATCGCGGCGCAGTTGACGCTGGCGAACGCAGCGCTGCATCGACTTGACCAGAGCCGACATGTCTTCGAGCGGTCTCACGAAGAAATCGGCGGCACCGAGCCGCAGTGCGGTCATCATTCGCTTCACTTCCGCCCGGTCACTGATCATGATGGCCGGCACCTGAACGTCCATATCCCGCAGCGTGCGACGCGCCTCACCCCAGGACACGCCCTCGAGATTCAGCTCGCACAGGATGACATCGAGATTGCTGTGGGTGCCGAGGGAAAAGTCAGTGTTGGTGACATCGGTGACAACTTCGGCCTGGAATCCTTCCGCCTCAACACGAGCAGCGAGCTCTGCAGCACGGGCCGCATCGTCGTCTATAACCAGCACATTGCCATTGCTTGCCATCGGCTCAAACTCGATGGAGGTTTCGCCGTGACACTACGCCCATGCGTGTTAGCAGGCAACAGTCAGTGCTCTCGTTTTGGCAGGATTTCACACTTTTGAGATAGAGAGGTATTGCCGGGTGGACAGCGCTAGAAATCTTCGTCCCAGTCGTCTTCGGCGAAGTCCGAGAAATCGTCTTCCACTACGCCGCCGTTAACAAAAAACTCGCGCTGCTGGAGGTAGGCGTCACGCACGAAAATATAGCGATCGCCGCTGATCAACTCATCTGCGTTCAGCAGGCGCGCCCGGCCGTCGACCAGTTCCAGGCCCCAGAGTGTGTTACGCAGCGGCACGGATTCCAGATAGGTCGGGATGGAGGTATAGGTGTCAACGATGGTTCCGGTGCCGCTGCGCAGGGTTCGTGGGCCGAACAGGGGCACCATCAGGTAGGGCCCGGAATCCAGGCCCCATACCGCTAAGGTCTGGCCGAAGTCGGCGCGATTGGGCCTGATACCCATGCGCGTCGCGACATCAAAGAAACCCAGGATTCCTATTGTCGAATTAACCAGGAAGCGGCCGCCACTGCTGCCGACCCCATCCCAGCGCCACTGCAGGGCGGAGTTAATGGTGGCGTTGAAATCGTACATGTTGGCAAACATGTTGCCGACACCGCGCTGTATGGGATCTGGCGTGACAAAATCATAGCCTTTGGCCACTGGCCGCAGAAAATAGCGGTCGAGGCCGTCGTTAAAGGCGAACAGCTGTCGGTTCAAACCTTCAAAAGGGTCAGGATTGGGCGCTTCCGACTGGGCTGAGGCCAGTGGGCTCAGCAATGTCAGGGTGAAAAGAATGTGCAAAAATCGCATGGTGCATAACCCGGGGGCTTATGCGCAATATTACGCCCCGCTTTGTTGACTCGCAACAGGCCCTAGGTCGTCAGCGCAACGATGCCCAGATGGTGGAATTGAGCGAGCTGCTCAAGCCCGAAGTTGGCGATGGTTTCCGGCTCGCTGCCCATTTCGGCGGCCAGCTGCGCCAGCACAGCCGCAGCGCTGCCGCCCTGATTCTCACGGACGAGTTCCAGCAGCCGCGCGGTCGCCGCATTCAGTTCCACAAATTTAACGTCATCCTCGCGGTTTCTGTATACCGCCAAAAACACAGGCTCGGAGGCTGCTGAGGGTTCGTGCCCTGGGCCAATCCGATGCACCGGGAAGTGATAGGACAATACCCATGCCAGCGGTGACAAGGCGGGCACCGCTGCAGCCATGTCCGGCACGGGGCAAAGTGGAGGTGCCTGTTCCTCGGCGACGTCCAGTGCCAGCTCAACCCACTCATAGTGAGCGAGCTCTGCGGCGAATGCCGGGTCGGCTGGCTGTGGCTCGCGCCGCTCCATCAGATAGCGCAGAAACTCCTGACTGATCTCGAGAAAGTAAGGCGACTCACAGCGATGCCCGTCGATAAAATCACGCACCATGCTGTGCCAGTCTTCGTCGCTGTACAGGCTGCGCAGCACAGGGAAGCCAGAGCTGATGAAGCCCTCGATGTTGTTGTAAATGAGATCCTGGTAGATCTGTAAGCGTCGCGCCTCGACCCCTGGGGGTGGCGGCGCCTCCTCGGGGTTGCGCAGAAAATTAGCCATACGCATCTGGCTCTCGCGCATGCGGCTCACGGGTGGTTCACCCCGGCGAGACGCCCCGCGGGCGACACCGCGGCAGCCTGCAAGGCCCTTATGCGTTCCACCTCGCCCAACAGCTGCGCCAAGGGGGGCAAGTTAAAGTCGCGTTCCAGAAGCGTCGGCAGCGGGCCCACGCGCTGGTAGGCCGCCTCCAGCAGAGTCCACACGGGGTCGATCACATCCGCGCCGTGGGTATCAACTTTCAGGTCAGGCGCTTCGTCATAGTGGCCGGCGATGTGAATATACCGCGCCCTGTCCAGCGGCAGACCCTCCAGAAATTCAATCGGGTCGTAACCATGGTTAATGCTATTGACGTATATGTTGTTGACGTCCAGCAGCAGTTCAGCGCCAGATTCGTTCAGCACCGCGTTGATAAACTCAAGTTCGCTGAGCTCGCGCTCGGGCTGCGCATAATAGGAGGCGTTTTCGAGCACCAGTGGTCGCTCGATAATGTCCTGCACCTGCCGCACACGGCCGGCAACGTAATGCACGGCCTCCTCCGTGAAGGGGATGGGCAGCAGGTCGTAGAGATGCCCCTCAGCGGCGCAATAGGTCAGGTGCTCGCTATACAGCGGGGCGTCGACACCTCGCATCAGCGCTGCCACCGCCTGCACCAGGTCGAGATCCAGCGGATCTGGCCCGCCGATGTCCAGCGACAGCCCATGCAGTGCGATCGTGTAGCGCTCAGCGAGAGCATTAAACTGCTTGCCGAAACGGCCGCCGACGCCGATCCAGTTCTCCGGCGCGACTTCCATAAAATCGACCGCTCCCTGGTCCATACGAGACAACGGGCCCAGAAGGGCCCGTCGCAATCCAAGGCCCGCTCCCTGCAGGCCCGGTTGATGCTCAGACATTAGCCGCCGCACTTACCTTCGCCACACTTGCCTTCACCTTCGGCTTTATCGTGGTCGCCGCCGCACTTACCTTCGCCGCACTTGCCTTCGCCTTCGGCTTTTTCGTCGCCGCCGCACTTGCCTTCACCGCATTTGCCTTCGCCACACTTGCCTTCAGCGTCTTTGTCGTAGTTCGCAAGGTCATAGCCGCCGCTGAGCTGCTGCGCGGAGAACGGATTCGCTTCTGCGATGGTGAGCGGCGCGATAGAGCTGGCCAGGAATGCTGCACCCAGAGCAACTGCAAGAGGTTTCTTTGATTGAGCCATGATAGTTTCCCTATTAGTTTTCAGTGGTCAGATGTTTATGACATCGACATCTCTATTGTAGACATCATCGGCGGGTCTATCGTGTTTTGCCCTACCGCGCAGTCCGTGCCATCTATGACCGGGGGCCTCCCCTTTAGTTTCGTGCCACACACAAATTGTGGAATATTTTACAATCCATCGCCCTACCGCCGGTCGGGTTCAGGCCGGGTGATCCCGCAGCCAATCCAGGACCTCCTGCCACAGCGCGTCCAAACGCTTGCGTGAAACCGGTACGCGGGTACCGAGCTGCTGCGCAAACAGGGATACGCGCAGCTCCTCCTGCCGCCACCGGTAACTCATTGCGGCAGGGCAGTCCAGCAGCAGGCCCGGCCTTTTGTCTGCTGTCTCCGCCAGCGGCGCGGCCAGCTGAGCCAGCAACTCAGTGGTCTGTTCATCTTTGTTGAGCTGCCCACTGAGCCGCTCCAGGCGATACTCCAGGGCCTTCATATAGCGCGGGAACTGCGACAACCACTCGGCAGGTGTATCGCCCAGTAGCCCTGGCTGGCTGAAACGCTCCAGCTGGGCCTCGATGTCTGCGCGGGATGCTACGTATTGGTCTGGTTTGAAAGCGGCCAGCCGCCGGCGCGCCGCGGCCATGGCGGCCACAAAAGCACCCGCCACCTGGCCAAGCTCAGTGCCCCCGGCAACGAGCCCAGAGCGAAGCTTAAACAGCCTGGCGTCATAGGCATGGCGATCGTAAGGCAGCTCACCGTCAAGGTCGGCGACAGACACGATGGCGGCGTCGATCAGGTCATCAACCAGCGGGATACGTTCCAAACCCGCCCCCGCCAGTGCCAGGGCATGATCGTTGCCGCGCAGCAGCTGTTTTCGAAGGTATTTAACCTCCTGGCTACACTGCAGGCGCAGCAGCTTCAACACGCCCCGCCGGTGCTCGCGGCGCGCATCCAGGGGGTAATCACATAGACCGATATCAACCGTGTCACCCCGATCAATCGCCGCTGGGTAGGCGACGATATCCTGGCCAGCCTGGCGGAAACGCCACTGCCTGGGGAGCTCATCAAGGGCCCATTGGCGCAGCCCCTGCTGCGCCAGACCCTGGGCTTCCCCGGCCCCGATCAGCTCGCGCTGTTCATCTCGATACCTTGCCAGCAGGCTCGATAGATCTCTGCCCTGCTCCAGCAGCTTGCCGTCGGCGTCCACAATGCGAACATTCATTCGGTAGAAGTCCTCAAGGCGATCTGGCTCAAAATCGGACGCCTGCAGTCGAGCGCCGCTGATAGCGCCCAGGCGCTGCGCCAACACCTCCACCAGGCTGATATCGTCTGGCTCCACGCCCTCCAGCGCCTGCGCAACCCGGTCCGGCACCGGGACCAGTTGTTTGCGCAGCGCCTTGGGTAGCCCCTTAACCAGCTGAATACACTTTTCCGATAACAGGCCGGGCACCAGCCACTCCAGTCGGTAGCGCGGCACGCGGTTCAACAGCGCCACGGGAATCGTGATATTGACCCCGTCTACAACCTTGCCGGGTTCGAAACGGTAGCTGAGCTTGAAGCTGAGGTCGCGCCAGTCCAGCCTGTCAGGAAATTGCTCACCGAGGTCCTGCTCGGGCATGCGCAGCGTGAGGTGCTCGCGAGACATACGCAGGGAGGCGTCAGCCCCTTCAGTCTTCTTCAACCAGGCTTTCAGGTGGCTATCGGTATAGGCCTGCTCTGTTAGCCGTTCATCGTAGAAGCGGAACAGCGCGTCCTCATCCACCAATATGTCGCGTCGACGCAGCCGTGATTCCAGGTCTTCCAGCTTGCTAATCTGTTTCTGGTTGGCCCTGAGGAAGGCCGGCGGCCGCGCATAGCGTCCCGCGACCAATCCCTCCCTGATCAAAAGCTCACGTGATTCACCAGGGTTTATCGGCCCGTAGTGCACCGAGCGCTTGTCCAAGAGCGTTAGTCCATACAGTGAGACCCGCTCCATCGCCATGACGCGACCACTGCGCGGCTGCCAGCGAGGCGCATAGTGGTGTCGTTTGAGAAGCTCCGGATTGATATCCAACGCCCAGGCGGGGTCGATCATCGCGTTGACGCGCGCGTAGACCTTCCCGGTTTCTACAATCTCCGCGGCCACCAGCCACTTGGGTGGTTTCTTTGCCAGATGGGAGCCAGGAAAAATATGCAGGCGCCTGTTGCGGGCACCGAGATATTCCCGTCCTTCCTGCCACTGGGCAATATTGCCGAGCAAGCCACTCAACAGGGCGCGGTGAATGCTCTCGTAATCGTCCTCGTCGGGCACCTCGGCGCGCGGCGCCAGGCCCTGCTGGCGACAGGCCAGCACCAGCTGATAGTGAACTTCGCGCCATTCGCGCATGCGCATGAAGGCCAGGAACTCTCGTTTGCACAGCTGTCGCAGCCGGCCCTGACTGAGGCTTTGACGCTGCGCTTCGTAGTAGCGCCACAGGTTCAGCCACGCCAGGAAGTCAGAGCGCGCGTCACGGAAGCGGGCATGGGCCTGATCAGACTGCTGCTGCTTATCCGCTGGCCGCTCACGCGGGTCCTGTATCGATAAGGCGGCCGCAATGACCAGCACCGGCTCGAGGCAGCCTGTTTTTGCGGCAGCAAGGATCATTCGCGCAATCCGTGGATCAACAGGGAAGGCAGCCATGCGCCTGCCCCGCCCGGTTATGCGCTCCCGCGCGTCGACTGCCCCCAGTTCCTGCAGCAGTCTGTAGCCGTCGCGCACCAGGCGGCGGTCCGGCGGGTTAATAAAGGGAAAGTCCTCGACTCGCCCCAGCCGCAACAAGAGCATTTGCAGGATAACGGCCGCCAGATTCGTGCGCTGAATTTCAGGCTCAGTGAATGCCGGCCGCGCTGCGAAGTCCTCCTGGGTATACAGCCGCAGGCAAACCCCGGCGGCGATCCGGCCGCAGCGTCCCCGCCGCTGATCGGCGCTGGCCTGAGAGACAGCCTCAACAGGCAGCCGCTGCACCTTGGTTCGATAGCTGTAGCGACTGATGCGCGCCACGCCAGGGTCGATGACGTAGCGGATGCCGGGCACGGTGAGTGAGGTCTCGGCTACGTTGGTCGCCAGCACCACGCGAATCCCCGGACCCTGGCGCGGCGCAAATACGCGGCTCTGCTCAGCCTGGCCCAGCCGGGCGTACAGTGGCAACACCTCGCGACGACTGCGGCCATCTGCGGCCTGGCGCAGTCGCCGCGCCACGTCGCGAATATCGCGCTCACCAGGAAGAAAAACGAGGGCGTCGCCGGGCCGACCGAAGCGCGCCGCTTCAATGTCGTCCACCAGCCTGGCTATTTGCTCATCGAGCTCCTGCCCGGCTAGCTCGGTGCCGAGGTCCTCGAGATAAAGCGTCTCCACCGGGTAGCTGCGACCCGATACCTCCAGCACCGGCGCGCCGCTGAAATGACGGGAGAAACTCTCCACATCAATTGTTGCCGAGGTAATGATGAGCTTGAGGTCCGGGCGCTTGGGTAGCAGTTGCTTGAGATAGCCCAGGAGGAAATCGATATTCAGGCTTCTCTCGTGGGCCTCATCGATGATCAGCGTATCGTAGCGGCGCAGCAGACGGTCGCGTTGGATTTCCGCTAGCAAAATGCCGTCTGTCATGAGCTTTATAGCGGTGTTTTCCCCTACCTTGTCTTGAAAGCGAACCTGGTAGCCCACGAGGCCGCCGGCCTCCTCACCCAGTTCGAGCGCAATACGCTGTGCGACCGTGCGCGCAGCGAGTCGCCGGGGCTGCGTGTGGCCGATCATGGCCTGCCGCCCGCGGCCCAGTTCGAGGCAGATCTTCGGGAGCTGGGTCGTCTTGCCCGAGCCAGTTTCACCGGCAAGCACCACCACCTGATGGCGACTGATGGCAGCGGCAATTTCCTCGCGCCGCTCTACGACGGGCAAGTCACCGGGATAGCTGATCGGCGGAACGCGCACCTCGCGCTCCGGCTGCCTGGGCATGATGAACTCCATTTAAAGGACTGTGGTGCCCGACTCGCGGACCTGCGGCCAGGGCGATCGGGTATTATCTATACCGTCGTTCAAACAGCAACCGGAGATCGACGATGCCAACGATAAGCAACTACACCTATGACGAGCTCAGCACGGGTCAGCGGGCTACTTTCGCGCGGCAGGTCAGTGATCGCGACATCGAGGGCTTCGCAGAAATATGCGGCGATAGAAACCCTGTCCACCTCGACGACGAGTTCGCCGCGCGCACGGCCTTTGGCGGGCGTATCGCCCACGGCATGCTCACCGGCGCGTTTATTTCGGCTGCGCTGGCAATGACCCTGCCTGGGCCCGGAACGGTTTATCTATCGCAGTCACTGCGCTTTCGCGCGCCGGTAAAACCTGGCGACGAGATCACCGTCGAGTTGGAGGTCATCGAGAAGCTGGATCGCCGCCGGCGGGTGACCCTGGATTGCAAAGCCTACAACCAGGCGCGCAAGCTCGTGGTGAGTGGCACGGCCGAAGTGATGGCTCCCGAGGAAAAAATGATGATCGAACTGCCAGAGCCCGACTAGGCCTCACTGCCGGCCTTGTTGCCCTGTTCTTCGAACTGTACTGGATCGAGGTACATCAGCTGCAGGCGCACCACCCCGGCACTGGACGACAGGTCTGCGCCCAGTGCCATCACATTAGCCTGCTGTTGCTCGACGGTGACGGCTGAGCAGCCGAACAGGATCATGTTTGGGTCGCCCTCAGCGCTGAAGACGCGCAGCTCTCTTTCCTCTTCAACCGCCTTGGCCAGGTTTGAAATCAGCGTTTGTACGCTCGCCTTGAAGGCGCCGAAGTTCAGCTTACCCCGGTACTCGGAACAGTCCGCGCTGAGATCGACGCGCATCACGGATTCATCCTCCATGCGAACCTGGCTTAAGCCGACAACCCGGCCCTCTTCGATCTGCCGATACAGCTGCTTGGCCTGGGTGCGTGTGGCTTCCTGAAAGGCGCGATATAGCAGGTTAATGGACATGCGCAGGAACTTATCCTGCGGCAGGGATTGGACCTGAGATTGACTCATGCACGCCTCAACACGGTGGGAGCGGCAAGTCTACTGTGATGAAGTGCTAAAAACCAGCAAAGCATTTGCTTTAGGGGATGACTTCAGGTCGTTGATTCTGCTAGCCTTTCCTTCACTAAAAGCTCCTCGGAACCCCCTTTGCAGCGCAGCGTAACAGCCCTAATTCAGCATGACGATAGCCAGCCCGGTAAAGGCGCCTGTGGCTGCCTGACGCTTGCGCTGCTGCTCGCTCTTTTGCTACCGCCCCCGCTGGCCGCTCAGGACGAGCTTGTCGATCGCTTGGCAGAGCTGACCCGCGAGCGGGAGCTTCTAAGCCTGGAGGTGGACCAGTACGAGAAAACCCTGGCGATCCTCGCAGGCGATGGCACCCCGCCAGAGCAGAGCGCTAACCCCGCAGTGCGGACGCTGGCCGCCGAGCGTCAGCGCTTGAAAGAACGCCTGGTGCAGGTCACCGAGGCTGAACTTGCTCTGCTGCAGGAACAGATCGCACTGGCGCGCGACGCTGCAGAGAGCGCGGCTATCGCCACGACACCGGTCGAAAGCAAACCGATCGATCTCCATTCGCGCGGCTATACCCTCGAGCAGGAGCGGGAGAACGTCGGCCATTTGCTGGATCTGTTAGGCGAGTACTACACCGACCTGCAGGAATCGGCCCAGACCCTGCCGAGCGCCGCGGAACTCGCCAGGCGCGAAGCGGCCCACGCCGACGCCCAGCGCCTGGCACGCATTCCCTATAGCGTCAGCAAGGTCCGGCTCACCGGCCAGGAGGGCAGCCTGGCGCTGGCCCAGATCAGCGAGCGTCTGTCGGATTCAAACATTCCGGAGAGTCGCCGCGATATGGCGCCGATTTGCACAATCAAGACGCGGCTGCTCGGCCAACTTGTGACCAGCGAGAGTCGCAGCCTGAGGCCGGTAGGCAAGAACCATTACCTCGCGCGGGTTACTCTGCAGGCGGGCGATACAACTCTCCATATCCGCAACAGGCGCTGGGATATTCAACTGCCCCAGGACATGGCGGCCATCGACTATTTGGTGACCCTGTACGCCCCACCTGCGGGGGACGCAGAACTACATATCTTTCCCGTCTCGGAATTGCTCGCAGACAGCGAAGCGCATATCCCGGCCTGGCTGCCGCCCGAACTGGAGCTGCCCCGGCCCGCGGGATGAATCGCAGCAACCAACCTTGGCGCGCGCTGCAGCCTGCAACGCTCGAGTGGGATGCGCAAGGTGCTCCCTTCTCCACACAGTTTGACGACGTGTACTACGCGCGCCGCGATGGCCCGGCAGAGAGCCGCTACGTTTTCCTTCAGGGCAATCGCCTGAGCGAACGCCTCGCCGAGCCGGGCCTCGCCCGCTTTTGCATTCTGGAGACGGGCTTCGGCACCGGGCTGAACTTTCTGGAGACGTGGCAGGCCTGGCGGTCACTGCCCGAGCCAAGACCGTCTGTGCACTATGTGTCCGTCGAAAAGTTTCCACTAAGGCCTGAGGACCTCGCTACAGCGCTGCAAGCGCAGGTTCACGTCGCGGCCTTGAGCACAGAGCTCATGGCAGCCTATCCGCCGATGATCCCTGGACAACATCGACGCCTGTTTAACGCCGGGCGGTTCACACTCGATCTGTGGTTCGAAGATGCCGAGGAGATGTTGACAGATCTTGCCGCAAGCAGCCCGGCCAGTGTTGATGCCTTTTACCTGGACGGCTTCGCGCCAGCGCGCAATCCCGACATGTGGCGGCCCGAAATTTATGCCGCCCTGGCTGGCCTGGGCAAGCCAGGGGCGACCATTGCTACCTTCAGCGCCGCTGGTCACGTGCGCAGGGGTCTGGCAAACGCTGGTTTCTCGATGCTGCGCGCTCCGGGTTTTGGCACCAAGCGCGAGTGCTTGCGCGGAACCCTGGAACGACCCCCCGCTCCCTCTCGGCCCAAAACGCCCTGGGACATCATTAGCGAGCCGCGATCGACGCCCGACAGCGCGCTGGTGGTGGGCGGCGGGCTGGCGGGCTGCGCAACGGCGGCTCGGCTGGCGCAGCGGGGCCTTGATGTCACTCTGCTCGACGCCGGGGACATCGCAGGTGGCGGCTCGGGCAATGCCCAGGGCGTGCTCTATACCCGCGTCTCACATCGGCACTCGGCCTTAACCGACTTTGCGCTGCAGAGCTATCTCTTCGCCATCGACCTGTACGCGCAGTATTTCCGGTCCGGCCGCCTGCAGGAGGGCGTGGACGGCCTCCTCTGCGGCAACTTCCAGCAAATGGGCGATACGGCCAAGTTGGCACGGCTGCAAGAGGCCCTGGATGGCCTGCCAAACCTGGCCGCTGTCTTGAGTCCCCCGGAGGCCAGCGAACGGGTCGGTGTGCCGCAGCCAGACCCGGGGCTCTGGTTCCCAGGCTCCGGCTGGCTACATCCCCCAGCCCTGTGCCGGCTGTGGTTAGAGAACCCGCGTATCGAGGTGAAGGAACACTGCGGCCGAATCCACCTGGAGCACGCCGATGGCCGCTGGTCTGCACGTGGCGACGATGGGGTAGTCGCATCCGCTGACTGCGCAATATTAGCGACCGGCGCCGCCATGCAGCAGGACCCGCTGGGCTGGCTGCCTCTGCAGTCCATTCGCGGGCAGACAACGGATCTACCGAGCACCGCGGCGCTGACCGGCCTCAAAGCCTGCCTGTGTCACGACGGTTACCTGGCACCGGCACGACGAGGTCTGCACACGCTGGGCGCTACTTTTAACCTGGACACAGATGTGTCACAGATTCGTGTTGCCGATCACCAAGAGAACCTTGACCGTCTCGAAAAAGCACTCCCATCCTGCGCCGCTGTCGTTGCCAGCGCAAAGCCAGAAGCGCTGGAAGGACGCGTCGCATTCCGCTGCGCCAGTAGCGACTACCTGCCTGTGATCGGACCGGTGCCTGAGCGCGAGCGCTTCTTGCAGACCTTCGAGGGCCTGCGCAAAAATGCCCGGCTGGACATCAGGCATACCGGACCCTACATGCCAGGGCTCTACATCAATGTCGCCCATGGCTCTCGTGGGCTGACCTCAACGCCGCTGGCCGCGGAATTGCTCGCTGCACTGATCTGCCATGAGCCTTTACCACTGTGTAGAGATCTCTACCGTGCGGTAGCGCCTGGCCGCTTCCTCATCCGTGACCTCGTGCGGGGTGAAGCACGGTGATCGCGAGAGTTCTTTGCATACTGCTGATGCAGTTTGTGCCGCTCGCTGCCCTGTCTGGCGAGATGTCCGACGAGCAGACGGTCGAGAAGACGGTCGAGAAGACAGTCGAGCAGTTCGGCTACGAGGTCCTCGGACGCAAGGCACAGTCGCGCGAGAATTTCGTCCAAGGCCTCGAAATCCACGATGGGCGACTCTATCTGAGTTCGGGACGCTATGGCCATTCGCACTTGAGCCAGTATGATTTTGACACGGGGCAGTTACTCGCCCGGCGTAATCTGCACCCTTCAATCTTCGCCGAGGGCGTCACCCGCTTCAAAGAAAATCTCTATCAACTCACCTGGCGAGAGCGCCTTGTGCTCGTCTACCGCTTTGACGGCATGGTACCGCTACGCACCTTTCAGATTCCGGGGCAAGGCTGGGGCATCACCCACAATGGCGAAGAACTTATCTACAGTGACGGTAGCCATCGCCTGCACTACATGGACCCGGCCAGCGGTGCGATCACTCGCAGCGTCGCCGTCACAGAAGATGGCGAGGCCCTACCCTACCTGAATGAACTCGAGTGGGTAGAAAACCGGGTGTGGGCGAACATCTGGGGCGATAGCCGCATAGTCATTATCGATCCTGATAGCGGTCAGGTCACTGGCAATATCGACCTGAGCGGCCTGTTACCGGACAGCGAACGTCAGGAGGGCACTGATGTCCTTAATGGCATCGCCAGGGATCCCGACAACGGCGCGATATGGGTCACCGGTAAACGCTGGCCATGGCTCTACCAGATCGAGCTGCTTCCGCGCTAAAATTACGGATTAACCTTTTTGGAATCCGCTATGACCCAGCAGGCCCAGGCCGCCGCCAGATCTCATCCCGCCTTTCGACTGGTACGCACCGCCGCCATCGACTCGCTCAACGTGAATGTCGAGCATTACGAGCACCGGGCGACCGGCGCTGCACACTACCACCTGGCGGCAGACAATCCCGAGAACGTGTTCCTTGTCGCCCTGCGAACTGTTCCCGAGGACTCCACCGGGGTGGCCCATATCCTGGAACATACCGCACTGTGTGGCAGCGAGCGCTACCCCGTCAGAGATCCCTTCTTCATGATGCTGCGGCGCTCCCTGAACACGTTCATGAACGCCTTCACCAGCTCCGACTGGACTGCTTACCCCTTCGCCAGCCAGAACCGCAAGGACTTCGACAACCTACTGGGCGTCTACCTCGACGCAGTGTTCTTTTCGCGCCTGGACCCACTGGATTTCGCCCAGGAAGGGCACCGCGTAGAGTTCAGCGATCCCGCAGATTCAGGCAGCGAACTCGTCTTCAAAGGCGTCGTATTCAACGAAATGAAAGGCGCCATGAGCTCTGTCACCAGTACCCTGTGGAACACGCTGTGTGAACACCTCTTCCCGACCAGCACCTACCACCACAATAGCGGCGGTGACCCGGTGCGCATCCCGGATCTCAGCTACGAGCAGCTGGTTGATTTCTATCGCAGCCACTACCACCCCAGCAATGCCATTTTCATGACCTTTGGAGATATTCCGGCAGCGGACCTGCAGGCAAGCTTCGAGGAACGTGCGCTGTCCCGCTTTGAGGCCCTGCCTGAGCGTATCGCGGTGAGCCCGGAACAGCGCCTGCCGGCGCCCGTCGAAGTGCAGGCCGGCTACGCCTTCGACGAGCCGGGGGCTTTGGAGAAGCGCACCCATATCGTACTGGGCTGGATGTTGGGCGAAAGCAGCGACCTGGAAGCCCTGCTTGAAGCGCAGCTGCTGTCCTCCGTGCTAATCGACAACAGTGCCTCGCCGCTGATGCAGCTGTTGGAAACCACCGAACTCGGTCAGGCCCCCTCCCCGCTGTGCGGGCTAGAGGATTCCATGCGGGAGATGGTGTTTTGCTGTGGCGTGGAAGGCAGCGAGGCAGAACATGCGGCAGCCCTCGAGGCGGCGGTTCTTGCTGTCATTCAGGACGTCGCGACACAGGGCGTTCCCCAGGAGCGCCTGGAAGCTGTACTGCACCAGCTCGAGCTGCACCAGCGCGAAATCAGCGGGGACAGCTATCCCTACGGACTGCAGCTGATTCTGCAGTCTCTAGGTGCGGCCACTCACTATGCCGATCCAATCGCGGTGCTTGACCTTGACCCCGTGATCGAACGCCTGCGTGAGCGCATCAAGGACCCTGACTACATCCGCAGGCTGGCGCAGACGCTGCTGCTGGATAACACGCACCGCGTGCGACTGGTGTTGACACCCGATCGCGAACTTTCAGGGCAGCGTGACGCGGACGAACAGTCGCGCCTGGCCGCCATGCTCAGCGATATGGACGAGGCCGAGAAGCAGGCCGTCGTGGAGCTGGCCGCAAGCCTGCTGCAGCGTCAGGCGCAGGAGGACGACGAGAGCATCCTGCCCAAGGTGGAACTGTCCGACGTCGCCGAGCAGCTCCCCGAGCTCAGCCCTAGAATCGACAACCGGGACGGGCTGAAGAACACGGGCTACGCACAGGGCACCAATGGGCTGGTGTATCGGCAGGCAATTTTGCCCTTATCCCGTCTGGACGACCAGCAACTCGCGCTCCTGCCCCTGTACACCAACGCGCTGACAGAGCTGGGCCTGGGCGACGAGGATTATCTCGCCACGCAACATCGACAGGCGGCCACGGTCGGTTCGATCAACTGTTTCACCTCCATGCGCGGTGCCATCGACGACGAACAGGCGGTGAAGGCAAATCTCGTCTTGTCATCCAAAGCCCTGTTGCGTAACAGCCAGGCACAGGCGCAGCTGATGTATGACACGCTCTACGCGATCGATTTCGGCGAGACCCAGCGTCTGCGCGATCTCGTCAGCCAGCAGCGCGCTCGCCGCGAGCAGGCGCTTACCGGCAACGGCCACGGCCTCGCAATGGCCGCAGCCAGCGCGGGCATGAGCCCGCTGGCGGCGCTGAATCATCATCTCTCAGGTCTGGAGGGCATTCGTGCCCTGCGCGCACTGGACGATTCGCTGGCGGAGCCTGCCGCTTTGGATAAGCTGGGCGATACGCTGGCTGGGCTGCATGCCCAATGCATCGCGCAGTCTCCGCAGCTGCTGACTGTCGCCGAGGACGCCAGCCTTGAATCGCTGATGGCACAGAGCGCAAGTGTCTGGTCAGCCATGGCTCCCGCATCACCGCCAGCCCTGTTTGAACCAAGCCCCGTGCGCGAGCGCGTCACGCAGCTTTGGTTGGCCAATACCCAGGTAAACTTTTGCGCCAGGGCCTACCCCACCGTCCCCGTAGGCCACCCCGACGCGCCAGCACTGGTCGTTCTGGGCGGCTATCTGCGCAACGGCTATCTGCACCGCGCTATCCGCGAACAGGGCGGCGCATACGGCGGTGGTGCCAGCCAGGATTCCAGCATCGCGGCCTTCCGCTTTTACTCCTATCGCGACCCCCGGCTCGAGGAAACCCTCGCTGACTTTGACGCCTGCCTCGACTGGCTACAGGCAGGCAATCATGAGGCGCGTGCTCTCGAAGAGGCAATACTGGGCGTGATCGGCAGTCTGGATAAGCCGAGCTCACCGGCCGGTGAAGCGAAGCAGCATTTCCATAACACGCTGTTCGGCCGCACCCACGCCCAGCGCGAGGCCTTCCGGCGCGCCGTGCTGGACGTGAGCGAAGACGACCTGAAACGCGTCGCACAGACCTACCTCCAGCCCGAACGAGCCAGCACTGCGGTGCTCACCAGTGCCACCAATCCAGACGATAAGGCCGCGCGCGCAGAGGCTCTCGGCCTGATGCTTGAGACGCTCTGACCCGAGAGGCCTCAAAACGGGGGCGCAGCGCCCCCGAATCGCTGACGCAGTGTTTCGCGCCGCGCCTGACGCTCTGCCTTCAGCCCATCGAGCGTGCGCTGCTGTTCTGTGGTTAGCAGCTCGTAAACGGCAGCGCGCGAGCTAGCGCCCACGTAGACCAGCCGCGTCGTAATAGCGCCTATTTCATCGGCCATGCGCTGCGCCTCACCGGCGTCAAAGTCCTCGGGTAGGCTCCCCAGCTCTCGTCGCAGATCTCGCAGCGCCTCTCGGTCTTGTGCGGTCGCGCCCCGCGCCGTGTCCAGCACATCGGCGACACTCAGGCGCTGCACTGCATCCAGTTGCAGTTCCTCGGCCAGCCTGTCGAGCAGACCTTCTGGGGCCCTGTGCCACATGGAACGTGGCGCCGCCAGCGCAACAGCGGTGGCGACACAAAGACTCGTCGCGACGGCTACTTTCAATGAAACATGCATGATTACTTACCTCCCAGTTGGATACGGGGCCAAAGGGCCAACTCTCTCCACCATAGTGCCAATACGGCGCGTAAAGGTGGCGGGGCCTTAGGTAAAGATTTGTAGGACTATTTGCAGGCCAAGATGCCTGTTAAGAACCGTTAACGACGGATGACAAGGCCCGCCAGCTTCGCCACACTAGCGGCGATGGAACTCACTATTCTGCTGATCGACGATGACGAAGAGCTCTGCCAGCTGTTGGCAGATTTCCTGCGCCTCGAAAGCTTTCGCGTCGAGATGATTCACGACGGGACAGCCGCCGTCGAGCTGGCTCGCCAGCGGACGTTTGATGCCATTGTGTTAGATATTATGCTGCCGGGACTGAACGGGCTTGAGGTGCTGCGACAGTTACGCACCTTTAGCGAGACGCCCGTTCTAATGCTGACAGCTCGGGGCGAAGATACAGACCGCATCATCGGCCTGGAGATGGGGGCGGACGACTACCTGCCGAAACCCTGCAACCCGCGGGAACTCGCTGCCAGGCTCCGTGCCGTGTTGCGTCGGGCACAGCCCCCCGAGTCAGACAAGCGAGAGCTGGTCGTCGGCAAGGCACGCCTGCATGCCGGCAGGCGCTGCGCGACCTATGGCGGCAACGACCTGGCTCTGACCAGCGCCGAGTTTAATGTGCTGCGCCTGCTTATGTCGGACGCAGGCTCAGTGGTCGACAAGGACAGTCTTTGCGAGGGCGCCCTGGGCCGGCCACTCTCAGCCTACGATCGCAGCATTGATGTACACATCTCAAAACTGCGCAAAAAGCTCGCCACTCAGGGCGCCCCTGAACTCATCGTTAGCGTACGCGGCGTCGGCTACCAGTACCTGGACACGGGCGACGGCGACTAATGCGAGGCAGTTTGTTCCTGCGGGTTTTTCTGGGCTTCTGGCTGGTGACGGTCGCCATTCTCGCCAGCTGGCTGATTGCCGCTCGCTATTTCGATGCCCTTTCATTTACGCCGCAGGCTGAAACAGAGCGTGGACCACCGCAGCGCATGCTGCTGAGACTGATCTATGACCTGCAGAACCTGGAACGCGAGGCACTGGCCCCCATGCTTGAGCGACTGGAGCACGGAGGAAGGGTGCGTATATTTATTCTCGACAGCCGCGGCCGTGAACTGCGTCAGCAAGCGCTACCGCCACCGGTACGACGTGTGGCCGCGCAATTGGATCGTGACCCACCTCGCGGCCGCCTGCTGATCAGAACTGACCAGGCCACCTTCATGGGCCACCGTTTCTATCGCAGCGATAGCGGCGAGATGCGCGCTATTCTCGCCGCTCCCAAGCGCCAGCCAGAGCTCTTAAAACACCTGCTGCAGAGCCTCTGGCTGCGGCTTCTCATCGCTGTCATCATCAGCGGCCTCGTGTGCTATGGATTGTCGCGGCTGATCACGCGACGCCTTGCAGCCCTTGACGAGGCGGCCCAGGGGTTCGCCAGAGGCGACCTGGAAACGCGCATCGAAGTACGCGAGCGCGGCGGGGATGAGACCGATGCACTGGCACGCAGTTTCAACCAGATGGCGAGCGAATTGAAAGCGCGCATCGATGCCCAGCGACAGCTGCTGGGGGATGTATCTCACGAACTGCGCTCGCCCCTGGCGAGGCTTCGCATAGCGCTGGCGCTGGCGCAGGACGATGCGGGCAATCGGGCGGACCACCTGCAACGCATCGAACACGAAACGGAGCGGCTGGAAGACCTGATTGGCCAACTACTCGGCAGCCACCTGCAGGACCTTAGCCTGGAAGACCATGTCGATGTCGGAGACTTGCTGGCAGAGGTTTGCGACAACTGTCGTTTTGAAGGCGAGCCTGAAGGTAAATCGGTCCAGTACACTGCCCCGCGGCAGCCTGCCGTGGTGGCGACACACGGCGACCTGTTATTCAAGTGTTTTGATAACTTGCTGCGCAACGCGCTGCAGTACAGCGCAACCGGCGGCATCATCAGCGTTGTTGCGACAAGCACCCCCGATGATGTTCTCATCACCATTCAGGATTCAGGGCCGGGCGTACCAACAGAAGAACTCGACAGAATCTTCGATGCGTTTTATCGAGTGGACAAGGCCCGCACGCGAAAAACGGGCGGCTACGGCCTGGGACTGTCCATCGCCCGACGAGCGATCGAGCAGCACGGGGGCAGCATCAGCGCCGAAAACGCCGACGGACTTCGGGTCACCGTCAGGCTGCCATACGGAGCTGGCGACTGATCTAGCGACGGGGCGTGAGACGCGGCCCATCTGCTGCTAACATGGCCGGCTGCAACACAGTCAAGGGAGTGACCCATGCTCGACATCAACCATCTGTCCGGCGCCCTGGGCGCGGAAATTCGCGGCATCGATCTGACGCAGGCACTGGACGAGAACGCACGCCTGCAGATTCGCAAGCTGCTGAACGAGTATCAGGTTGTGTTCTTTCGCGACCAGGACGTCAGTCCAGCTGGCCTGCGGGAACTGGCCTTAAGCTTTGGCCCGCTGCAGACCCATCCCGCCTATCAAACGGTTGATGGCTTTCCTGAAATCACCATCCTCGAAAGCTCGCCGGAAGCACCCACCAAGATCGAAGCATGGCACACGGATATGACCTTCCTTGAGCACCCTCCCATGGCGACGGTCCTGCGCGCGGTTATCTGTCCGCCCCGCGGTGGTGACACACTGTGGTCGAGCATGACGGCCGCCTATGAAGGGCTGTCTTACCAGATGCAACGCTTCCTTGAGGGTCTGACGGCAATCCATGATTTCAGCTGGGGCTTCAAAGAAAGCCTTGCGGAGCCGGGCGGCGCAGAACGCCTCGCCGATGCCGTGGCGGCCAACCCACCTGTCAAACACCCGGTGATCCGCACGCACCCGGAAACCGGGCGCAAGGTGCTCTTTGTCAACGCGCTGTTCACCACGAAGATCGAGGGCCTGCGCCTCGCTGAGAGTGACGCCCTGCTCAAGTTCCTCTTTGAGCACCTAACCGCAGCCGAGTATACCTGCCGCTTTCACTGGCAGCCGGACAGTGTCGCTATTTGGGATAATCGTTCGACCCAGCACAGACCGATCAACGACTATCTGCCGTCGCATCGCCTCATGCATCGCATCACGGTAGACGGCGACGCGCCTTACTAGGCTCCTTCAGTATCCTGGGCCTCGCGCAAGCGCCGCATGTAGTCATTGACCTCGCGTTTGACTTCGGGCGCAAACAGATAGAGACCAAGGATATTCGGAATCGCGATCAGGAACACCATAGCGTCTGAGAAATCCAGAACCGCGCCCAGCTGTACCATACAACCCAGTGCAATAAAGCCGCAGAAAACCAACTTAAACAGCATTTGCATGAGCTGGCCTTCACCCACCAGGTAAGTCCACGCTTTCAAGCCGTAGTATGACCAGGCAATGCTGGTGGAAAACGCAAACAACAGCGCCGCAACAGCCAGGGGGTAAGGCGCCCAGCTGATGTGATGCGCAAAAGAGGCCGAGGTTAGCTCTATGCCCTCAAAGCCCTGGTCCACCAGCCCGTGGGGATAGGCCGTTGTCACAATGACCAGCGACGTTAGCGTGCAAATAACAACCGTATCGATAAAGGGTTCCAGCAATGAGACCAAGCCCTCCGAGGCAGGTTCTTCGGTCTTCACCGCAGAGTGAGCAATCGAGGCTGAGCCAATACCCGCCTCGTTGGAAAACAGTGCCCGCTGGAAGCCCACAACCAGTGCCCCGATGGCACCGCCTGTAGCGCTCTGTACAGAGAACGCCTCGGAGAGAATAAGTGCTATTGCGCCGGGAATCTGGTCGGCGCTCATCACGATGATCACCAGGGCAGAGAGCAGATAGAGCAAGGCCATGAAGGGCACAATGCGGCCTGCCACACGCGCGATCGAGCGTATACCGCCGAGAATAACGAGGCCGACCACTGACGCGATAGCCAGCCCAAAGAGCCAGCCTTTATCGGCGAAGAAGCTCTGTTCGCCGCCGGTAATGACCACGAACTGAACATAGGCCTGGTTGGACTGGAACATGTTGCCGATTCCAAGGCAGCCGATCACCAGGCTGAGCGCATAAAAACCGCCCAGGAGCTTACCGAGGCGTGGGCGACCGCGCTGTTCAAGCCAGGCTTCAAGATAGTACATCGGACCGCCGGACACAGAGCCGTCCGCATTGTAGCGGCGGTACTTAACGCCAAGGGTACACTCGACAAGCTTGGTGGACATGGAGAGAAAACCGGCCAACATCAGCCAGAAGGCGGCTCCCGGCCCGCCGACCACGATGGCTACGGCAACGCCGCCGATATTGCCGACACCGACAGTACCCGAAATCGCCGTGGCCACTGCCTGGAAGTGCGATATCTCACCGCGGGCTTCTGGGTCATGGTAGGCGCCGCGAACGTGGCGTATGGCCAGACCAAAGCCGCGGATATTCACAAAGCCCATGTACAGGGTAAAAAACACGGCCGCGATGGCCAGCCACAGCACAATCAGGGGAAAGTCGACGCCGAAGATGGGCACCTTGTAGAACACAATGCCGGATAGGCCGTTAGCAATGGGGCGCACCAGCGCCTCTACCTGCTGGTCAAAAGTCATAGGCTTTACTGCGCGTTGATAGCGTGACGAAGAAGTTGGCCGTAGCCATTGAAGCGAGGCACGCCCTCCAGCGCTCCCCGCTCAAGTAGCAGGCGACGCAGGGCCGCCAGCCGATAGCAGGGGACGGAGGCCATGAAATGATGCTCCAGATGATAGTTTACGCCGTTGGGAGCAAAGAGCATTTTCTGCCACCAGGGCGCGTCGACCGTGCGTGTGTTCCACCGCGTATCGGGGTTATACAAGTCAGGCACAGCGGCGTGTTCCGCGACCTGGCGTATCCTGATAATGGCCATGAAAACCGTCATGAAAGCGCCCAACCACAACAGGTAGAGCCAGGCGTGGCCGCTAAGGGCACAGGCGGCGAGAATTAGCGCCTGGGCCGCGATTTGCTGCACGAACACACATCTGCCGGGGGACTGCCCGGTATCCATGATGCCGGCTGCGCCACGGGCCACATAGGCCAGCAGTTTCAGTCCGGTTTGCCCGCTAAGGTCACGCCACATTTTGCGCCTGAAACTGGCTTGGCCGATGGGATAGGCCTGGTAATTGGGCAGATCGGGGTCCTCGGCGGTTCCGGCCTTGCGGTGGTGCTCGAGATGTCCGCGCGCATAGCTCGGCTGGTCGTTGAAGATAGGCAAGGCACAGGCGTACTGCCCCAGAAGCGCATTCAGGCGGGCACTGCGAAACAAGGTGCCGTGGCCCGCGTCGTGCATCAGCACAGCCAAGCCAAGCTGCCGACCCGCGAGCAGCGGTAACGCCAGCAGTATGACTAGCGGATGCGGAAACGCCGCTGCCAGCGCGAAGATCGCAATAATCGCAGCCCAGTTGCCCAGCAGGAGCACCCAGGCGCGGGCGTCACTGCGGGCTGTTAATGCGCTGATTTCCTCTCGGGACAGATAGTCAGACGGCTTCATGGCAGCAGCTTACCGCCCTTCCCTGCTCGCGAGCAATGCCCGATTGCAGGCGGCCATGGCAGCCGCTATATTCGAGCCTCCATCGACCTCTGCCGGACACCTGACCATGCCCTATCTGAAACCGCTGCGCCGAATAACCCGCTTGCTGCCCCTGTTGGCGCTCCCGCTTCTCGCTGCCTGCGCGCAGTACAGCGACCGGCGCGGCGTCGAGGTTAGCTGGGACGAATCTACCCTGGCCAGCTTCGACGTGGGTACGACGACGCGCAACGAGGTGCTCACGACCCTGGGGCCACCGTCGCAGGTCATCTCACTCGGCGAGGAAACAGTGCTTTACTACCTGTTCGAGCGCTCCGAAGGCCAGGCCCTTATCCTCATTGTGTTCAACAAGCTTGATGTGGACACGCGCTATGATCGCGCAGTGTTCTTCTTCAACGACGACGATGTCCTGACAGAATACTCCGCCAGGAATCCCATCGATGCGGGCTAGACTGCCTGTCACGCTGTTGCTGGCGCTATTAACGGGCTGTTCGTTCAACCGTTACGAGCTGGGCAAACCTATCGATAACTGGTCGGACCAGGAGCGACCTGAAAACCTCGCTCAGGCCCTGGACACACTGGGCCCACCGCTGCGTGTCAGTCGCCTGCCCGGCGGCTTCGCCCTCGCCTGGGAGCACTGGCAAATCAGTGAAACGAAACTCGGCCTCAGCCTCAGACCGCTCGGACTCGAGTTTCTGAGTATCGACTGGGGTGATGCCAGAACCCAGGGTGAGTTTCTCTTGCTCACTTTCGACACAGAGCATCAAGTGGTCGACGCTCGCTTCGATCGCTGGGATAACAACGCCGGCAGCGGCCAGGGCGTACAGGCCCTGGTCAGCGTTGTCGATGTGGTGGACGTGGACGACTTGACCGAACGTCTGCCCTATCACCGCTGGGGTAGCCTGGCCCTTGAACCCCCGCCGGTGACACTCAACCGGGACCAGAGCATGTATCAGGGTTCTGCCGGTCTGCAGCAGCGCGGCACACCCGACGTTGTGGGCCAACACAGCCTGCAGATGGGTCGCGGAGACTAGTTCTAACTGCACGAAAGCGCGTTGTTGCAGACTTATCGATAGTAGTACACTCGGAGCATCTGAAATTCCTGTTGAGGTGGGGCAGGTGCAGTGTTTCGGGCAGCTACGAGCAACCACACTCGTAGTGAGCATGGCAGCAAGCGCACAGCTGTCTTCGGCACAGGCCGAGGACGGGGGCCCAGACTTTGACCTGCCGGGCGTGGAACCCACTCTGACTGAGGAAAAGATCGAGCAGTCACTGGGACGAGAGCTGGACAGCCAGGGCAATTGGATTGATACCAGCCACGCATATATTGGCAGCCGCGCCGACGACCTGGCCATTTATCTCGACACCTTCTTCGGTGCCCCGCTGGAGGACCTTGAGTCTGCGGACTCCACAGTTCGCCTGTCGACCGGTTATGAATACGATCAGGACCGCGGTTCCGACATACGCCTGAGGCTGCGTGGCAATCTCCATCTGCCCCGCATCAATGAGCGACTATCGCTCGTTTTCAATGGCGAGGACGATGAGGAAGACGGCGGCTTTGCGACCGGAGACCGTGAGAACGAAGCCGGGCTCCAGTTCCGCGCCAGCGATGAGGAGCGCACCCGTTCACGCCTTGATTTTACGCTAAGCTTCAGCTCGGGCGTCAATCTCAAACCGGGTATACGCTACCGCTACAAGGATGAGTTGGGCGACAAAGGCCGTTTTCGTTACACAGGCCGCGCCTTTTACAGCGACAAGGAGCGCTTCCATCACCGACACTGGGTTGATTTTGACTACCAGACGGGTGAAACCTCTCTGCTGCGCTGGTCGACGCGTTTCAAGCGAGGCGAGGTCAGCGAGGGCACCGAATGGCGCACCGCCCTGAACTGGCGCTACGGTTATAGCCTGGATTCGGCTGCTGCTATATCGCTGTTCATATCGGGCAAAACTGACCCGGACGCGCCTGATGAAGTGGGCCCGGGCACAAAGTGGCCCGCTGAGCCTTTCGACGATGGCTCACTGGTCACCAACTACGGCGTCGTTCTGCGCTTTCGCAACAGACTCTATAAAGATTGGCTGTTTGTCGAGTTCGAGCCCGGCTACACCCAACGGAAACGCAATCACTACGACGAACGACACGGGGTGTTTTTTGCGCGCGTAAACTTCGAGATTATTTTCAACCGCGGCCGCGAGTCAGTCATCGGTTCAGAGACGCCAGAGAGTGGCCCGCCCGTTGCCGAGGTCGCGCCGAGCTGACGCTACTTAATGCTCCAGGAATAGTAAACGTCAGCAGAATTCTGCAGCCCACTGACCACCTCCATCCACAGGTTCCGCAGCAAGTCCAGGCGCACTGTCACCGTATTGACAGGCTCGTAGATGCCAACGCCGTACGACAGGAATATGCGCTCACCGATGTAGCCGCCGACTGAGGCGCGCGTGCGCTGATCACTGCCTTCAATACCAAACTGCAGGTTGCCGAACAGCCCGCTCGACTGGGCAAGGCTCGAGGTCATAGCGAGCGCCAGCGCAAGCGAGTCGGCCTGTCCCGTGCGATCGATCGGCCGACCACTGATCAGGTAGGCCATGACCTCAGCCTCCGGAAGCCCGGGCCGCGAATAGTATTCCAGGCGAGGCGAACTCAAAGCGTCCAAGACCCGGACACCGGCTGTGACCTGGTCCTCGGTAATTTTACGCTCAAGGCTGGCATCGATTTGCGGGTCAGTGGGATCGCCGACAAAGGCGATGTTTCCGCGCATCAGTTGCAGATCACGCGCAATGGACTGCAACGCCAGCTCACGTAAGGCCAGTGAACCAAACAGTTCAAGAGGCTTACCTACATCCTGCGCAACCCGCAGGTCGCCACCGAGGCGTGCACGAAAAAGATCGGCCTCCACAACAAACTGATCCGCAATGGCCAGTTCAAGATCCACCACCGTGGCGAAGGGCTGCCGCCGCTCCAGAGCCTGGCCACTGTAATCAACGATCACCGCATCATCTGAAACGGCGATGCCGTCGACGCCCATTGGTTCAAGTTCAAGCAGTGCGTCAGGCACCTCGATACGACCACTGAGCTCGATGAGATCCGGGCTCAGCACAGCCCGAATATTTTCTTCGATGCCAATTTCGCTGCGCGGCGCAAACAGGAGCGACTTTCTAGAGCCGCGTAAATCCAGCTCCAGCCGCGGTTTGTCGCGCCAGTGGAACTTGCCGCTCATCTCGCTGGCGCCGGCCCCTACCTCGATACGCCCCGCCACGTCGCCTGAACCGCCCAGGAAGCGAAACTGCAATTCAGGAACCTCCAGATTCGTGGGGTTACCCAGCAACGCAAATCCACCGTCGCGCAGGTTCAGATCACCTTTAATAACAGGCTCATCAACGCGTCCGGAGACATCCAGTTCGCCGCTGACCAGGCCTTCAAGACGGCTGAGCGCATCGGGAAACGCCTGCAGACTGCGCAGATCAAGACCCGACATGACGAGGCGCCCACGAATCGCTGCATCGATCGCCGCCGGCAGTTGCAGGTCGATACTCAGGGTTTCACGGCCGTCACGCTGCATCACCGTGGTCAGCCTGCCGCGTTCGGGGTCGCCGACATAGCTCGCCTGCAGTCTTTCCCAGTCGAACTCTGCCGTCTGCCCACCTTGAGCGTATTCACGCAGCCGGCCGCTCGGCGCATCCAGCGCCACCTCCACATAACGGGGCTGTCCGGCCGCCCAGGCCGCAGCCATGCTGCCGCTGACCTCGCCGTCGAAGCTGTAGTCCTCAGGCAGGAAGGCAGACAGTGAGTCGAGCCCGCCATTCAGCGCCATCCGCAGCTCACCCTGCTCACCCAGTATCGCGCGCTCCAGACAGGCACGCGTCAGTCCGTCATCCCAGCAATGTTCAGACACCTCGAGCTGGGCCGGCCCAGCCAGGTAACGCAGATCGACCGGCTCATCCAGCCGCCACACGCCAAGATCTGCAGCTAGCACGACGGGCTCCAGTCGACCCACCCAATCACCTTGTTCGACTCGGCCATTGAGCGATATAGCGGTCGTAAAGCCCCCTTCCAGGGTCAGCTCCGCCCGGTGAGTCAATGGACTCCCGGCGACGTCGAGACGCACAGACTGCAGCGCGGTATTCGCAAGGCGCGCATTGCGTGCCTCCAAGCGCAGGCTGCCGTCTCGTGAACCCGTCAGGGAATACTCTGCCGCCAGATCAAGCTCTCGCCCCTGTAAAGCGCCCCAGGCATATCGACTGAGCCCGCCCTGCGCCCGCAGAACCTGTTCTTGACGGTCCCAGTCGATGCGCAGGTCAAGGTCGCCACGCGCGCCCTCCAACCAGCGATCCAGGGCTTGGCTACTCAGCTGCAGCCATGGGTCAGCGCCCTTGGGCGCGCGCAGGGCCGCGCTCAAGCCGTTGAGCTCGGCCCGCAGGTCGCTGCCCGCTGGATTCCAACTGTTGTCCAGCTGTAATTCGCCCTCGAACATCGCCGGCAGGCTATTGATTTCCCCATCAAGAGCAATAGCCGTCGCACCGAGCTGCCATCCTTCGGCGCTACGGCTACCGGACAAGACAGCCCGGCCGGTGAGGCTACCGCTCAATTTATCGGGCGCCCCGGGCACCGTTGGCGTTGGCCATCCATTGGCATCGAGGTCCAGCTGCCAGAATACTCTCTCACCATAGCTCACCTCTCCGCGCGTCCTCAGGGCTTGCCCTTCAGGCCTGCTCAGCGATAGCGCATCAATCCGCAACAGCCCGGCACTGTGTTGTGCTGTCGCCTGCAGCGTCGCTGCCGGATAGCCAAACCCGCTGGCGACCGCCTCTGCGCTTATCGTCTGCTGCGTTATGTCTCCGGCGACGCTCAAGCGCCAGTCAGGTTCCAGCACGGCGCCCAAGTCCGGCACTGAATCAAGGCCAGGCAGGGAATCCAGCGCCAACAGAGGCTGCGCGTCACCACAGCTGCCCCGCGCGCGGAGGTTGAAGGGCAGTGCCTCGGCAAGCGCATCAATCGTACCGTCCGCGCTGGCGGCAAAGGGCCCACACACTTCGCCTGTAAACGCTAGGTTATCGAGAGCGCCGCGCATCGCCAGGGCTGCGGTGCCGCCGTCCAGCTCGGGCCAGAGCTCGGGCTTGACCAGCTCAAGTTCTGCCCTCGCATCGATCTGGTAGGGATGACGCAGCTCGATCGAGCCGATGAGAGCGCCATTGCCCCAGGCACGACTGACGAGCTGCGCACGTGACAGCGACAGCTGATGGCCACGCCAGCGGCCGCTAAACTCGATTCGCTCGAAGGACTGCACAGCATCACCAAGATTGGCGGAAGCCTGCAACAGGGCGCCGCTGTCGATGACCAGCGTTAGGGGGAGACTGATATCGGGCAGCCCGCTCACTGTAGCGGCATCGCCCTCGTCCTCCTGGCCCGCGTTATTCAGGGTAAGCACGGGCTGTTGCAACAGGGCCTCGCTGATACGCACCTCCTCACCCTGCACTTGCAGCGCGCCGCTCACCGCCTTGCTGCGAAACTCTCCGCCAGGCCAACTTACCAGAACCTGGCCGATAGCTACGCTTTCACCGGCCAGAGAAATCGGCGTCTGCCACGAGGCCGGCGCACCTGGCACCGATTCAGCTTGGCCATCAGGGAGCCGCACCGTTAGCGAGGACGTATGCAAGCTGTCGAAGCAAACCGCGCCGCGCCACAGGCAGCCCCAATCAAGGGTCAGGCGCGTCTCGCCAAGCACGACCTCAAGCTCGCCATCCTCGCCTACCCAAGCGGCTTGCGAGAGCTTGAGTTCACCACTCAGGCTGCCGCTGGCGTATTCAAGCTCAAGTCCGCTGGCCCTGGCGGCCGCGTCTACAAACGTGCGCGCACCCAGTGGCGAGACAAGCCACAACGGCACTGCCAGACACAGCATCACTGCTACGGCAAGCGGCACCATCACTCGAGCTGAGATACCAAAACCGCTCAAAACTCTGCGCCCAGGTTAAGGTGTATTCGCCAGCCCCTGTCCGTCTCAGTGACGCTCTTGGCCAGGTCCAGCCTCAGCGGTCCAACCGGGCTTATCAGGTGCAGGCCAAAACCAGCGCCCGCTTCCGCCTCAAAATCGGAACCGTCAAAGGCGTTGCCGCCATCTACGAACAGCGCCAGGCGCCAGTCTGGTCGCAGGTAGTACTGGTACTCCACGCTACCAACCGCCAGCCGATCACCCCCAACGGTCAGAGTGCGTGTCTCGCCGCCGGCAGTCGCGACCTCAATCTCTGGCCCGAGAGTCTGGTAGTCGTAGCCCCGTATACTGTGGTTTCCGCCGGCGAAAAAGCTCAGAGAGGGTGACAGGTCAGCTCGATCATCTTCGTCGAAGATAATGGCGCCAAGTTCCAGACGCGTGACGAGGCGATGTCGCTCAAGGGGCGTCATGACGTGGCGCAGCACAGCATTCAGCCGCAGCAGGTCAATGTCGGAGCCCGCCTCCGCGCTGGCAAACTCGGCCTGGTAGTACTGACTGAAACCGCGCGGCGGATCCAGTTCATTGCCGCGACTGAAGCGCCGGGAAAAGGCCAGCCCAGGTAGCGTATAGCTGTTGCGCCGGCTGTCCGGGCCGACGTCCCACGCCTCGTCGAGATATCGCAGGCTGGTCGTTGTCAGCCACTGCCCGCGGCGTCGCTCGCGCAGGACGCCTGCGCCCGACAGGGTGCTTTCCAGATCGCCGTACTCATTGCTCTCCCGACGCGCGCGCAAAATCAGCACATCGTCGATAGGGTGACCCAGGGGAATGGAGTAGTTGATACTGCCCCGAGGTCGAATGGGAGAGTATTCGTAACGGGTTTCCTGCCGATGCCCATAGCGGTTAATCAAGGGAGTAGCCCAGGCGATAGAGACGCGCTCCTCTGTATCCGTGCTAAAACCCACGCCGGTGCGAAAGGTATGGCGCGCGCTGGCTGACATCTCAACGTGCACCGGCAGCAATCGAGCCTCATGATCAGGCCGCTCGGGCCGCACCAGCGAGTTGCCAAAGTAGGCGCTGCGCTGTAACGCTGCCTGAAAAGCCCGCAGCTCATCCAGGTCGACGGGGTCGCCGCGCTGAAAGGTCTGCATTTTCAACAGTAATTCGCGATCCAGTCCGACATCGTCGTAAGTAATGTCACCCACGCGATAGCGCGGGCCAGAATCGTAATGCAGTTCAATACGCGCGCTACTGTCATCGATGTCGACCAATACCTGATTGCGCGCAAGCTCAGCCTGAAGATAGCCACGGCGTTGCCCCAGACCTTGTAGGCGGACCTTGAAGTCTTCGTAATAGCCATGATGAAGCCGCTCGCCGACCCGCAATGGCACATCGGCAAGGAGGCGCTTGAACGCATCGTCTGTGTGAGCTTCGCCGCTGATTTGAATATCAACATCGCGCAGCAGAACAGGCGCACCGGGCTCTACCCGAATAGCCATGCGCCATACGGGGCGCTCTCGATTCAGCTGGATGTCGATGCGCGGGCGATAGAATCCCAAGGCTTGCAGGCCGCGTTTTACATGTGCTTCCGCCGAGAATACGAAGTTATCGCGTTCGTCCTCGTCTTCCGGCAGATCGCCAAGATGCGCCTCGATATTGCGCTCAAGTTCGCCATCGACGCCCGATAGGCGATATTTCAAGACAGCGTCAGCAAGGCTGTCCGGACTCGCCGCGAGCAGGCAGAGGCACGCAGCAATTGCACAAATTGTATTGCTCTTGGCCAGTACAGGAGTCCCGGAGTCAACGCTGGGCCATTATAGCCTGCTGCGGCCCGGGCAAGGCGACCAGAAACGCGACCAGACGCGTGTTAGCTGCCCAGGGCGGGATAGTCGGTGTAGCCCCGTTCGCCTACCGTATACAGCGTGGCAGGATCAAAGGTGGCGAGCTCTGCGCCGCTGCGCAGCCGCTCGACCAGATCGGGGTTGGCAATAAAGGGTCGGCCAAAAGACACGGCACTCAGGCTGCCCTCGGCAAGCGCCAGCTCTGCCTCGTCGAGACTATAGCTTTCATTGCCCAGCAGTCGATCCGCAAAGTAGTCGCGTCCAAGGGCCAGGTTGTCCACGCGTCCCGGAAAGCGAATGACATGCAGATAGGCCAGATTCATCGGAGCGGCCCCACGCAGCAGCGTCTCGAAAGTCCCTTGCGGATCATCATCCGCAAGATCATTGAAGGGATTATCCGGACAGATTCGCATGCCAACGCGGCCGGAGCCTGCCACTTTGCTGATCGCCTGAAGCACTTCGAGCACAAAACGACAACGCTTCTCAGCGCTGCCGCCATATTCGTCATCACGTCGGTTGCTGCCACTGCTCAAGAACTGTGCCGGCAAATAGCCGCTCGTGCAGTGCAGCTCCACCGCATCGAAGCCTGCGACCACAGCGTGGGCCGCGGCCCGAGCGTAGTCCTCGACAACGCCCGCTATCTCGTCCAGGGCAATGACCCGAGGGGCGGCCAGTGGCTGCATGCCCGCCTGATCCGTGTAGATTTCACCGCGGGCGGTAATCGCCGATGGTGCGATAGTTTCAGCACCCTCGGGCTTGTTAAGAGGGCTGGCCACGCGACCCACGTGCATCAGTTGCGCGCAGATGAGACCACCTTCAGCGTGAACGGCCTCGGTGACGCGGCGCCAGCCTGCCACTTGTTCGTCGTTGAACAAGCCCGACGTACGGCAGTAGCCAAGGCCCGCCGCACTGGGCGCGATGCCTTCCGTAATGATCAAGCCGGCACTCGCGCGCTGACGATAGTACTCGGCCATGACGGGCGTTGGCACGGCATCAGCCGTAGCGCGGCTGCGCGTCATTGGCGCCATGATGACGCGGTTGGACAAACTGAGCTCGCCCAGCGTCAGAGGATCAAAAAGGCCCATGCATCTCCACCTAGCGTACGCGAATGCGCGGCTCTTGTGCTCCACGGCGCATCGTCTTAAGGAATTCTTCGAGGGGCGCGGCAGCCGCCACCTGCGGCTCATGCTCGCTTGGCGGATTGCGCCAGAACTCTGTCCAGGATGGCCACAGTTCATGATAAGCCCCTTCATAGGGCTCACGGTCGGGCCAGCGCATCTTGTCATCACCCACGGGAGGCTTATTGATATCGGTCGCATACCAGTAGCAGGGTAAGCGTCGACGGAAATACCAGCGGCCATCAATACGCTCGTAATTATCCCAGTACAGCATTTGCATAATGACCCAGTCGTTGCCGCCATCGGCACGCGGCGTTTCATGCTCGTTCTTGGAATACACCACACCGTGGGCGTGATCAGGATCGTCGAACTCGATAATGTGGTTACCAATGTGGTGAGACGTACCCGTAAATTGCAGACGGAGCGTATCGTCCAGCCAGCGTTTTAGATGGGCGCGCCCTGACCGTTCGCGGCTGACACGGATGTCCGCCGCAAACAGATTGACATGGGCATCCAGGTCACGCATGTCCAGTGAAAGGCTGTATTTCGCCGCCAGCTGGCGAATCTCATCCAGCGATTCCAGTCGATCAATGCGTGCCAGCAAGTCTGTATTCATGGTCCCGTTCTCAGTCGAAACTGGCGGTGCCAGTGTTGAGTTCTGCCGTACGCCCGCCATCCACCACCAGCTCCGTTCCGGTAATGTAGGAGGCCTCGTCACTGGCCAGAAACAGAATAGCGCTCGCGCATTCCGCCGGGTCACCAATACGCCGTATCGGTATAGACGCGGCGGTTGCTGCCTGGGAGGCCTCATCGGGCATGAGCCCCTCCGTGGGTGGCGTGAGGAATACCCCGGGCACTACCGTATTGACGCGAACACCCCTTGGCCCCCATTCCATGGCTGCATTGCGCGATAGCGCCAGCATCCCGGCCTTCGCTGCGCTGTAGCCCGCTGTGCCCACGGAGCCCAGCAGGCCGCAGACCGACGCGACGTTAACGACTGCGCCGCCGTTGGCCATCAGCTGTGCCGAGGACTCGCGCATCAGATACATGGCACCGTCGAGAGAAACTCTGAAGTTCTGGTGCCAGGCTCGTGAATCATGGCTCTCCAGCATCCCCGGCACCATAAGAACGGCGTTGTTAACGACAATATCGAGGCGTCCGAAATGCTCTAGCGTGCGCGCCACCAGATCGGCCACAGAGTTCTCATCTGAGACGTCGCAGGCAACGGCCAGCGCACTGCCGCCGGCATCTACAATCTCGCGCTCGACGTCCCGCAGGACTTCGAGGCGGCGAGCCGCCAAGACCACGCCGGCGCCCTCCGCAGCAAAGCGCCGGGCCGTTTCCGCACCAATGCCCTGGCTCGCGCCAGTGATGATCGCGACTTTTTCTGACAGTCTCATAGTAAAGCCTGGCCACCGTCGAGGGCGATCGTCTGTCCGTTTACGTAACTGGAGTGATCCGCACACAGGCTGGCGACGAATCGGCCAATGTCTTCCTCGCAGTCGCCGATGCGCCGCTGCGGGATAGTGGCAACGAAGGCCGCAGCCTCTTCCGGGTTATTCTCCGTCCACCACGCCAGGGCTGGAGACTTGGCATGGGGCAGAATCACATTTGTGCGGATGCCTTCGGGGCCCCACTCGCAGGCCGCGGCGCGCGTCAGAGAGCGAATGGCTTCCTTGATTGCCGCATAGGCGCCGTAGCCACTCATATCCCAGCGCTTGGCAGCAGCGCTGCCGAGGTTGATGATGCAGCCGCCGCCCTGCAGGTGCGGCCGGCACAGCTTCATCATGCGGAAGGTGGCGAGGGGCCCGGACTCCCAGCCGGCGGCAAGACTCTCTTCGGTGACATCATCGAGCGTGCCGAGCGGAACCTCCTGGGCATTATTCACCAGTATGTTCAGGCCGCCGAAGTGGGCCAGCACCTTATCCAGGCAGTTCTGCAGCGAGGCCATTGACTTGACGTTGCATTCTACCGGCAGGGCTTCGCCGCCGCGGCTATGTATCATTTCAACGGTGGCCTCGAGTTTCGACAGTGTGCGCCCTGTCACGGCAACCTTCGCTCCCGCCGACGCGAGTGCCAGAGCGATACCCTGCCCTACGCCCTGTCCGGCACCGGTTACCAGTGCAATCTTGCCATCGAGCATTTTGAATCCTCCGTCCTGGGTCCACTGTTTGGGCCGCGCTGCTGTTCTTGCAACAGTGACTTGCGACACCGTTTTCGCACGCTGTGGAGGCTGTTTCCCTGCGAGTCCACGGCAGCCTGCTCACGACAGCGTAGCAGGAGCCTACAAAAGAACGACGATCAACAACACCCGCGAACCCCTGCAAACGATCTTGAAACGCTGCACTTTAGCGACTCCGTATAACAGTTTGTCCACTCTGGCCTTGCAGCGAGCTGGGTTTCTGATTGACATTAGGCGCAGAGATTCGGCACATAAGATTGGGCATCGAAATTTGGCGTTGCTCTACGGGAGAAAACATGGCTCTGCTGCAGAATAAGATCGCCATCGTAACCGGCGCGGGCCAGGGTATCGGCAGGGCTATCGCCCTGTGCTATGCCCGCGAGGGCGCGCGCGTGATTGTCGCGGATTTTAACGAGGGTAGCGGCAATGAAACCGTTCGCTTGATCGCCAGCAACAAGGGCGAGGCACGCTTCATGTTTGGCGACGTAAGCCAGGAGGACTCCGTCAAGGCCATGGTATCCGCCGCGGTAGAGGCCTACGGCAGGCTCGATATTGCCTGTAATAGCGCGGCTTTGAGCCGGGGCGCTGGCCCTATTCACGAATATGAGCGCAAAGTCTGGGACAAGACGCTCGATATGTGCCTGACCAACACCTGGCTGTGCATGAAATACGAGATCGAAGCCATGCTGGTCGGCGGCGGTGGCGCCATCGTCAATATTTCATCAAATTCATCCCTTAGAGGTCAGGCTTATAATACGGCCTACGCGGCGGCCAAGGGCGGTGTTAACGTTTTGACCAAGAGCGCGGCCGCAGAGTACGGGGCCCAGGGGATACGGATTAACGCGGTATCTCCGGGCGTCGTGCGCACACCCGGCGTCGAAAAATACTTTGAAGAACAACCTAAAATCGCCGAGGGCCTGAAAAAAGCCGCCGTAATGAACCGGCTGGGAGAGCCTGAAGAAATCGCCGAGGCGGTCTGCTTCCTGTCTTCTGAACGCGCTTCGTTTATCACCGGACAAGTGCTGTCAGTCGATGGCGGCGGCGCCGTGCGCTAAGCTCGCCTCAGCCGTGGAATACTGAAGAAAACGCAAGGAGTACCTCTCATGACTGCCCGAATCCCTATGCCTATGCCCTTTGGCTGGTTCCAGGTGGCTTACTCCCAGGAACTGGCGATTGGCCAATCCCTACCACTGACCTATTTCGACACCGAGCTGGTGCTGTTTCGCACAGAAAGTGGCGACGCCAAAGTTCTTGATGCTTACTGCCCGCACATGGGTGCTCACCTTGGCTATGGCATTCGCGACCACGCCGGCGGTGGCTCTGCGGTGGTGGGCGATTCTATTGTCTGCCCCTTCCACGGCTGGGCCTACAACGGCGACGGCCAGTGCACGAACGTGCCCTATGCCAACAACTTGCCGCCCAAGGTGGCCCGCGGCGAGCAGGTCATTCAGCCGTGGCACGTCAGGGAGTTGAACCAGGTCATCTTTGTCTGGTACCACCCGGACGGGCTCGCCCCCACCTTTGAGCCCGAAGTCGTCGAAGAGGCGGCCGCTGACAATGAGGACTGGGGCAGCTTCAAGATCTTCACCTGGGATATCGACACCCATATGCAGGAGATCGGTGAGAACGCCGTCGACCCGGCTCACTTTCTTTACGTTCACGGCACCCAGAATGTGCCCGAGACGGAGTATATGGAATTCGACGGCCACACCCGTCGCGGCAAGCTGGTGAGTCGTATGGCGACGCCGCGGGGCGAAATTGTCGGCATCATCGCTAACCAGAACTGCGGGCCGGGGCAGGCCACCGTGCGTTTCAGCGGCATCTGCGACACGGTGCTCATGGCCAACCTGACGCCGATCACCCAGGAAAAGAGCCGCGCGACCTACGCCTTCATCCAGAAAAAGGTCGATGGCGAAGAGCCGGTCGGTGGCGTAGCTGACGCAATCGTGGCAGACATCCGCAAGCAGATGGAAGAAGACAGTATCATCTGGGCGAGAAAGAAATACTTCGAGAAACCGATGCTGTGTGATAACGACGGCCCCTTCGCCAAGTTCCGCAAGTGGTATGGCCAGTTCTATGCTGGGGATTGGGAAGAGCCCGCCGCGAGACGCTCCGCAAGTCAATAGCCAGTGTAAAACCCCATACCGGGTGGCTTGATTCACACCCGGTTTCACTGCACCCTTTGCTGCCCACCAATAGCGAGCGGCCGGAGACAGAGCATGGGTATTACCGTAGCGGATATTGCAGCGGCCAGGGAACGCACCCTGGCGGATGGTTCCTTCTTCGAGCTCGACGAAGTAGAGCTGGACGGCTACACCTACCCCGTATTCAAGCATGCGCCAAAGACCGCGATCGATGTTATCCAATCAGCGCGAAATCACGGCGATATCGATTTTCTGGTCTACCAGGATCAGCGATACACCTACACCACATTTTTTGACGCCGTAGACGCCACTGCGGCCAGCCTGAAGCATGACTACAGGGTCTCACCCAGCGACCGGGTGGCCATCGCCATGCGCAACAACCCCGAGTGGTTGATTGCTTTTACTGCAATTACCCTACTTGGCGGGATCCCGGTACCCATCAATAGCTGGGGCAAAACCGAGGAGTTGGCCTTCGCGATTGAAGACTGCGGCGCCGAGGTGCTCGTCGCAGATCGCCGGCGCCTGGAACTCCTCGGTGCAGAACTGGACCGACTGAGCCTCAAAGTGATACTCGCCGATGACCAGCCCTTCGATCATCCGGCGGTTGCCCTTATGCAGGACGTCATAGGCCGCGGTTCGAATCTGGCTTACGAGCCCGCCGCTACGACGCCCGAAGATATTTGCCTCATCCTGTATACCTCAGGTAGCACCGGCTTTCCAAAGGGTGTTACACACCGCAATATCGCCCTGACGAATTCCCTGTTCAACATGCTGTTTCAGGGCATGCTGGTGCTGGACCTCGAGGGCGGACCACGCGAATACAAAGGCGGCGCCGAGCGCGAAACACCGATGCTAACGGTGCCTCTGTTTCATGGCACGGGCCTGCTCGGCGGGTTTTACACGCCCTTAATGCTGGGCCAGAAAGTGGTGATGATGTACAAGTGGGACGCGCTGGAAGCCCTGAAACTGGTGGAGCGCGAAAAGGTAACCAGCCTGTCCACCGTCCCGGCGATTCTGCAGGATTTTCTGAATCATCCGGAGTTCGACAACTACAACACCGAATCCATGATCAGGGCCACCGGTGCAGGTGCGGCAACACCGCCAGAGCTATCACGCTTGATTAATGACAAGCTGGGCAATCCAAGCCGCTCCGCCGGCTACGCCATGACCGAATCCATCGCGGTGGGCTCAATGATGAATGGCGTAATCTATGACATGAAGCCCGCCGCGTCAGGCACCGTGTCTCCCATCATGCAAATCCGCTGTGTTGACGGCGATGGCAAGGTCCTGCCCCAGGGCGAGGCCGGCGAGTTCGAAATGCACGGGGTTTGCTGTACCCCGGGCTACTGGGAAAAACCGGAAGCCAATGCAAAAACATTTGTCGATGGTCGCTGGATGAAAACCGGCGACGTTGGCCTGATCGACAGCGACGGCTTCCTGTTTGTGACAGGACGCATCAAGGAGATCGTCATTCGCGGCGGCGAGAACATCTTCCCCGGTGATATTGAAACCATCGCCTACGAAATTGATGGCGTTCACGAATGCGTCGTGTTCGGCGAACCGGATCAGGCCATGGGTGAGGAACTGGTTATGATGGTTTACTCCAATGCGGAAACGCCACCCACAGAGGCCCAGGTACGCGAGCAGCTGGCTGAACGTCTCGCCGCTTACAAGGTGCCACGGACCATCGCTTTCGCTGACGCCCCCCTGCCTCGCAACGCCAGTGAGAAACTGCACAAGCTGAAAGTCAAAGAGGCCTTCCTCGCCGCCAAAGCGGGCTAACCGAGCAGGCCTGAGTTGCCCGCCTAAGGCGGGCGCGCCTGGGCCGGCAGCGCCTGCCACCAGCCAAAACGTGCAATCAGCCGCTGGAATCTACCCGCCAACGGTGCCTCCAGAGTCAGCATCTGCCCCGACCGGGGGTGTTTGCACGTTATTGCATAGCTCGCCAACAGCAGCCTGTCACAGCCGTACTGCGCCGCAAAGAAGCGGTTGTGGACACCCTTCCCGTGCTTTGCATCGCCAATAATCGGATGTCCGATGTGTTTCATGTGGCGCCGCAGCTGGTGGCGACGCCCGGTGGAGGGACGCAGATCAACCAGCGAATAACGCGCCTGCGGATAGCGATCAACGGCGACAGGAATCTGATGAGTCGCAAGACAGCGATACCCGGTCAGCGCGTCCCGCGCCGCGGAGCAGCGCTGGCCCGCACTGTCTATACGTGAGTCAGCCTTATCTCGCAGTGCATGTTCAATCTCGCCAACCTGTGGGCAATAGCCGCGGACAACCGCGAGGTAGCGCTTGTCCACCTGCCGGGCTTCGAACTGCTGCGCTAGCGCCCTGGCGATGTCGCTCTGGAGCGCGAACAAGAGGATACCGGAGGTCGGCTTGTCCAGCCGGTGCACTGGGTAGACCCGCTGCCCGATCTGGTCGCGCACAATCTGCAGAGCGAAACGTGTTTCCCGTCGATCAATCTGACTGCGATGCACAAGCAGCCCCGGCGGCTTGTGAACCGCCACAAGCCAGGTGTCGCGATAGAGTATCGGCAGATTCAAATGGGCGTCTACCTGCGAAGCCCGAGGCCTGCCTGGACGCTCAGTCCTCGAAGAGATCGAGAACCGCGCCGCGGCTGGCGCTGGCCGCGTTACGCGCAAATTTTGCCAGCACCCCACGCGTGTAGCGCGGCGCCGGGCAGGTCCACGCTGCACGACGCGCTGCAATGACCTGTTCCGGCACATTGAGCTGCAACAGCTGCTGGTGGGCGTCGATGGTGATGGAGTCGCCGTCTTCCACCAGCGCGATAGTGCCACCCGCGTAGGCCTCAGGCGCTACGTGACCTACTACCATTCCCCAGGTGCCACCCGAGAACCGGCCGTCGGTAATGAGGCCAACGGACTCACCCAATCCCTGACCGACAAGCGCACTGGTAGGCGCGAGCATCTCTGGCATGCCGGGCGCGCCGCGGGGGCCGAGGTAGCGCAACACGACTACATCCCCGGCTTTGATGCGATTTGCGAGGATAGCCTCCAACGCAGACTGTTCATCGTCAAACACGCGCGCAGGGCCGGTAATCGTCGGGTTTTTGAGGCCGGTAATCTTGGCGACAGCGCCCTCTTCCGCGAGATTGCCGCGCAGTACCGCCAGGTGGCCTTCCGCATAGAGCGGCTGACTGACCGGCCGCACAACATCCTGGCTTGCCAGGTCGGGCAACTCGAGCCCGCCAATCACCTCGGCGATTGTCTGCCCTGTGATAGTCAGGCAGTCACCGTACAGCAGGTCCGCGTCCAGCAGGGCTTTCATCACCAGGGGAATGCCGCCAACACGGTGCAGGTCGATCGCCAGGTAGCGCCCGCTGGGCTTAAGATCACACAGCACCGGCACGCGCCGTCTGACGCGCTCAAAGTCATCCATGTTCCATTCCACGTCCGCCGCATGGGCGATGGCGAGGAAGTGCAAGACCGCATTGGTCGAGCCCCCCGTGGCCATAATGACGGCTACCGCGTTCTCAATGGCTTCGCGGGTGACAATGTCACGGGGGCGAATGTTCTGGCGCACGGCTTCGACGAGCACGCGAGCGCTCTGTGCTGCACTTTCCAACTTTTCCGACTCGACATTGGCCATCGTGCTGGAAAAGGGCAGGCTCAAACCCAGTGCCTCGAAGGCAGAACTCATGGTGTTGGCGGTGTACATGCCGCCACAGGAGCCCGTACCTGGGATCGCGTTCCGTTCGATCGCTATTAAGCGGTCCTCATCGATAGAACCGGCACTGAACTCGCCCACGGCTTCAAAGACGCTAACAATGTTGAGGTCTTCGCCCTCTAGCTTGCCTGGCAAAATGGTGCCGCCGTAAACGTAAATCGAGGGGACATTAGCCCGGAGCATGCCCATCATGCCGCCAGGCATGTTCTTGTCACAGCCACCGATCACTAACACGCCGTCCATCCACTGCCCACCGACGCAGGTCTCTATGCAGTCGGCGATTACCTCCCGCGAAACGAGGCTGTACTTCATGCCCTCGGTACCCATCGACATACCGTCACTGATGGTCGGCGTGCCGAACATCTGGGCGTTGGCGCCCGCCGCCTTGATAGCGTCCGATGCCGCATCCGCCAGCGGTTGCAGGCCGGCGTTGCAGGGTGTGATGGTAGAGTGGCCATTGGCCACGCCAATCATTGGATTATCAAAATCCTTTGACTCGTAGCCCATGCCGTAGAACATGGACCGGTTGGGGGCTCGTTCGACCCCTTGGGTAATATTGCGTGAGCGACGGTTGCTGCTCATGGTGTGGCGTTCTCCTAGTTTCGGTGGCGCAATCTCATTGACAGGCTTGCGCTGCCTGTTAGAGGTGCTGCTTGATAAAGGCTATTCCGTCACGATAAAGCTGCTCCGGTGTATCAAAGGCGGTGCGCCAGACGTTCGCCGCCGCGGCGAGTGCCTTATCCGCCGTGCCAAAGGCCTCGATCACTAACCAGCCCTCGTAATCAATCGCTTTGAGCCCGTCAAAGGTCCCTTGCCAGTCGACCTGCCCGGTACCGAGCGTGCCACGATGGCTCTCGCTGAGGTGAATATGATTCACGCACTGGGCAATGTGGGCAAGCGCCTCTTCGGGCGATGGGTCTTCAATATTGGCGTGGTGGGTATCGTAGTGGACGCCCACGTTCTCGAGGCCAACGGTCTCGGCCATGCGACGGCCGTCGGCCGAGGTCGTCACTAAAAATACCTCGAAACGGTTGAGGCATTCCAGCCCCAGCTTCAGGTCAAGCGAGGCGGCGTACTCGCCGGCGTCGCGCAGGTATTGCGCCGACAACTCCCACTCCTGCTCCGTTGCCGGCTGCCCGGTAAAGTACTTGTGTGACTGGTACAGCCCTCCAATCAGAATGTCTGCCCCCACCAGGCAGGCGCCATCGATAGAGCGTTTCAAGCGCTCAAGAGCCAATGCACGGCTTTTCGGGTCAGGTGATATCGGGTTAGCATCTTCGAGCACAAAAGCAGACGCGGTGCGCTCCAGGCCCAGGTCCTCGCAGGCCCTGCCCATGCGTTTGAGCACATATTCTTCCTGCCCTGCAATAGGCAGTTCAACGCCATCAAATCCTGCGCCCGCGAGCCCCTCGAACACCGGAATATGCTTCAGCCCGATGTTCGTACCCCAGAGCAACATGTTCATACCGATACTGACATTCACGGTTAAACGACCTCCAAACACTGCGTTCAACAGGGCTGGGACTATAGCCCAGCTCTGTCAGGCTTGGCCAGCGACCCAGGCCAGCGGCTCGCAGATCAGTTCGCGCACTTGCCTTCGTTTAGCAACATCAAAACCAAGTCCCTCATCGAGGTAGGCCGCGATGTTACCGTAGTCTTCTTGTATCGCATCCAGCGCACGCTGTAAGAATTCCGGGCGCACCTGCATCAGCATCTTCACCGCCTCCGGATCAACTCTATCCCCCATGACATCATTTAATCCCTCAAGAACGCCGTTCACCCAGTTCGCGGTACAGTGATTAGTGGCCAGGTAGTCGTGCTTCACCACTGTTTCACTGCAGCCGGCGACAAACAGGGTGAGAGCGGCTGCGAAACCGGCCCGATCTTTCCCCGCGGAACAGTGAAACACCAGTGGGTAGTTCTCCGCCTCCAGCAATAATTCAAGGTAACTGCCAAATACGTGACTGAAGCGTCGAATGAAATGCTCGTTCGCATCAACGAGGTATTGGTGGGCACCGTTCGCGTCGATCAGCCCTTCTTCCAACAAGCGACGCAGCCCTTTCACGTCGGCCGCCTCCTCCTCGACCGGCAGCCAGACCTGGCGAATCGATGCGTCGTCAATTCGGTCGAGAATTTCCTCGCGCTCGAGACGCCGGCGGAAATCCACGACGGTGCGAATGCCAAGCTGCGCCAGCAGAGCCTGGTCAGCATCGGTCAGCTTGCCAAGCTGGTCCGCGCGATAGACCATGCCCCGGCGCACCTGCTGGCCCGATGTCGTCGGGTAGCCCCCCAGGTCACGAAAATTATTGGCGCCCTCAAAATCGAGCTGATGGGGCAGGTGCTGGAGATCGTCGGCGTTGTGCATAAGGTCAACCTACCGCGCTACGGGCGAGGGCTCAAACTCAAATCAGCGGGTTATCCATATAAAACTTGAAGCGCTCGTGAACCAGCGCTTCGCTCAGACCGAAGTGCGCAAGGTCATACTCGTGCTTGCCGTGCTTGCCCTTGGCATTCTCCGCCATGTGCTCAAGCAGTGCCGCCTCGGTGGCCGCGCCCAGCGGCAGACCAAAGTGACTGTAGATACCCTCTATCGTAGCCCGCGGGTCAGCCACAAAGTCATCAAATCCATAGTCGAATATGGCGCTTGCTGGGAGTGCCTCACGATCCCGCAAACCGCGTTCCAGCGACGAAGCGTACCAGTCCATCACACCGCGCCCCAGGGCATGGGTTTGCGCCTCGTCGAGAGCTCCCGCGTTCATGATATGCAGTGCCTCGGTCATGCTGGCGATAGAGGCGGTGACAGCAAGCGGTTCCCGGTGCCCCCAGACCAGGCAAAGGTCGGGAAACACAGCCGCCAGCTGCGGTAGTGCCCACATGTGCGCAGGCGCCTTCAGCAACCAGCGTGTGCCCGGGCGCTGCCACTGCAGCAACTGCAGGTGGCGGCGATGCTCTTCATAGAGAAAGGACATGTCATGCTGCTTGAACCAGCTGCAGTAAGGCTCCAGCAGAATCTCCCAGCCCGTTTGCACACCATCGAAGGAATATACTTGTAGCACGCAGCATTCTTCTGGCGTATCGGCGCTGGAGAAATGAATCTTCTGAAAATCCGCGTCGCGATTTTCCTCGAAGTAATCCTTGATCATGCTATAGCGAGGATCGATCTCGCCGGGCGCCAGCTCCTCGTTAGGCTGAGGAAAGACCGCCTCCCACATCAGCAGGCCACGGGCGTCCGGGTCTGCATCCAACAAGTTAAACAGCGCGGATGTGCCGGACCGCGGCAGGCCTGTGACCACCATGGGCCGAAGTATGTCTTCTGCCTCGATCTCCGGATGCGCACTGAACGCCGCCTGAATCTGGAGCCGCGTCACCAGGCGATTGAGCTGCATCTCACGCTGCTTGGCCCTGAATTCGTCATCTTTCACATGGCGATCGAGGGTCTCCAGCAGTACCTCCAAGCCTTCATGAAAACGCGCATCGCCGAAGTCCTCAAGGCCGGCTTGGGCTTGCGCTTCATCAATCAGTGCTGCAGACGCGAAGTCGATCTCGCTCACGCGCTCGCTTCCAGCTCCGAGGCCTTAACCACCCGCGCAGCGACGTCAGGATGCTCGCTGGCCCCGATCCAACGCCAGCACATCGTGCCCTTGTTGTGGCCCGCGGTCTCAATCCAGTTGGGGTGACCAGGGTCCGTGTGCGCAATGATGACCTTCACGCTGCCATCTGCTTCGTAATGGGCCGTATGCTTGTTGACGTGGATAGTGTGATTGACGTAATCCAGCGACTCCATCCACCAGTTGTCCAACTGGAAGTTCCAGGTCTGACACTCGGGGATGGTTGCGGCCTCCAGCACCAGCGCCTCATCCTCGGCCAGGGCCCATGCGCTGTGGAAATAGTGAATGTTGGGGTCGCCGCCGATCAGCTGGCAGTAAGCCTGGTCCGCGTGGGGCATCTCATTTTCGTGTGGCAGGAAGCTCTCCGCCCAGCCCTCAAACATCCCTGTGGTGTTCCGCAGGAAGGTGGTGGCGCTATTCAATCCACGCACCAGTTTGTCGGGTGTGAACGGGGTGGGCCTCGCGTCATCGGCGCCGATGCGCTCTATCGTCAGCTTCGCAGCGACTTCATTTACCCGATCCTGAAAGGTCTGGCGCACGTTCACCTGATTCGTCGCGTCAGACATGGGCAGCCAGTTACCGGGCTGCTCGTGCTGACTGATGATGATTTCAATGCTGCCATCCGGGCCGATATCCATATCGCGGGAGTCGAGGAAACCCGTTGTCTCCATACTCTTGCCCTCGGCATAGCGGTTGATAACCGTGCCAATGCCGAGATAGTCCACGGTGCCTCGAGTGCCGACAATGCGATAGTCATAAGCCGGGTTCAACGGTGCGGATTCATAGCGATTATCGGGGTTATCCGCACCC
>JBCDJG010000033.1:0-51697 GCA_038748065.1 Pseudomonadota bacterium
CATTAGCAGCGAAGAGGCTTTCTTTCTCGCCCTATTGCCGCAGCTTCAGGCGCCCGATGATCATGGGCACAGTCTAGAGGCCTTGGCCCAGAGTCTCATCGAGGGCGGCATCAATGGCGTGGAGCCACCCCTGTGCATCATTAATGTGAATGTTCACGCGATGCCCGAGCAACTGGCAGCGTTTGCCAGCAACGTGTCCGCGATTTATGACAAGGCAAGCGCCGCGGGTAAAAAGATACGTGTCTTTGAGGAATAGGCGAGCCGTCGCCGGGCTTTGCCGCGGTGTCGTGGCGTGAAGTACTTTGCGTACGGCTCCAATATGTCCCTGCCCAGGCTCAGGGCAAGAACGCCAAGCGCAGTCAGGATCGGCGCATGCCGTTTGGAAAAGCACGCGTTGCGCTTTCATAAAGCCGGGCAGGACGGTTCTGGAAAATGCGATGCTCTGCAAACGGGCGACCCAGATGATTTCGTCGTGGGCGCACTGTTTGAAATCGCCGACGCCGAGAAGGCGGCGCTGGATCGAGCCGAGGGCCGGGGTTTCGGGTATCTGGACAAATGGGTCTGTGTAACAGATCTACAAGGCCAGCACTTCGATGCGCTGACCTACTACGCCACGCGCATTGATGCGGCTTTGAAGCCATACAGCTGGTACCTCTATCATGTCGTTTACGGGGCTGAGGAAACAGGCCTTCCCCTTACCTACCGAGCCGCCCTGGAGGGCGTGGAGGCGATTGAGGACCCGGACAGCGACCGAGATGCGCGAGAGCGCGCAATCTACCTTTAAAGGATCAAGCGAGAGGCCCTCATGGACGTTCTGGATGTGGTACAGGAGCTGGCGAAGCACCCTTCGGGTACCTTCCTCAACCTGCTAAAGTTCAACGACGCGCAGTTTGGCGCCTGTGACGTAACGGGCGTGTCGCCCGTGTGGGAGATGCACCCCGATACGGATGAGTTTTTCTACATACTCGAGGGGCAGTTTGAGATCACCCTGCTGCAGGATGACGGCCCAGAGTCGTTTAACGCAGGCCCAGGGTCCACGTTTGTTGTGCCCGCAGGCATTTGGCATAGGCCTGGTGCACCTGCGGGCTGCAAGTTCATCCACTTTACGCCGGGCAAATCACTGCACTCTGAGGCAGAAGATCCCCGCAACACTAGCGCATAAAGCATCTGAAAAAGGCTGAAGCATAATGGAAAATCTGGAAGGTAAAGTCGCCGTTGTTACTGGCGCGGGTTCTGGCATAGGGGCTGGCATTGCACGAGCCGCTGCGGCTGCGGGCATGAAAGTGGTGGTCTCTGACATTGACCGTGAGCGTGCTCAGGCGGTTAGCGATGCCTTGCCCACAGAGTCTATCGCGTTAGCGACCGACGTCAGTGATCTTTCATCGGTGGAGGCCTTGGCAGCGGCGAGCGAGGAGGCCTTCGGAGCGGTGCATCTGCTTTGTAACAATGCGGGCGTCTGGGTGGGCTCGCTAATGGAGAAGGCAGACATCAAAGACTGGCAATACCTGATTAACGTCAACCTCTACGGCGTGATTCATGGCATCAAGGTCTTCCTGCCCAAGATGCTGGCACGGCAGGAGGGCCATATTGTGAACACGGCATCGATGGGTGGGTTTATCGCCGGCCCGCCTGAAGGTTTATATTGCACGACCAAGTTCGCAACCGTGGGTTTAAGTGAGTCACTTTTGATGGAGGTTGCCGATCGCAACATCGGGGTCTCCGTGCTGTGTCCAGGCCTGGTAAAGACTCGGCTGATTGAACTGGCTGACGAGGTGCGGCCTGCAGCACTGCAGACCCAGGTCAAGCACGATGTGGTCGCACCGGACGTTGATGCTGGCCTTGCGCCGGATGAGGTGGGCCAGCGGGTGATGGATGCGGTCAAGGAGGGGGAGTTCTACATCATCACCCACGACGACTACAAGGATGTGATCAAGATGCGTCACGACGGCATCCTGGCGGCCATCGAAAAGCATGCCGAGCGCTACGGCTGATATGGCCAGCACTTGTTGCGGCCCGTTCCTGCTGCCGCTCTGTGAAAGGGGCGATGAATAGGGCTGGCTCCGGGTCGTGCGTGCCCTGCACGGTGAAGGCCTCGCCGGGCAAGGGCCTGGGCGTCTTCGTGAACGCGGCAGTGCCATCCGGCGCGACCGTCTGGCGCCACCAGCCGGGCCAGTATGAAGTCTTGAATGAGGCATCGCTGCTAGCCTTACTGGCCGAAGGGTCAAATGAGGAGGCGATCTACGAGCTGACCCACATCACCGGGATCGAGGAGTTTCCCGACTATATGGTCAGGTACCTGGATGAAGGCGCGTTGATTAACCATGCCGATCAGGCGAATGTTGCCAGAAAGTATGCGGCCGAAAGCCTGCCGACCCTGGTCGTGTCATCGGTCGAGGAGGCGATGAAGGCGCTGAATAGCGAACGATTCGATCTGGTTGCCACGCGCGATCTGGTGGCTGGAGAAGAACTGCTGATGGACTACAACGCGGAGCCGGATGATCCAGGTTACTTCGACGATGCCTGTGAGCGGTTCGGAGTAACCTGGGGTTGGTTGGAGGCCTAGAGTGCGCTCGGTTGCGCCTTAGCTGTCGCTGCCGCGATTGAAGCGCTTGTTGAACTTCGCGATGCGACCGTCGTTCTTTGCCACCTGCTGTTTGCCCGTGTAAAAGGGGTGCGAGGCACTGGAAACGTCCAGCGTAACGTAGGGGTATTCCTTGCCCTCGTACTCCGCGGTCTGGCTCGTTTGCGCCGTCGAGCCGATCACAAAATAAGTGTTGGACGAGGTATCGTGGAACAGTACATCCCGGTACTCCGGGTGGATATCTGCTTTCATGGTACGGACCTTTAAAAATTGAGCGGCGCAGGGTACAACATATCGGTGGCTATGACAATGAACGCCAGGCGGCTAGCGGCCTGGCGCGTATTGCCGCTGGTCTTGACCTGGGCCCTTGGCCTGGCTATAGCCAGCCCGGCAGCGGCGCTTGAATGCGTTATCCTGCTTCACGGTCTGGCCAGGACGTCCTCGTCGATGGCAGAGATGGCCGCCGCCTTCGAGCAGCAGGGCTATGCGGTCGCCAATGAGGGCTATCCGTCCCGCGAATTTCCCATTGAGGAGCTGGCTGTTATGGCAGTGGAGGCGGGCGTGGAGGCCTGCCCGAGCGATTCGAAGGTGCACTTTGTGACCCATTCCCTGGGCGGCATTCTGGTCCGCTATTACTTGTCCGCCAATGAACTGCCATCGCTTGGCCGCGTGGTGATGCTCGCCCCGCCCAACCAGGGCAGCGAGATTGTGGATGATTACCGCTCCTTGCCGGGTTTTGAGTTCCTCAATGGCCCTGCCGGGCAGCAGTTAGGCACCGACTCTGAGAGCATTCCCTCCACGCTGGGCCCCGTGACCTATGAGGCCGGGATCATAGCGGGGACGCGAACGTTCAACCCCATCCTGTCGCAGTCTTTGCCGAACCCCGATGACGGCAAGGTGTCTGTTGAACGCACGAAAGTCGAAGGCATGGCGGATTTTATTGTTCTGCCTTACTCACATCCGTTTATTATGAAGGCCGACGAGGTGATCGAGCAGACCCTGTATTTCATAAAACGCGGTGAGTTTTCGAAGGCAGCCTCCGAGCTGCCCTCGGCAAGTGACTAATGCGGTATTTTCGATCAGAATGCGGCGCTTCTAGCCGCAATATGAAAAGGACGAAGCTGTGAAAAAACGCATTTTGGCTGGCCTGGCCATTCTACTTCTGGCATCCGGCGCGATAGCGCAAGGGGATGGCAAGAGCGTCGCGTTGGCGTGGCTGCAACTCGTTGATGCGGGCAGCTACGCTGCGAGCTGGGATCAGGCCGCGCCGTTTTTTCAGCAGCAGGTCTCCAAATCGCAGTGGGAAAGCGCGGTCGGTAGCGTGCGTGCGCCGCTGGGCGAACTGATCTCGCGCGAGGTGGTTTCGGCAACCGCCTATACCAGCCTCCCGGGCGCGCCAGATGGCGAGTACATCGTGCTCAGCATCAATGCCAGCTACGAGGGCCAGGAATCAGCGATAGAAACTGTCACGATGAGCATCGTGGATGGCGTCTGGCGAGTCGTTGGCTATTTCATTCGCTAGCTTTCGGCGTCCACCCTGGCACGAGCACGATAAAGAGAACCACTATGCTATTCAATAACGCGCTGGACATGATCGGCAACACGCCGCTTATTCACCTTGCCAAGGTGTTTCCAGGGGCTGGCCGAATCTATGGCAAAGCCGAGTTCGTGCAGCCCGGCGGCAGCGTGAAAGACCGCGCCGCCCTGAAGATCATTAGCGGCGCTCACGAGCGAGGCGAGCTCGAGCAAGGGCAGCCAGTGGTAGAAATGACCAGCGGCAACATGGGCGCCGGTCTGGCCGTGGTCTGCAATGTGTTCGGCAACCCTTTCACCGCGGTGATGTCGGAGGGTAACAGTCCGGCCAGGGTCACGATGCTGGAAGGGGTCGGAGCCAACGTGGTGCTGGTGCCACAGGTCGATGGCGCGCCGGGCAAAGTCACCGGTAAGGATATTGCCGCGGCGACCGAGCGGGCCAAAAGCCTGAATGCGGAGGTCGGTGGCTACTACGTCGATCAGTTTAATAATCCTGCCAGCACCCGTGCACACTACAGCAGCACCGGACCTGAGATCTGGCGTGATCTTGATGGCAAGGTCTCGGCTTTCGTCGCCGCCGCGGGCAGCGGGGGTACTTTTACAGGCACCAGCCAGTTCCTGAAGGAACAGGATGCTTCGGTGTTTTGCGCCGCCGTCGAACCCGAGGGATCACGTATTCTGGCGGGAGAGCCGGTCACCAAGCCTCAACATCTTTTACAAGGCACGGGCTACGGCATCCCTCTGCCGCATTGGCACAGCGAACTGGTCGATGACTATCTGGCCGTAACCGACGATGAAGCGGTGGAGTATCGCGATCGACTGGCACGCCTGGAGGGCCTTTATGTCGGTTACTCAGCGGCCGCCAACGTATGCGCCGCCATAAAGCTCATTGAGAGCGGCAAACTGGGCGAGAACCCCGTCGTTGTAACGATTCTTTGTGACACGGGTCTGAAGTACTGATGCTCGCAAGGGCAGCGCTTGCCCTGCTCCTTGTGATGCTCTGGCTGCCCATCGGGCAACACGCTTTCCTGGTGCCACACTGGATGAAAGTGGGCACCTTTATCGCGCCCGTGCTGCTGTATTTCTGCTTCGCAGAGGGAGAGGGCCGGGCGGCTTACTCGGGCCTCAGGACTCTCGCGGTGCTGATGCTGGTGCTTTACATCGTGCACCAATTCGAGGAGCACTGGCTCGATGTTTTCGGCAACGAGTATGCGTTTTATGGCGCGGTAAACGAGCTGCTGGCCAGTGCCCTAGGCCAGGACGCCGCTGGCTTCGAAGTCCTTACCCCTGCTTCGATCTTTGTGATCAATACGTCCCTTGTCTGGCTGGTAGGCCTACTCGCCATTGAATCCGCCGGAACGCGGCGTTTTCCGGTGCTTGCGATGAATGGCATTATCCTGGTCAACGCGATAACCCACATCGTGGCAGCCATCATTCAGCAGGCCTATAACCCCGGCCTGCTGAGTGCGGCACTACTGTTCGTGCCTTTTGCACTGTGGTTTTATCACCGCGCCTTGGTCGTCGATGGCGTACCGGCGCAGCAGGCTGTGGCCAGCGTTATCTGGGCCTTGCTGGCGCACGTCCTGATGGTAGGGGGATTGTTGGGTGCTAACTGGTTAAGGTGGTATCCCGAATTCCTATATTTTGTTGCACTGGTGCTTTGGTCACTGGTGCCGTTGGCGCTCTTTCGCGGTTCAACTGGACAAGTGGAAAAATAATCGAATGAACAAATACCAGCATGCCGCTGGCGTGAGGAAGAGGCGACGGTAGATGGCGATCCGCCCTGAAACGCGGCTCAAGCAGATCGAAAGCCAGTGGCTGGTCATTGCGCTGCAGGATGTGCCCTTCGTGGTCGGCCTCGGCCTTTCGCTGCACGCATTCTTCAGCCCGGGTGAGGCCGTACTGGATGTGCTGAACAAGCCCAACGTGGTGCACACCTTGCTGGTGGGCTGCGTGCTCGTACTGAGCTTCAACGCCTATCGGCTGTTCAGGCTGGCCATGGAGAAGAACAGGCTGCTTACTGTGATGGCTGAGCGGGATTCGAACAAACCGGATGACAAAGCCTGACGTATGCTCCTGCATGTCACGCAAAACAGCCAGCGCGAAGCTCGCAGAAGCAGACCGATCCCGCGTTATCGAGATGGCCTGGGAGGACCGTACGCCTTTTGAGGCGATTGAGGCCACCTATGGCCTTTCCGAAGCTGAGGTCATCCAGCTGATGCGGCGCTCGCTCAAACCGTCCAGCTTCCGCCTGTGGCGATCGCGGGTTGGTGGCCGCACCACCAAGCATCGAGCGCTGCGCGGGCACACGGTTGGCCGTGGCTACTGTCCTACCCAATACAAGCCGCGATAGACTAGGCGCTGTCGGGTTTAACGGGCGCTAAATTGCTGTGGGCATACCTTCTTTCACGCGCGATGGCCATAGTGGCGACATCGTCACAGCGCTACTGGAAACAGGCGGCGCTATTGTAGACAGTGTGGCCGATGCGCCATTGCTTAACGCCGTATCACAGGGACTACGACCCCACTACGACGCGATGGGCCGTAGCTTCGAAACGGATTTTAACGGCTATCAGACACTGCGCCTCAGCGGCATTCTGGCGCTGTCACGCAGCTCGGCCGAACTGATCGCCCACCCGCTGGTCATGGCCGTGGCCGACGCCGTTTTGTTGCGCCACTGCCTGAACTATCGCATTGGCAGCTGCACGGCGATCGAGATTCAGCCGGGTGAGGGAGACCAAGAGCTGCATCGCGATGATGATTTCTATCCCTTGCGTATCCCGGAGGTGGAGTACCAGATTTCCGCGATGTGGGCGCTGGACGATTTCACCCTGGAAAACGGCGCCACCCGCGTGGTGGCCGGTAGCCATGATATGCGCGATATCGATACAGTCCAGGAGGCCGAGGTATCGCGGGCCGTGATGCCTCGGGGCTCGGTGCTTTTTTACCTCGGCTCTACGGTTCACGGCGGCGCTGCTAATCGCTCTACCAGCGCGCGTTCGGGCCTGATCAACACCTACGCCCTCGGCTGGCTGCGCCAGGAGGAAAATCAGTACCTGACCATCCCGCGCCACATCGCCGACAGTTATCCGGAGTCACTACGGCGCTTAATGGGCTACCAGTCGCACGGCGATCTGGGCGTGTACCCCGACGATCCCGACGGTAACTTCTACCAATCCTGATATAGCGCGTTCAATTTGCTAGATCGCCTGCGGGAAATCGGAGAAAATACGGCCTCCCCCGTCGGCGGAGCTGCTGTCCCTATGATGCCCGTATTTACCTACCAGAAGGTTGCCAGCCCTATGCTCCCGGCATTGCGGCAGGAGATCGAGAACCTGTGGCGCCAGGAACAGGCGGGCATTGAAAACGTTGAGGAGCGCCTTTCGCAAATTCGTTGGGTAGGTCGCGACGAAGACGGGACGCTCGCGGGTGTGTGTTCAAGCCAGGTGGAGAAGGGCGTTTTTAACAGCCAGTACTTTCACGCCATGCGCGTACTGGTCGGCAAGCCCTACCGGCAGAATCTGCTGGCCTTCGAACTTCTCGCCCACATGGTTGAAGACCTGCACGTTCAACGGCAGGGCAAGGGCCAGATCGGGCCTGTGGGCGTCAAAGCGATTATCCAGTCGAGTATCGTCGCGGAGCGCGGCGCCATCCACTGCACGCGGACTTTCCAGTTTCCCGTCAACAAGATTCCCTACACCTTTTTGTTGTCGGGTTTTACATCCCGCAAGCACCCCGAGTACTGCTGCTATTTCCCCGACGACGGCGATAGTGCCAAGGCGGTGCTGGCGCGTTGGGCCGCGGACAGTGAAGCCTTCAGCAAAGAGGCATCAATTGTCGCTTTGGGCGATACCTCCCCCGAGTCGGATTGGCATGCAGCGCTGGCGCTCACGGCAGGAGGCACCGAGAGTGGCGGCGTGTCCCGCGAACTGCAGACGCCGCACTACCGCAAGCTTTATACGCTGACACACAATGGCCAGCTCCAGGCGGTCTGCGAGCTGGTGCCGCGCGAGGTGCCAGAGATCAACGCGCGCCTGCTGGGCCTGCATCTGCACGCGGCGCCCGAGGCCGCCGAGGTCGATTTGCTCGCCTGCCTGGCGCGCGAAGTCTTCGAGCAGCTTAACCAGCCGGGCCAGCCGAGTGCCGCAGATGCGGCGGGGCTTTTTCTTGTGTACACAAGCCGTACAGGTCTGCCTATTGTTTGTCCGGTGACAGGCTTTCACCTGCATGGCGTGGACCGGCAGGGTCAGGAGTTGCGGGTGCGCTTTTTTGAAGAGATTAAGGTTAAGGTGCCGCTGTAGATGCCCGGCTTGCCTGCAGATCAAAAAACTCACTTGGGTGCCCATGCATGAACTCAGACGCTATTCGCCTTGAAGAAGTCCAGCAGCCGCTGCAACAGCCCTTGCGCGATGACATCCTTGCGCTGTGGGAGCGAGAGCAGGCCGTGATTCCCGCTATCGAGGAACGGCTTGCCGAAGTGGTTGCGGTCGCCTGGAGCGGAGACGCCTTGGCGGGCGTGGCTTCAACGGGCGTGGTGCAACACCCGGGTATCAAGCAGCCACTGTTTTTCATGCGCGCTATGGTCGGTTCTGATTACCGCAAGCAGGGCCTTGCCTACCTGCTGCACCGGCGCGTGGTGGAGATCATGGAAGACCGCTTTGATCGCGGTGAGGATACGCGCGCCATCGGTGTTTATGTCGAGGTGGAGAGGGCGCACGTGCAAAGCCTGGAGGAAGCTTTCTGTTCTTTCTCTCACGTGCATTCGGAGCAGAATCGGCCGGTCCAGTTCAATCTCTCGGGCTTCACTGACGACGGCTTTCCGCAGTACATCTATTACTTTGAGCATGCGTCTTTGATACAACAGGGCCCCGTGATAGAGCCGCCCAGCCAGCGCGCCGAGCTGATCGAGGGCGCTGAAATCCGCTTTTGTTTAAACGAGCTGACCAGTGCGCAGCAGCAGCAGATCATCGGGCTGTGGCTCACCTACGGCATGCTGCCTGATCGCGACGCCTGTCTGAAGAGACTGCCCCAGGTCCTAGCAGTCGCGCTTGAGCATGGCGCTATCATTGGCGTCGCATCGGCGTTTACAACAGAGCTTGAAGACTTGCGCGCTAAAATGCTGGGTTATCGCACCTTCGTCAGCCCCGATGCAAAGGGCGGTTTCTATGGTACTAAACTCTTGGCCATGGTGATGGACGAACTCAACCGGCGCGCCAAGACAGAGCCGCAACTTAAAGACATACAGGGCGTCGCCATCGCATTACAGAATGAGAACTTGAACAAAAACGTCACTCGCCCACGCGGTGGTGACGTGGGCACCAGCCTGGTGGGCTACCTCGGCGATAGACAGCTGCGGGTCATTTATTTCGACGGCGCAACGGTCAAGATGCAGCAGCCATCGGAGCCTTAGTCGCTCATGGTTCTTGTGTGCCCTCAGGCCGGGCCTTGGCCAGGCCCCGCATGGCGGAAACGTGATTTGGCCTGATGGCCAGGGCCTGTTCGAAATAGCCAGCGGCGATGCTGCGCTCCCCTTCATCCAGGGCGATGCTTCCTAAGGTATTCAGCGCCTCAGCGTGGCCAGCCTCCCGCGTGATCACGTCTTCCAGAACACGTTTGGCATCCTGCAGTTTGCCCTGCTTCAAGTAAGCGAGGCCGAGGTTATAGCGAGCTGGTAGATAGTTACCGTCTGCTGCGAGCGCCTGTTCGTAATGAGCGATAGCTTCATCGAATTTGCCGCCGTTCAGCGCTCGATTACCCGCCTCGAAATAGTCCTCAGTGGATTTCCAGTCCGCCTCCGGTGCTACCACTTCCTTCACCAGTTCGTCGGGTATGACGAAGGTGCTGTAGGCGAGGTTTTCATTCTCGCTGGCAATGTCTGGAAAGGCCTCGTTGACCACGCTGACCGCGAAGATCTCCTGTACACCGCCGGTAAACTTCAGAAAGGCCGCAGTTTGGCCGCTGCGCACGTCAATCACCCAAACGCCGCTCTCGCGCACGGGCTGGCTGCGAGTGATTTCAAGGTCGGAGAATACGGCGGTTTCGCGAACCTGGGAAATTCCGATGAAGGCATAGGGCCCAAGAAAGTCGATGCCCCGTGTGAAGCCTGGCAGGGTGACTCGCAGGGCGTCCTCGCCGGTATCCGGGTCGAAGGCAACCACCGCGCCCTTGCCCGATTCCAGGTACCAGAGCTTACCGCCATACCAGCGAGGTGAATGCGGCATGGAGAGCCTGTCGCGTACGACACGCTCCTCCAGAACATCCATGATGATACCGCCCTCAGTCTTGTTCTTGCGCCAGCCGCCGGGTTCGTCACTGGTGCCCAGAGCGGAAACGTAGCGTACCTGGCCGTCGCGAACGGCAAGGCCGTTCAAGTGGCAGCGATCACGCGGATCGTAGGCCGACACGAAGGGCGGGCGCCAGATCGGCTCGAAGCTGAATTCGCTATTGATTCTGCACAGGCAGGAAAAACGTGTGTTAACGAACACGACATCCGATCCCACAATGGCCATCTCGTGGATATCGATATCACCGGTGATATGCGAGGAGCGCGGTACATAGCATGCGGTATGCCGGCCTTTGGGCTCCAGCCTGTCTGCCGCTGTCGGCACGTTGCGAAAATCCAGAATCTGGCCGCGAGCCCCCAGCACCACGCGGTTCTGGGCAACCGCCAGGCCCATGGGCTTTCGGAAGCTCCGAAAGTGTGTGTTGGTTTTGCCCTGGTCCTCGCGGACGATGATTAACTTGCCCGCCTGATAGGTCGTGATGAACAGGGAGATGCCGGCTTTCGCCAGCAACTCTGTAAAGGTGCGCGTGTGGACGCTCTCGAGAAAGTCCTCCTGCGGCCCGTCTTGCGCAGCGGGCGAACCGTACATGGCCTGCGCTAGCGCGGCAGCTTCTTCTTGCGCGAGCGCAGGCCGAACATGCCCAGCAGACCGATGGCGCCGGTTAGCAGCCCATAGGCTATAGCCGGTAGCGTCGGAATGGATTCCGGTGCGCCTTCCCGAGCGATGAAGACCGGGTCTTCAATATCGTCTGCGTCACCGTTGCAGTCGAAGGGCCCGCCCGGTTCCAGTTCAAACAAGAACTGCACGCGGCCATCGCCGAAAGGCTCGGCCTGGGCGAGAATCTCCCAGCCTTCGTCCGGGTTGGCTGGAGCGGGGTTGCAGACCTGCTTCGCGAGGCTCAAGGGGATGCCCGGCAGATCGGGCGCGATCAGCTGCATTTGCACGGTTTGGGTGTCATCTCCGGTCCCGACCGTGAAGCTGACACCGCCGAGCGATAGGTCGAGGCCGCCAGCCATCATGCCCGGCACAGATTGGATGTTCGTCACCGGATAGGGCTCTTCGTCAGTTCGGATAGTTGCCAGGGTCACCGCGCCCACGATGTCGGAGACGAAGCTGGCCACGTTGGCCTGATCGACATCAGGTCTGCCATCGCTATTGCCGTCGCCGCTCTCCAGAACGATGCCATAGCGTTGGGGTGGGTTCTCGCCGCTCTGGGCCAGAATATCGGGGACGGTACCGGGCGCCGTAAGTTCCGCGTCGTCAACGAAGTTGTCGCCATCGTTTTCCGCCATGCGTTCGTACGCACCGAGATCTGGACAGCCATCAATGCGACTGTAGCCGCGCTGGTCGGAGCTGCCATAGTCATCGTCGTAAACGGAATCCACCTCAAACGCAGCACAAAGCGTGGAATTGATGGGGCTGGGGTCGATGGCGCCACTGCCCGGTAACAGGGCGATGGTCGCTGGTGCGGCAAAGCCGGAGTATTTTTCGCCGCCGCCGAAGGAACCGCCGTTGAACTGCAGGTCGCCCAGCAGGGTGGGATCAGCGAGCGTCGGGTCAAGCAGACCCGCATCGGGCGCATCATCGCCGTGGAAGATCACCGAGGACTGAGGGTTGGTGTCTTCTTTATCGTAGTAAGCATCTTTAGTGCCCTGGGCGGTATCGCCTGTGATGAGCGTGTTAAAGATCCGGTAGCCGCCGTCGCTGGTGTCTGCGAGATCCAGGGCTAGCTGGCCGCCATCCGGGGAGCCGTTATTGGATGAGGTATTGTCGGCAATGGTAGCGTGGATGATACCACCGATGTCCTGTTCACCGCCGTACTTAACCACTTCAAGAAACACCCCGCCACCGAGGCTGGTGCCACTGAGGCCAGTAATCGACAGGCTGTTCTCGGCAATGGTTGAGTTCAGTATGTGGGGGCCGCCATACTTGCTGTTGTCGCTGTTGTCGCTGTTGTCGCTGTTGGCGGCTACGTCGGTGGCGCCTAGTCCGCCCCCTGCCAGTTGGCTATCTGCCGTAACGCTACTCAGCGTGATAGCGTTACCGGAGACCTCGGAATAGACCACTGAGGGGTTGCTGTAGGGCTCATCGGACGGATCCAGGTCGATTTCTTCGAAGCGGCTGGGGTCAACGTCTAGCCCGATACCACCACCAATGGCGACCGTCTCAAGGTTCCCAGCGCCGCTGACAGAGATGGTGTTGTCGGTAATGGCGCTGTATTTCCAAGCGGACAGAACGGTCGCTTCTCCTACTACAAGAGGCCTTGCTCCGATACCGCCACCTACAGCGACCAACTCGCTGTCCCCGGCACCGGGCGAGACGTCCACGTTCAGCGTATTGCCGCTGATCGAGGTGCCTAGGCCAGTTTGCAGGCTGTAATTGGCCGTACTACCCAAGCCGCCACCCACGACGACGGCGTTCAGGTCGTAGCCGGTGGTTGTATCGGAGAGGTCGATGGTATTGTTTTTGATCCCACCGGGCGCTGTGAACAAGACGTCACCGGTTATCGCCCCGGCGTACTTGATGTCGGGCTCGGCGTTCTCATCGATGACGGCAAATTCGGGTTTTTGGCCGATGATGATGGCGTTGGGCGAACTCAAGCCACCGCCTGAGGCAATGCCATAGGTCTCTTCGGTTTCTTCCCCGCTGATCAATATCTGGTTGCCACTGATGCCGGATTGCAGGCCCAGGTACTTGCCAAAATCTTCAACCAAGAGGCCACCGGGGCCATCGCTGTAGGTCGAGCCGACAGCGATACCGCCGCCGCTGGCCTTGAACAGGTTATCCTCTATGTCGGCGTCGAGCGTGTTGCCGCTCACCGTGGAGAAGAAGGAAAGGACCTGCGGTGCGGCGGCGTATTTATCGATCTCCACCGAAGCATCGAACAGGTCGATCGCACCGATGCCACCACCGCTAATCAGGCTCAGGGTGGGGCCGGTACTATCCTCAGCCGGTAGCGGCTCCGAGGCCAACGTCGCGGTATTGCTGGCAATCACGCTGGCGGCTAGGGTCACGCTGTTTCCGCAGTACTTGCCAGAGTCTGGGCACTCGGCGTCGCTGGGTTCGAACTCTCCCTCCCAGAAATCAGTTTCATTGTAGATCAGGGGGCTGTTCAGGGCGCCAACGCCCGCGCCAATTGCGACATTGGCGCCCGACGCACTGGCACCTTGAATGGCAATACTGTTGGTGCTGACAGTGGAGTACTTGATGGTGACCAGGTGGGCCAACTCTGTACCTTGAGCGCCCACGAAGATGCCACCGCCCGAGGCGATGGAATACTTGGGTTCACCGCCCCCGCTGCTTAAGTTGATCGTAGCGCTGTTGCCAGAAATCTCTGAGGAGATAATAGCGGTACACTGCTGACCATCATCGCCCCCACCCAGCGCGATGCAGTCATCACCTAATAGCTTGGATTCGTAAATGGCACCCTCGCCGAAGCCATCCCGCAGTACGGCCATACCGCCGCCAAAGGCGAAGGCGTACTTTTCACTGGCTAAACTACCCGCCTCTTGCACGCTCACCGAGTTCATGGTGACCTTGCTGGGGATGATGTCGATGCCGTCGGGGTTGCCGGCCAAATCAGCGGCATAGCTTGCAAAGGCCGGTGACACTGCATCGAACAATGAGTCTGCGGCCTGCGAGGTCAGGCAACCCGCAATGTCGAACTCAGAATCGGAATCTGGCGCCGTCGAGGGTAGAACGCTAACCACGCCCCTCACGGCGATACCGCCACCCATGGCGTAATAGGTGTCGTCGAAGACGTCCTCGCTTACAGTGTTGTTGCTGACCTCGCTGCCCTGCAGGCACACCTCACTCTTGAAACCCAAGATGCCGCCGCCCAAGCCAACCGCGGTATTGCCGGTCACCACGCTCTTATCGAGAACAAGGTTGCTCGCTTGCACGAAGATCGCCCCGCCCGCACGGGTCGGGGATCCGCCCGTGAGACGAAGTCCGCTGAGGATGAGGTTAAGTTCGCCTGCGCCAAGGTCGGTGTTATCCGTGGCCAGCAGGCGGATGTCGCCTGCGCTACCGGAGGGTTGAATGGTGACCTGTGGTGCGCCGGTCTCGTCCACGGGGGCAGCGATGATCAGGGATTTGTCTTCGATAAAAAGCTGGGTGTCCAGCTCGATAACACTGACGGCATCCGTGTTGATGGTGATCATATCGCCGGAGCCGGCATCCGCGATCGCTTGACGGAGGGTGTTTGGCCCGGAATCACCGCCATCCGTCACGGTGAGAATGGCGGCATTGGCGTTCAAGGTCACGGCCACCGATGCGCTGGCGACCGCCAGGCTAAGCGCTTTCTTAGAGCTTATGGTCTTGGGCCCGAAATTCGTGCCTGAACGATGCTGCCCCTGGTCAAGATCGTTCTCGTTTTTTTGGCGCACTGCTGTCCCCGGTCTTTAATTAGACTGTGTCACCATGATAGTTGGGCACGTCGAGGCTTTGTAGCTGTTTTTTGAACAAATTTCACGCTTTTGGGGGGCGTTTGCGCCCTGGCCCAATGTGTTCAGTGTTTACGTTTGCTGCCATGCAGAGTCTGTCTCAGCCTATTGAAAAACCGTGACATAATAAGGCCTTCCGAGTGGGACGTTTTGCGGTAAGTTCAGCACCCAGTTCCTCGCAAAAAGTGGCCTCTAGCCCACGTGAAACAGGTACAGCCCGGCCCATGAAGGAAGTAATGCCACATGACTAAAGTGCTGATCGCCCTCGCGCTGCTCGCCGCCGTGGGAGCGGCCTCGTATTTTGTGTTGCAGCCTGGCAATGAGCCCCGTGATGCGCCACCTCCAATCAGTGAGCAGGCGCCAGTAACAACCGGTGCTGAGCCACAAGTTGAAGACGCCCCTCGCTCGCCGCTGACTTTGCCGGCGCGCGCGGTGCCCGGTGATGCTCAGGTCTCCGCTCGCAGCGATAGGCGAGCACGGCAAATGGAGCGGCTGGCGGCCTACAACGATATACCGGTTGCGGAGCGTGCCAATCGCGTTGCTGAGCGGTGGGGACTGACTGACGAGCAGAAGCGGCAGGTGACCGAGATTCTCTCACGCTACGGTGAAGAGCTGGCAGCGCTAGAACTGGATGATCTGACTGACGCTGAACTCGCCAGTAAGCAGCGCGGGCTGTTCTCTGCCCAGATGCGTGAGATTGCGCCCATTGTCGGTGACAGCCCTCGGCTCAATGATGCTAGACAGCGCTTCATCGAGGCTGCCGAGGCGCGCGGCGGCACCCTGGTGACGCCGCAGACGCAGCGCTAGCGCAGGTTAAAGGCTGCCATGTCGATCATAAGCGTTTGCGTAAATTGCGGCTCCAACCCGGGTACTCAGCCGGAGTATCTTGAGCTGGCGCAGGCCCTCGGGGCCTACTTGGGCGAGCGCGGTATCCGGTTGGTTTACGGCGGCTCCAGCGTTGGCCTGATGGGGGCTGTCGCCGATGCAGCGCTGGCCAGCGGAGGCGAGGTGCTCGGGGTGATTCCCACCGCGATTTATGAGCGTGTCGGCTACGAGGGCGAGGCCGAGATTGAGATCGTTGACTCCATGCACGCGCGCAAGGATCGCATGTTTCACAGTTCAGACGCTTTCATTGCCTTGCCTGGCGGTATCGGCACACTGGAAGAGCTGTTCGAGCTACTCACTTGGGCGCAGCTTGGCTTTCATAGCAAACCGATCGGGCTTCTCAGTGTGCATGGCTACTACGACAAGCTGCGAGATTTCCTCGCGCACGCAGCGGCAGAGGGCTTCGTCAAATCTGTACATCTCGAGATGCTGCTCCATGCGGAGACGCCCGCAGGCCTGATGACGGAGTTCGAGCGCTACCGCGCACCTACAGACCACAAATGGACGCAGCTCGACCTGAGTGTCGATGCCAGCGGCGCGCCGGGCTGACATTGCTGTGACGTCCAAGGCCCTGTTGTTACTGGCCGACCTTGTGCTGCTTTTGCACGTTGTGTTCGTGGCCTTTGTCGTTCTGGGATTGGTCGCCATTCTGCTCGGCGGCTGGCTTGACTGGCGCTGGGTGCGCAGGCGTTGGTTCCGGGCACTGCATTTGCTCGGCATCGGCGTGGTTGCATTGCAGGCGTGGCTGGGTGTGATCTGCCCCCTCACGACCCTGGAGATGGCCTTGCGGCAGGCGGCGGGCGCAGAGACCTACAGCGGCTCATTTATCCAGCACTGGCTGCAATCGCTGCTGTACTACAGCGCGCCGCCCTGGGTGTTTATTGCCGTATACACCGCGTTTGGCGCGCTGGTGCTGGCCAGCTGGTTCCTGGTGCCACCGGCAGCGCGCCTTTCGCGTTGAGTGTTCCGGTAGGCACTGTTATAAGGAAGGGCATACAGGCAACAAGATCGCGAACTGACGACAGGAGCGCCTATGCCCACCATTGATTGCGTCGATGACATCGAGATCGCTGCGCCGGCCAGCCTCGTTTACCAGGTCATCGCCGATTATCCCAACTGGACGCGCTGGTTTCCTGCCTATCACTGCGAAATTCTTGAGGGCGACGGCGTTGAAGTCGGCGCTCGCATTCATCATCAGTACGGTCGCAAGCCCATGGTACTCAGCGATTTCGTGCGCGTGATTGACAAGATGGTGCCCGGCGAGCGGCTTGAGGAGTCCTACGTCGAGGGCGACCTGATCGGCACCGGCATCTGGGAGTTTACGGAGGAGGGCAGCATGACGCGCGCCGCCTATCACTGTGCGGTGCGGTCCAATCGGTTCATGACCCACCTCGCCTTCCTGATAGCGGGGCAGCGGGGTCATAGCGGGGTTTACCAAAACCTGCTGCAGTCACTGAAAGCCCACTGTGAAGCCTTGGCCCAGGGCAGGCCGGGTGCAGACGCCGACAGTGCCGATGCAGGTTTCGACGGTGGCGATGGCGGCGGCGACGACGGAGGCTGAGCCGCCCCACAAGATTGTATACATAGCCGGTATTTTTGTATAAATTCTTGCGATGAAATCTGTGCGCGCCCGGCCCGCAATCATCGCTTACCTGCTTCTTTTCGTGCTCTGGCCTGTGGGGCTGCCCACACTCGCGCACGCTGAACTGACGGAGCTCACTCGCGATATTCAATCTGAACTGGCCGCATCCAGCGTCCCGGGGGCGATGCTGGTCATCGTCGAGAATGGCACCACGGTATATGCCGAGCACTACGGCGTTGCAGATATCGCGAGCGCGACGCCCATGGGGCGGGAGCATCGAATCGCCGTTGGCTCTATCTCCAAAAACCTGACCTCGCTGGCCCTGATGAAAGCCGAGGCAGAGGGCCTGCTGTCGCTCGACGACGCACTGGCTCGCTGGCTGCCCCAGAGCAACCCAGCCAACCCCTGGGCGGACAGTAGCCCGATCCGTCTCAGACACCTGCTGCAGCATACGGCCGGTATTGAAGGATCTACCTTTGAGGAGTAAGGGGCGTCGCAGGCAAACTACAGCCCCACCGACTATGCCCGGCGCATGGCGCCCTATATCAGCGTGCGCTGGCGCCCGGGAGAGTTTTTCTCCTACGCGAATCCCGGGCACGTGTTTGCCGCCGCCGCGCTGGAAGCCGCCTGCGAGTGCGAGTTCGATCGCTTTCTCGAGGACGAGGTGTTTGCGCCCCTCGGTATGTCTGGCGCGACCTTTCGCAATGATGAAGCGGCGACCGAGAGCCTGGTGCAAAGCTATCTGGCCGATGGCTTCAGCCCACACGAGCGCTGGCTGATGCTGATTCGACCTGCGGGTTCGCTCATTATGGGGCTTGATGATCTCGAGGCGATGCTACAGTTCTATGTCCAGCGCGGTGCCACGGCGCCTGCGTTTCTGCCGGCCGAGAGCCTGGCGGCCATGGAGCCGGCCACCGACTCTGTGCTGGCGCGGGCCGGCCTGCCACTGGGTTACGGCCTCGGCAATTTTGGCTTTGTTGCCGGGCGGGACGTATTTCATGGGCACACTGGGTCAACAGAGGGCTTTCGCGCCTGGTTCGGCTATCACCCGCCAACCCGCTCGGGCTTTGCCTTCGTGCTCAGCGGCGGTGAGGAGAACGCGCGGTACCGGCTGATGCGGCGCATTGGCGACTACCTGACGCGCGAGCTTCCAGAACCGATGACGCCTCCCGCAGTCGCGTTCAGCGACACCTCGGCCGAGGGCTGGTGGGCGCCCTTCACCCACAGCATGCTCCAGCGTGACTGGCTATGGCGGTTATTTGGCGCGGGGCGCCTCAGTGTTGCGGGCGACGGCCTGCAACTGACGCATTATCCGCCCTTTTCTGCCGCGGCCGAGTGGACCCATGTGGGAAATGGCTTGCTACGGCCCGCCGGTTCAGCCTTTGCATCGGCGGGGCTCATTCCCGACGCCGACGGCGATCTGCGCCTGTTGGTCGGTACGGCTTACGAGCCAGTCCCGGCCTGGCAGGTTTGGCTGCCGCGCGCGGCAGTGCTTGTGGCTTTGCTGGCGAGTGCGCTGGCCATCCTCTGGTTGCCGATGGTCGCGTTTGTCGGTCGCGCTGGGCTGGCAGCGCCTGTCGCCCTGATCACTGCGAGCGGCGCCAGCCTGCTGGGACTGGGCATTTACTTCCTATTCGCCGGGATGCTGGGCCCCCTGCAGAGCAGTGCGGCATTAGGTCGCGTTAGCGTGTCCAGCGTTGCGCTACTGGTGATGAGTCTGGCAGGGCCAAGCCTGGCCTTGGCCGGCTATTGGCGCCTGCGGGGGCTGGCAGGCAGCCTGAGTCAGCGCCTGCTATTGGGCCTGCTGCTGGGCGTTGGCCTGGGTTGGGCTCTATTGACCTGGCAGGGCTGGGTACCGTTGATTACCTGGCGGATATAAGAGAATTTTCAATGCAGCAAAGGAGAACACCGTGAAAACTGTGCACAGAATTGGCCGGGGCCTGGTGCCCCTCGCGCTTGCCGTTGCGGCGGCACAGGTCAGCGCTCAGGATGAGCTGCTGGAGGAAATTGTTGTCTACGCCGAGAAGCTGGGACGTTCCGTACAGGATACGGCAACCAGTACGGTGGTGGTGACACCAGAGACGATTGAAGACCTGAACATCGTTACCTTGGGCGACGCCCTGCAGCGTATCGGCAATGCCGGTTTCACCACCACGGGGCGCGGGCGAGTTAAGCAGTTTACGCTGCGCGGCGTGCAGTCCGGCGGCGTAACACCCGGCACGACGCCCGTCGCCACGCTAATTGTCGATGGCGCCTTCGTCCCCAACCAGGCAGCGGGTTCAACAATTTCCAATGCCTGGGATGTGCGCCAGATCGAAGTGCTGCGCGGCGCCCAGTCAACTCTGCAGGGCCGCAATTCACTGATTGGCGCGATTCAGGTCACCACCGAAGAGGCGGGCTGGGAGAATGACTTTCGCCTGCGTGGCACCTACGGTGAGTACGACACGTGGGAGGGCTCGGTGGCCTTTGGTGGGCCGATTGTCGACGAGCAGGTGGCCTACCGCATCGTTGCCCAGCAGCTTGAATCAGACGGCTTTGTCGAGCGCGCTGACGGCGACGATGGCGATGCCCTGAGCAGCACACTGCTGCGCGCAAAGCTGCGCATTGAGCCGGACGCCATTCCCGACCTGCGCTGGGACATCGTTGCCAGCTACACTGACGAAGAAACCGGCAACTCGCTGGTGTCTGGCGAAGACCCCTTCGAGCGCGAGCAGATCACTGATATCAAGGATGAGCTGAACGCCGAGGTCTTCACCCTGGCCAATACGCTGACCTATCAGCTGAATAGCAACATCGAGCTGGTGTCCCTGACCAGCTACGCCCTGCTGGAAACGGATGAGGTGCTTGACTTCGACGGTCTGCCGGATCAGGGCACGCCGGTCTCGTCCGTGCGTTTTGATGAGCGTGAATTCGATGACCTGCTGCAGGAGTTTCGCCTGCTGTACACCGACGACGGCCTGACCGCGCTGGGTGGCTTACTGCTCGCTACGCGCGAAAACTTTGGCGAAACCACCGTGGAGCAGATGGTTGGTGCCCTACCCATCGGCAGCGATTTTGTGTTTGAGCCGGAGTTCGATACCGTGGCGCTGTTTGGTGAAGCGGCCTGGGACCTGTCTGAGCGGATCACGCTGACCGGCGGCTTGCGCTATGAGCGTGAGAAAGCGACCTATGGCGTCAGCCAGGTCAATTACGTATTGATTGAAGGGGAGCCCGTGCTGTCGGAAACGGACTCTGAGGTGGAGCAGACCTTCGAAGTCTGGCTGCCCAAGTTCGTGCTGACCTACAACTTCAACGATGACGTTTCGCTCTCCGGCTCGGTGCAGCGCGCTTATCGCCCCGGGGGCATCGGCGTCAACCCGGTACAGGGCAATACCTTCGACTTCGACCCGGAGTACTCCTGGAACTATGAGATTGCGCTGCGCTCTGTCTGGCTGGATAACCGCCTTGTGGTTAATGCCAACGCCTTCTTTATCGACTGGACAGACCAGCAGATCGAAGTACAGCTCTCCGGTACGCCCCAGGACGAGGCCACGCAGAACGTCGGCGAGAGTGAACTCTACGGTGTGGAAGTGCAGGCCACCTGGTCGGTCACTGATGAGCTGACTCTCTTCGGCTCCCTCGGCCTGTTAGAAACTGAAATCACCGATACCGACGCCAGCAATAGCGAGCTCATCGGCAATGAGTTCCCCTTCGCGCCGAACTACTCCGGTGCCGCCGGGATTACCTATGCCCACCCCTCCGGCTTCAGCGGCACGCTGGATCTGGCCTTCCGCGGAGATTCGGAGCCTGTGCTGCCCAACAACTCGGGCTCCAATCCCGAGTTCGGCACGGGCCTGAAAAATGATGACGTGGTGCTGACCAACCTGCGCCTGACCTACGCCTGGGATCGCTTCTCGGTCTTTGCCTACGGTCGTAACCTTCTCGATGAGGAGTACCTGGTGAATGCCGATGCCCTGGTGGGTAACGTGATCGTGGGTGAGCCGCGGGTGGTCGGCGCTGGCTTTACCTTTACAATGTAGAGCGCAACGCAGCGTCCAGGAACGAGCAAAAGCCCATGCACATCTATATCTCGGCAGACATTGAGGGCGTGGCCGGCGTGGTGAGCCCGGCGCAAACCCTGCAACAGGGCTTTGAATACGCTCGGGCCCGGCGCTGGATGACGGACGAGGTACGGGCGGCCTGCGAGGGCGCCTTCGCCGGTGGCGCCTCTGCGATCACCGTGAGCGATTCCCACGGTAACGGCCAGAACCTTTTGCTCGAGGAACTGCCGGACAAGGTGCGTATTGTGCGCAATTGGCCGCGGCCGCTCGGCATGATGCAGGGCGTGGAGCGTGCGGAGACGGCTGCCGCACTGCTGATCGGCTATCACAGCGGTGCGCAGCATGCCCATGGCGTGCTGGCGCACACGGGCTCCGGGCGACTGATCAAAACGATCTACCTGAATGGGCAGAGCGCGTCAGAAACAGATCTCAACATCGCCCTGGCTTACCACTATGGCGTACCCGTGGTGATGGCCAGCGGTGACGACGTGTTCTGCCAGCACGCGCGCGAGTCGATCGGTGATGGTGTCGTGACGGTGGAGTGCAAGGTGGCAACGGGTCGCTACTCGGCGGATACCCTGACGCCTGCCGAAAGCTGCGCCCGTATTCGCGCCGCCGCTGAGCAGGCGGTCGCCAGCCTGCCGATGACAGCGCCGCCGCCTCCCGCGGCGCCGCTGAACCTGGTGGTCGAGTTTCAGCGTCACCTGCCGGCGGAGTTACTGGACTATCTGCCGGGCTTCCAAAGGGAGGGCGCGACGGGTATTGCGATTGAGCTACCGGATATGCTGTCGGTGACTCGCGTGCTCGGCTTTATTACCGCCGTCCAGTTCGACGAGCAGATTCCCTGAATCAACGCGCCTGGTACATCGTGACCACGCAGGCACCGCCGAGGCCCAGATTGTGTTGCAGGGCCGTGCGTGCGCCCTCAACCTGACGTTTATCGGCCGCACCGCGTAGCTGCCAGACCAGTTCTGTGCATTGAGCGAGCCCGGTTGCGCCCAGCGGATGGCCTTTGGATAGCAGGCCGCCGGAGGGGTTGGTTACGATGCGCCCGCCATAGGTGTTGTCGCCGTCCCAGATAAACTGCTCGGCACCACCCTCAGGGCAGAGGCCCAGGGCCTCGTAGGTGAGCAGCTCATTGGCGGTGAAGCAGTCGTGGAGTTCCACCACATCAATCTCTTCCGGGCCGATACCGCTTTGTTCATAAACCTGCCGTGCGGCCTCAGCGCTCATATCGTAGCCCACCATTTTGATCATGGAGTGGGCCTCGAAGCTGGCCGGCGTATCGGTGGTCATCGCCTGGCCCAGGATTTCCACGCTGTTCATGCCGTGGCGTTTGGCAAAGTCCTCGGAGCATACGATGGCCGCGGCGGCGCCACAGGTCGGTGGGCAGCACTGCAGCCGTGTTAGCGGATCGAAGACTTCAGGGGCTTCCAGGACTTCTTCCAATGTCACCGGCTGCGCAAACAGCGCGTAGGGATTGTGCTGCGCATGCTGGCGCGCCTTGACCGATATCTTCGCGAAGGTCTCGGGCCGGGTGCCGTGCTCAAAGCGGTACTCGCGGCCGGCGCCGCCAAACATTTGTGCGGCCACCGGGGCGGCGGTAAAGCCCTGCTCATCGAGCATGACCTGGGCATGCTGAGCAAGAGGTGTTTCGCGGTCCTCGTACTTGCTGCCGAGAGCGCCGCGTTCCATTTTTTCAAAGCCCAGCGCCAGCACGCATTCTGCCGCGCCGTGCTCGACGGCCTGCCTGGCCATAAACAGCGCCGAGGAGCCGGTGGAGCAGTTGTTGTTCACGTTCAGCACCGGAATGCCGGTAAGCCCCAGTTCGTAAACGGCGCGCTGGCCACAGGTTGAATCACCGTAGACGTAGCCGACGTAAGCCTGTTCTACAGCATCGTAATGGATGCCTGCGTCTTCCAGGGCCTTGGCACCCGCATCGCGGGCCATATCGTAGTATTCCGGTGAGCTGCCGGGCTTGCTGAAGGCCGTCATGCCGACCCCGCCAATCATGACTTTGCGTTGCATAGTGTCTCCTTGAGCGTGTGAACGGCTACGCCGCGGCGTCCAGCAAACCGTTGAAAAGTGTCAGATGTCGCGCGTGAGCCATGTCGCCCTTAACGCGCAGGTGACCCTGCTGGAACAGGGCGCGGGGCGTGCTTTCGCCCCGAGCCAGGGCCGCCAGGTGTTCATCCTTGATGGTCAGCACTGTATCGGCGTCAGCCAGGGGCAGGCCGCGGATGGCTGGTTCCGCCCCGCTGAGATCCACGCTCCAGTGCTGCTCATCTATTTGGAAGGCCAGGCGCGCGCCGGCCAGCGCCGCAGCGGATGCTGGCTCCTCCCGTAAGCGTTCGGCGAGTCGAGTGAAGATAAGCTCGTCGCTGCGTGGCACCACCTCGTTGGTGGTGTTTTCCGCTTCCGCCTCAGCGTGTCCATCGCCTGCGTCTACCGGGGCTTCCGCCTTGCCCATCACAGCAGCCAGCCTGGCGTGTACTTCGTCCTGTGCTATATCCGCGAGGAACTCAACTTTCTGGGCCGCCATGATATTGCCGGCCACATCCAGCTTGCCGCCAAAGTAGAGTTTTTGTGGGCTGGCCTCGCCGTTGATCATGGCCAACAGCTCTGAGAAGGCAAGTGTAAAGGTGCAGTCCGCCTCGGCCGTGCCGCTTGTGCAGCCACCTTTGCCGTTTTTCAGATCGAGCACGAACTGTGTATCGGGCTCGCTGATGTGCCATTGATAGACATGGCCGACCTGGTCGACGCGCTCGGGGTGGTCGGCGATGTAGCCATCAAGCAGGGCGACGACGTGCTCGGGCTTGGGCGTCTCGGTGGGAGCAGTAGCCGCTTCAGGCGCAGCGGCCTCCTCGGTGACGAGCTGCGCCAAAGGCTCATCGTACAGTTCAATGACAGCATTGCTGATACACACCTCATCGCGCTCCACCACGCGCGTCTCGAACAGGATGCGTGTCGGCGATTCCTGCCACATGCGCGTTTCCAGGGTGTCGCCGGGATAAACGCTGTTGGCAAAGCGCACCTTGATGCTCTTGAACAAACGGCCGTCGTTGTCGGCGAATTGAGCAATAACGTGGCGCGTGACGTAACCGAAGGTGCACATGCCGTGCAGTATGGGCTGGTCGAAACCAAAGGCCTTGGCGAAGGTCGGGTCCGCATGCAGAGGATTCCAGTCGCCCGACAGTCGGTACAGCAGGGTCTGGTTGATCGCGGTCTGCTCGGTGACGACCGCGTCGGGCTCCCGCTCGGGCGCGCGGTTGACCTCGTCACCGGGGCCGCGCTCGCCGCCCCAGCCACCGCCGCCGCGCACGAAGGAGCTGATCTCGTTATAGGCAATCAGGCGGTCATGCTCGTCGAAGGTCTCGACTTTGATGATGGCGATCGCGTGGGGGTCCTTGTCGAAGGCCTCTTTAAAGGTGAAGACGTTTTTTACCGTGCCACTCGTGGGCAGTGGTGCCAAGAGCTCGGTGTACTGCTCGCCGTGCAGCAAACGGTCGAGGCCATAGTTCAGCCCAGCCAGTCCGCGGCCGTCCCGGGCGTTGTTGAGGTAACTGGTCAGCGCCGGCATAGCCGCGTAGCTGGGCTGCGCCATAAAGCCGTCGCCCAGCTCGTAAACGTACTTGAGATCTTTCGGGTCGGCCGGGTCAGAGGCCGCGCCAATACCTAGGGCGTAGAGCGCGAGGTCGCGCTCGTCGTAGTCGTACTCGCTGACGATTTCGTCCTGGAGTGCGGCATCGATGTCGATGAATTCATTGCCGCCCAGAGGGGGGTTATCGGCATTGTTGAGGACCAGGCCGAATACGTCGGTGGCCAGTTCCGGGTAGTCCACCTCGCTGAAGTCACCGACCTTTTGCCAGCGGGCCACGATGCGTTCCGGTGTTATTTTGCGATGCGGGTCCAGCATGCCGCCTGTTGTGCGCTGCCAGCGCAGCTTGCCAACGTAGCCGGCACCGACTTCGAAGACTTCGCCGTTGTCCTCGCAGTCCGCGTGGCAGAGCCAGGCGACTGCCGCACTGACGCCCTCGGGCTCAAGCGCGTCCAGCACATTTTGCGGCAGCACAGTAGCGGTGAGTCGCGAGCCGGCGATGGGTGCAATGGTGTTCACGTGGATATTGTTCTTCGCGCCTTCGATGCTCAGCGTATTGGCAAGGCCAAGGGCGCCCAGCTTGGCCGCTGAGTAGTTTGCCTGACCGAAGTTGCCGTAAAGGCCTGCGGCGGAGGTCGTCATGATCACGCGGCCGTAGCCCTGCTCTTTCATCACCGGCCAGGCCGCCTTGGTGACGCGATAACAGCCGTTCAGGTGGACACCGAGAATCAGCTCCCAGTCAGTGCCCGACATGGAGCCAAAGCTGGTATCGCGCAGGATGCCGGCATTGTTGATCACGATATCCACGCGGCCGAAGGCGGCCAGCGCGGTGTCGATAATCTTCTCGCCTTCCTCGACCGAGTCGTAGTTGGCGACCGCTTCCCCGCCGGCGGCGCGAATCTCTTCGACCACGGCATCCGCGGCAGCGGAGGAGCGCTTGCCGTCACCGTGGATATCACCGCCCAGATCGTTGACCACCACTTTTGCACCACGTGAAGCGAGGAGCAGGGCGTGGCTGCGGCCGAGGCCATTGCCCGCGCCGGTGATTACGGCCACCTGGCCGTCAAAACGCAGTTCTTTCATTTGCTAGTACCTTGGAGGGTGATGAAGCGCTACATGCCGCGCGCAATCAGGTCCTTCATGATTTCGTTGCTGCCGCCATAGATGCGCATAGCGCGCTGGTCGATGTAGGCGCGGGCTATCGGGTATTCCAGCATGTAGCCGTAGCCGCCATGCAGCTGCACACACTCATCGACGACCCGCGACAGCATATCTGTGGTCCAGTACTTCGAGGCGGCAGCGGCATCGATGCCCAGGTCGCCCGTCAGCTGCAGCTCCATACAGCGGTCGACGTAGGTCTGCCCCAGCGTGACGTCAGTTTTCAGCTCGGCCAGCTTGAAGCGCGTGTTCTGGAAGGCGAACACGGGTTTATTGAAGGCCTTGCGTTCTTTCACGTAGTCGATTGTGTAGTCGAGACAGGTCGCCGCGGCTGCCTGGGCGCCGATGGCGATCATCAGCCGCTCCCAGGCCAGCTCCTGCATCAGCACGACGAAGCCCTGGCCTTCTTCGCCGAGCAGGTTACTCTTGGGTACGCGTACGTCGTTGAAAAACAGCTCGCAGGTGTCCTGGGCCTTCATGCCCACTTTCTTCAGCGGCTGGCCTTTGGTAAAGCCTTCCATGCCCGCCTCGACAATCAGCAGCGAAACGCCGGCGGCACCCTCACTCGCGTCGCCAGTCTTGACGGCGACCACAGCCATGTCACTCATGTAGCCGTTGGTAATGAAGATTTTGGAGCCATTGACGATGTAGTCGTCACCATCCTCCACCGCCCGCGTCTTGATTGACTGCAGGTCCGAGCCTGTGCCCGGCTCGGTCATGGCAATAGCAGTAATAATCTCTCCCGAAGCCATGGGTGGCAGCCAGCGCAGTTTTTGGGCTTCGCTACCGTAATTGTTGATGTAGTTGGCGACGATGTCAGAGTGCAGGTTGAAGCCGAGCCCGGTGGCTCCGACCCGGCCGATTTCTTCCAGCATGATCATGCTATACAGGCGATCGGCGCTCAGGCCGCCATAGGCTTCGGGCATGGTCATGCAGAGCATGCCGAGCTCGCCGGCCTTGCGCCAGACCTCGCGGTCGCAGTACTGCTGCTCCTCCCAGCGCTCGTGGTGTGGGACGACCTCCTCGTCGAGGAAACGGGCAACGCTGTTGCGGAAGGCTTCGTGTTCAGGCTTGAAAATAGTGCGTGGAATCATGGCGCTCACTTGCATACGGTCCGGACTGTATGTTTATATCTCCAAGGTGAAACTGTCAAGTCAAAAGCGCTGTAAGGCGCACCTTGGAAGGCATCCGCAAGAGCCACCGGTTATCGATGAATAAACCTGCTACAGCGCCCCGCCGCAGCCAGTCAGAACGGACTAATGCCATGCGCCTGCGGCTGATCGAAGCGACCGTCGAGAGCCTGGCGGAGGAGGGCTACGCCAGCAGCACACTCAGCGCTATTGTGCGGCGCGCCGGCGTCTCGCGCGGTGCCCAGGTGCACCACTTTCCGACGCGGCAGGCCCTGATGATCCACACGGCGGAATTTCTGCTGCACGAAACCTATCGCGAGCTCGGACGGGTGGTGCTATCTATTGCCGAGGAGGATGCGCGTCTCGACAGTCTGGTAGACGCCCTGTGGCGCAAGCTCTTTGGCACTCGCCGCTTTACCGCCTACATGGAGCTTTTGGCCGCTAGCCAACACGATGCGCTGCTCTCACAGGAGCTGCAGCAGCTGCTGCAGCGCGTCTACGAGTTGTATCGCCCGGCGGCGGATCATTACTTCAGTCGCCGTCGCGAGGGCGCTTCGCCAACGCTGCTGTTCATACAGCTTTGTGCGCTGCTGTCCGGGCTTGCCGCCCACCGCCACCTTGTCATTGACCCGACGCTCATCGACCGGCAGCTGCGGCTGTGGCTGGACCAGGCCGCGGCCCAGCTGCGTGCCCGCCCCGGCGTCGATGCGCCGCCACCCATGAGTGAGTCCCGATCGATCGATGAAGCTGCCTCCTGAACTCACGCCCTCTGAGGAGCGCGCTGACCTTGTCCGGGCGTTCTTTTACTGGGCCGGACAGCGCGGCGACGCGATCTGGCTGACGCAGCCGCTGGCCAGCGGCGAGGTCGAGGAAATCAGCTGGGGTGAGGCCGCTCGGCAAGTCTCCGGCGTGGCCGCCTATCTCAGGTCCCTGGGGCTGCCGACCGGCAGCCGCATCGCGATCATCGGCAAGAACAGTGCGCACTGGCTGTTGGCAGATCTCGCCATTCAGGCCGCGGGCTACGTCTCTGTTCCGATATACCCCAACGCCAACGCGGAGACGGCGCGTCACATCCTGGCGCACAGCGGCGCTGAGCTCTTATTTGTAGGGCGCATGGAGGAATTCTGGGAGGTCGCCCTACCTGGCATTGATGCCTCACTTGCGCGGATTCGGCTGCCTCTTTCGCCGCCCGCGGCAGGTGGCGATGACTGGTTAACACTGGCCAACTTTGATGCGGCTGACTTTAGCCCTCAGCCGCGCTCGCCCGAGGCGCTGGCGACGATCATCTATACCTCCGGCAGTACCGGCCTACCCAAGGGTGTGATGATCAGCGCGCAAACCATGGCGGTGGTGCCACTCGGAATGGAGCAGGTCTTTCCTTCACGATCGGACGATCGGCTCCTGTCCTACCTGCCCCTGGCCCATGCGGCGGAGCGCGCCATGGTGGAATCCCTGGCGCTGGTCCACGGGCTATCCGTTTTCTTTATCTGGTCTCTCGATACCTTTACCACAGATCTGCAGCGCGCGCGCCCGACGGTGTTCTTTTCGATACCGCGCCTCTGGACCCGCTTTTATCAGGGCGTTAACGCGCGTATTCCGCTGGGTGTACAGCGCGTCGCCTTGAAGCTGCCCATTGTCAGCTCACTGTTGCGTCGCAAAATTCTCACCCAGCTGGGCCTGCAGGACGTGCGCATCGCGGTAACCGGCTCGGCGCCGCTGCCGGAACTGATCGTGCAGTGGTACCGAGGTCTTGGCCTTGAACTGCTGGAGGCCTATGGCATGTCCGAGAATTTCGGCTGGTCGCACAGCGACCGACCCGGCACCCGTCGGCCCGGGTACGTGGGCATGGTGCAGCCCGGCGTTGAATGCCGCATTAGCGAAGAAGGCGAGATACTCGTGCGTAGCGTCAGCAATATGCTGGGCTACTATGGCGACGAAGCGCAGACGCGGGCGACCCTGGGCGAAGATGGCTTCCTGCACACAGGCGACATGGGTGAGGTTGATGCACAGGATCGACTGCGCATTACCGGGCGGGTGAAGGACTTGTTCAAGACCAGCAAGGGCAAGTATGTGGCGCCCGTGCCCATCGAGACGGCCATGGGCGAACATCCCGATGTGGAGCAGGTGTGCATCACAGGCAATCACCAGCCACAGCCCTGGGGCCTGGTGCAGTTGAGTGAAGCGTCCCGCGAGCGACTGATTGATGGCAAAGGGCAGAGTGAGGTTGAGGGTGAACGCACACGCCTTGAGGCGAGCCTCGCTGAGCTGCTGTCGAGTACCAACGCCTCTTTAGAGGAGCACAGCCGCCTCGATTACCTGGTAATCGTGGCGGAGGCCTGGACCCAGGAGAACGACCTGCTGACCCCGACATTGAAGATTCGCCGCGCGGCCATCGAAGCCAGATATGAAGGTCGCGCCGATGACTGGCGTGCCAGTGGTAAACCCGTCATCTGGGAGTAAGCCCCGCGTTTTCCAGGCCCGGCCTCAGCCCTGCGAGGGCAGCGCTGCAAGAACCGCGTTAGCGACGGCTACTGAGCCCAGATAAGTACCGAAGAACACCAGCAGGGAGACAAGGATGATCCTGGCGCCAAGACGCCTGAACAGGGCTATGTCGCCGCTGCCAAGCCCCAGTGCCGCAAATGCCATGACCGGCGTGATCACAGCGGCGAGGCTGAGTTTGGAAAGCTGTGCCAGGTAAAGATCGGCGAAGGGCACACCTGGGAAGCCGGCCAGGGTAGCGACGACGGATACCCAGAAGATTTCCGGCAGGCGCGTAGGCAAGAGCCGGGCAATGATGTAGCCAGCCATCGTGCACGCTAGCAGCAAGGCGATGCCCGGGAGCAGAGCGAACAGCTGATGGCCGCCTTCTGCCGCGTGGGCCGCCAGGATGAGCGCAGCTACCAGCAGCAGCGTATGGAAGATCTCCAGCAGGGGTGGGGCTGTCGTTGGCTGCGTCACTGCCCGCCCCCCTGACGTGAGAGGACCCGGTAATACAGTTCGGCGACGGGCAGCGTAATGAATACCGTCACCAGAACGCCCGTTACTGCAGTGATTAAATTGCTGCTGGCGGCGAAGGCCGCTATCTCGTCGGCGCTGGCCGGATAGAGGTCTGCCAGCGCGGCAGAGCAGGCAGCGGTCATGCTGGCACTGCCGGTGCCACAGCCCATGGCCAGTGCGCGCAGGTCGAACCAGTCCAGAGAGGCAATGACCCCTGGCATGATGGCGAAGAACGCGGTGCCGAAGAAGGTGCCGCAGATGTAGACACCCAGCACGCCTTTTGCCTCGGGGCTGTCGCCGCCGTAGGCGCTGAAAATGAAGGCGAGGCCGCCCTCGCGGGCGATGGAGAAGGTCGCTCCCAGTGCTTCGCGTCCCATCTTGAACACGACCACCGCCAGGGGCATGGCGAAGAGCATCGTGCCCAGATTGCCCAGCTCCTGCAGCACCAATGCGGCGCCTGCATCGGCGATCTCGCTAATGCTGGGCCCGATATACGAAGACAGGAAGGCCATCAATGGCATGACGGCGATGCCTAGGCTCGAGGCGGCGGCGCGCACCTCCCGCTCATCCAGCAGATTGCGAGTGATGCGGGTGACATTGGGGTTGAGCAGCAGGCCTGCAATAAAGGCGAACACGAGCGGCAGCAGAATAATCTCGAAGCTGGCAATGGGAATGCGAACCGTGCCGACCAGGGTGGCGATCAGCGTGGCGCTCAGCAGCAGGATGTGCAGGCGCCACAGCAACAAAATGCGCGGGCGTAAAGCCGAGGAGCTGGACGTCACGGCGATGTGCTGTCGCGGGAGACGGGCTCGGCACCACCGAGGTGACGGCGAAAGAACACCCCCATGCGATTTACGGCATAGGCGTATCGATCGCCGCGGCCGCCGTGGGCATGATCGGTGCCGGGAAAGAGGACGAGATCATAGGCCTTGCCATGCTCGGCCAGGCCATCCAGTAACAGCATCAGGTTGGAGATCGGCACATTGGCATCGGCGGTGCCCGCAATCAGCAGTAGCTCACCGCCCAGGCGGGCGGGGTCAATGACCGCTGCGTCAAAGCCCGGTGAATTGTCGCGGGCGGTGCCCAGCAGGTATTCGTCCCAGTGGGCGCCGTGATAGGGGCTGACCTCCGGCACGCTGGCGCTGCCGGCCCGGTAAAAGCCGGGCGCTTCCGTGAGCGCACGCAGCACCATATAGCCGCCCCAGGAATTTCCCTCTATGCCCAGGCGCGATAGGTCCATCCAGGGTCGCGACGCAGCGACCTGCGTCAGCGCCGCGCGGTGGTCGGCGATGATGCCGGCTGGCCAGGAGCCGTGGTTCCTCATGTGAAAGCTCCGCCCGCGTCCGGGCGTGCCCGGGGTGTCGACGGTGACCACCACGAAACCCAGGTGGTTGAGATAGGCGATCAAGCTGCGGTATTCAGAACCGGGTCGGCCGAGCCCGGCGCCAAAAAAGCCATAGGGTGTCGACAGAGATTGCATGCCGCCATAAATACGTTCGATCACCGGATAGCGCATCGCGGGGTCAAACCCGTGCGGCTTGAACACCAGGCCGTGAACATCCGTCCTGCCGTCCGCTGCCTTGACGGTAAACGTCTCCGGCGCTGGCCAGGCCAGGCGCGCGTCGCTGACGCTTGCGGTAGACAGCGTGCTGAGTAGCGTGCCGTCGCTGCGATAAAGGTCTGTGCGCGGCGGCCTGTCCACGTGGGAGTGGGAGACGGTAAAGTAGCCGCGGCGCGGCGAGAAGTCGGCCCGGTGTAAGCCCCGCTGGCTGGTGAGCTGCTCGTGCCTGCCGCCGCTGAGCGCCACGCGGTTGATGTGAATATCGTAGGGGTGGTCGGCGTCGCTGTTGGCGCTGAAATAGACCCAGCCGTTTTCCTCATCAATCGCGTCGACTCCGCGCACGGAGAAAGCCCCCTGTGTTAACTGGCCCTGCAGTTTGCCCTCGCGGTCGTAGTGATAAAGATGGAAGTGCTCGTCGCGCTGGGCGCGCCAGAGAAAGCCCTGACCCGAGGGTAGGGGCTCCAGCGTTTTCCCGCTGGGCCATTTGACCCAACCGTCAGTGGCTGCCTCACGCAGCAGTAAACGGCTTTTGCCGCTCGTGGCATCGGCGACATGCAGCTCGAGGCGCTTCAGGTCGCGACTGTAGCGGATGAAATAGAGCTCACGGCTATCCGCGGACCAGTCGACGAAAAAAACCTGTTCATCGGCGTTGTTGACGACATCGATGCTCACAGGCTCGGAGCCGTCCGGGGCCAGTAGATAGAAGCGACTGAGCGGCATGGGCTGGCCGGCCCGGGCCCAGTAGCGGAAATCCTTGACGGTGTTCGGCACGCTGAGCCAGTCAACGACAGGTATGCCGCTCATGGCGCGCATATCGTGGCTGCGCACCAGTAGCTGGCGGCTGTTTGGCGACCAGGAGGAGCCAGCGTATTCCCACAGGTCGTTGCCCATGAACCACTGCAGGTCTTCGCTACCCGAGTCCGTGACAGCGACCACCTCGGCCGAGCCGACCTCGCGAAAACCGATGTTTGGGCCGGGCAGTGTGGCAAACCAGCGGCCGTCCGGCGACAGCAGCTCGCGCTGATCCCAGCCAGCGATAGGCGACATGTCGCGCACGCTTTGCGCTTGCAGCAGGCTCGCCGGGCCAATGAGCTCGGCCTTCCCACTGCGCTTTGTGCTCTTGCCCCGCTCCGTCGCCTCGCTTTCCAGGGCGATGGTGAACAGGCTGCCATTGACGAGCGCTTGCGCGCTCGCCACGTCCCCATCCAGGTGCAGCGTTAGCGGTGGTTTGCCTTGCGGCCCGCCGGCTTCTGCGTCCGGCGTCTTGTCCGTGGCATCGTCGAGTTGATTGCCAAGCGAATCACTGAGTAACTTGTTAAGCGCTTCGGCGGTTAACAGCAGCTGCTCTTCGCCGCTTGGCAGGTCAATTCGCCATAGCGCTGGTTCGACGGGCGACTGGCTGGCGAGCCACAGGGCCTTGTCGTCTGGCGACCACATAGTGACGGGCTCGCCTCCCTGGACGGAGGCGGCAACGCTGTCGAGATAGGCCCTGACCGCAGGCGGGTCCCAGGTGTCTGTGGCGGCCTGCGATGCCTGGATGGACAGCGCGGCTGCAATGACGATACTCAGGTCGGCAATGTGTCGTCGCAAGCGTTTCTCCTCGGCGTTCTCTTGGCTTTCTCTGGGCCTTCTGCCGGCTTGCCCTCGGCCCTTCTGCCCGGGCTTTACCGGGCCGAATGCCTTGCCCGGCTTCTAACTCGTCCGATTGTATACAAATTAACACGACTCATAAGCGATAAATGCCGATTGCCCGACCTATACTCTGTTTACACGGCAAAAAATTGCATGCAATAATCATGGCCCGCTGGGCGCGCGAGGAGAAGTCGCAACCATGATTTACCAACAGAACACCCTGGGCCAGGACATCACCGTGGTCGACGATGCCAAGGAGTATGCCAAAGTTGGCCGACTCGTGCTGGGTGAAGGGATTACGCCGGACAGCCTCGTGCTCTCGCCAGACAACCGCATTCTGTATGCGAACGGCAGTAATCGCTTCGAGGCCTGGGAGGACCCAATGCTGCGGACGCACAGCGTTTTCGTAGCCTACGATACGGCGACGCTGGAAGAGCTGTGGCGGATTGATCTTCCCGGCCAGATAGAGCACTTCGCGGCATCGCCCGATCGACGCTATGTCTACAACGCGCACTATGATCGCAAGCTGGTGACTCGCGTTGATACGCAAACCCAGGAGGTCACACCCATACCGATTTCCAGCATGGGAGGCCATAAAGTTCGCGTGTCTGCCGATGGCAGCAAGGTCTATGTCGGCTCGATGATTTGGGCCACCCTGAGTGAAATTGATGCGACGACCAACACCTGGACCCGGCATCTTGTGTTTCCGGACAATGTGCGGCCCTTAGCCCTCACCAAGGATGGCAAACAGGCCTTCGTTCAGATCAACAAGTTCAATGGCTTCTATACGGTGGATCTGGACGCCTGGGAAATCACGGGCAAGGTCGAGATGCCGCCCCTGCCTGAGGGTAAGCCTCAGCACGAGCCCAACTACCCCTTTACCAGTGCCCACGGCCTGGAGATCAGCCCCGACGACAAGTACCTGATGTCTCTCGCGACGGTGGGCGACCAATTGGCCATCTACAGCCTGCCCGACCTGGCCCTGGTGGCGCAGCTCAGCCTCGGCGAACAGCCCAGTTACCTGACCTGCTCCAAGGACGGCACGCTTCTGTATGTGAGCTGTCGCGTTTCCAGCCAGCTTTACATCATTTCGATGGCGGATTTCAGCGTGCAGCACGTGGTCGAGGACATCGGTATTTTCCCGCAGCGCGTCTGCGTAGATCACTGAGGCCAAAGGACATTTAATGGCGACCGTCGATCAGAAGGATGCGGCCCTGTGCGGGCTGTCGTGGGCGTCCAAGGTCGTTTGCTCAGGCGTGCATATCACCGGCCGCGATGCCAGGGACGTGTTTTTCGAGAGCTGCTGCTGGATGTCCGCGTCGGATGCGGCGATGCTCGATGCACTCGGCTCAGGCAATCCGCAGGCACTGCTGGAGCAGCCTGTCGAGATCGATATCGACACTCAACACCAGGCCGTGGGCCTGCACCTCGATGGTCGTACAGCGTGGTCACGTTTCAACAATGGGCAGGGCTGCGCCGTTAGTGCCGCGCCCGACGCCAAGCCGTTTTTCCAGCCGACGCCGGTTCCCATCAATGTCGGGGAGCCAGACTCGACGCCCTGGCCCCAGGGGGACCTTATCGATGCCGAGCCCGATGCAACCGGCATCGATGTAGCGCAGGTCAACACGGCCATCGACCTCGCCTTTGCCAACCCGCTGCAGTACACCAATGCGATGGTCGTCCTGCACCGGGGTGAGCTGGTTGCCGAGCGCTATCGTGAGCCCTTTGACAGGTCGACCCAATTTGAATCCTGGTCCATGGGCAAGAGCATTGCCGCGACCCTCGTGGGCGTCGCCGAACAGCGTGGCATAGTGGCACTGGATGAACCCGCAGGTTTTGATGCCTGGTCCGGATCGGAAGATCCGCGCGCTGCAATCAAGGTGCGCGACATTCTCAATATGGCCAGTGGCCTGTCGTTCTCGGGTAGCTACGGGCCGCAGGGCGACCTGACCAAGCAGGCAGCGGATGGCTCATTCCTCGACCATATCTATGTCTATGCCGGCGGCTGCGATTCTTTCCACTTCTGCCTGGATAAGCCATTGGCGGACGAGCCCGGCACCGCCGGCCGCTACCGCAACTGCGATCCCATTCTGGCCACTGCGCTGGTGCGCGAGCGCACGGTTGGTGATGACGTCCAGGCCTTTCTGACCTGGCCCCAGGCCAATCTGTTCGATCGGCTCGGCATGGGCAGCATGGTGTTGGAAACCGATCCCTATGGTCATTTCCTGATTTCTGGCCACGACTACGGCTGTGCCCGTGACTGGGCGCGGCTCGGGCTGCTCTATGCCCAGCGCGGTGCCTGGGGCGGCGAGCAGGTGCTGTCCCCGGGTTTCGTGGACTTTGTGCAGACGCCCGCCAGCCATGCGTGGTCTGAGCCAAACTATGGCGGTTTCTTCTACACCAATGCCGGTGGCCAGATACCGGGCCTGCCGGCAGATGCCTACTTTATGTCCGGTGGCGGCAGCCAACGCGTGGTGGTGATACCGTCGCTGGATCTCGTGATTGTGCGGCTGGGGCACATCGGGGGCTTGGCATTCGGCGTTCGAGATACCTTGAATGAAGCCTTTGGCATGATAGCGCGGGCCGCCGCCTGACCGGCGCGGCAGCTCGCGGCGCGGAGCGCGGCATGGAACTGGAATTGCTTGACCTTGGCGGCACAATCAATGGCCTGCTCGCGCCGGACGACCCGCCGCCGGAGCGGAGTCGCGTCGCGACCTATCTCAGCGCCCATGCCGATAGGCTGGGTATTCGCTGTTACGCGGGATGGTGCGATATGAAAGATTCTCGCGCCGTCACCGATGAAGATCGCGAGCGCCTGCGGGATGAAATCCGCCGCTCGACGCGCCGGCACATTCTGGTGGCGCATGGCACGGTCACACTGGTCGAGACCGCGCGCAAGCTCTCTGCGAGCGGGGTCGCCGAACGCGCCGGCGTCAGTGTCGTCGTGGTCGGCTCGATGATCCCGCTTGAGGAGCCAGACTCGGACGCGCCAGCCAATCTGGACTTTGCGATCGAGCAGCTGCACAGTGCGCCAGCGGGCGTCTGGGTCGCCATGAATGGCGTCCTGTGGCCTCCGCAGGCGGTGGAGAAAGATACGACGACGGGCGAGTTCCGTCGCGTTCAGTGATCTGCGAGCACCCCAATGACGTCGATAGCGTTTTCCCCGACGATGGCGGTATGGGCCCGCATCCGGCGCTCGGCTTCTTCTTCATCGCCATCGAGTATCGCCTGCAGCACGGCCTCATGTTCGGCGTAGGAGGTCTTGGTGCGCCGCGCGGCATTGACCTGGCTGCGACGGTAACCGGTGAGCTGATTGAACATGCGCAGAGCCGTATCCGACAATACCTCGTTGTGCGAGCCCTGAAATATCAAGCGATGGAACTGCAGGCTCTCATCGTAGTAGCGATCCGCCTGCTCGCGGTTGGCAAACTGCTGATAGGCCTCGTGCACGCGCTGCAGCTCGTCCTTCTCGTCGTCGCGCATGCGCCGCGCCGCGAGGCGGGCGCAAATGCCTTCGAGCTCTGACATGGCTTCAAACATGTGGATAAGACGGGTCGCAGGAATACGCGCGACGAAGGCGCCGCGTCGGGGGATGACCTCGACCAGTCCCGCGGAGGCCAGGTGGCGAACCGCTTCCCGAACGGGCGTGCGTGACACCGAAAAGCGATCGGCGATCTCCTGCTCATTGAGGTGCGAGCCGGGCGCTCGTCGACCGCTGGTGATCTCCGACTCGATCTCTGCGACGATACGGCCGCTGCGGGTCAGCTTCTCCTCGAGTTTTGCCAAGGTAGATGTTTCCGGGGGATGTGCACACGATGTTAGCCAGCCGCCGGTGCAATGCAAGTGTTAGTTGTACGGCGCCAGGGGCTTTCGATAAAGATCACAGCGGCACTGAAGCCGTGCGGTAGATGAAGGATAAACCATGAAAGCAGCCAGATTTTATCGCCACGGCGGCGTCGATGCACTGCAGATCGACGACATCGAAGCCCCGCTGCCCGGCCCCGGCGAGGTGCAGGTGCGCGTGCGCGCGGCGGCGCTCAACGGCTTTGACCCGATGATGCTGGCTGGCAGCACGGGCCTTAAGAGCCCACTGCCGCTGTGCCCCTGTGGCGACTTTGCCGGCGAGATATCCGCTCTCGGACCAGATTTGTCAGGCGACTGGCGCGAGGGTGATCGCATCAGTGGTTATCCCATACTGCCAAAGTCAGGGATGATGGGGGAGGTGGCGCAGGGTGCGGCGCGTGAGTACCTCGTTCTGCCAGAAAGCTGCCTGCTACCGATGCCGGACGGGGTGTCCTTTGAACAGGCCGCAGCGCTGCCGGTGGCCTATGGCACTGCCCTGCGCATGATGGTGACGCGCGGCGCGGTGCGGGCCGGGGAGCGCGTGCTCATTCTCGGCGCCAGCGGCGGTGTTGGCGTGGCCTGCGTGCAGCTGGCCCATGCGGTCGGAGCGGAAGTGATTGCCTGTGGCAGCGGTGCCTGGAAGCTCGACCGGCTTCGGGAAATCGGCGCAGACCATGTCATCGATACGGCGCAGGAGAACTTCGCCAGCGCCGTGCGTGAGCGCTTCGGCAAGCCTGCCTATGATGGCAGTGGCGATGGCGGGGTAGATGTTCTGGTGAACTATATCGGTGGCGACACCTGGGCGGCAGGGCTGAAAACCCTGCGCCAGCATGGTCGCGTGCTCGTTTGTGGCGCCACGGCCGGCCACGATCCGGCGACCGACCTGCGCTACATCTGGAGCTTCGAACAGACCGTTGTGGGCTCCAATGGCTGGACGCCCACCGACCAGGCGGAGCTGTTGCAGCGGGTGGCGCGCGCAGAGCTAAAGCCTGTGATTCATGCGGCAAGGCCGGTGGATGAGATTGCCACTGCGATGCAGGAGTTGATCGACCGCCGGGTCATCGGCAAATCTGTTCTAACGCTATGAGTTCGAGGCTTGGATGATCGTGGTTGGGATGATCGTGGTTGGGATGATAGTGGTGAGGATAGTAGCTCCGTGGATGATCTTGCATTAAACAGCCTTCAAAGGCTGCATGCGGCGAACGCCGATCCCGCGGGTCTGGCGCTACGCTTCATAGCGGCAGCCGGCCAGGAAGAAACGTACAGCGTGCAAGGGCTCGAGCGGCGGGTGGCGCAGAGTGCGCAGCGACTGTTGTCGCTGGCCGAGCCCGGGGCTCGCGTTGCGCTGGTGGGCGACAACAGCCCGGCCCTGCTGGTCGCCAATCTCGCCGTCTGGCGGGCGGGCCTGACGGCCGTACCGCTTAACCCCAGGCTCAGTCGCGATGTGCAGCGTTACATTCTGGAGAACGCAGGCCTGGCGCTGGCCTTGGGCGATTTAGAGGCCGATGCGCCGCTGGCTTCTCTGCCCACGCGGACCCTGGAGGATGCGACAGCGACAGCCGAGGTCGACACAGCCACGAGCAAGTCCTCGTTGCCCGACCACGCGGCGGTGATGTATACCTCCGGCTCAACCGGCAGGCCCAAGGCCGTGCCGATCAGTCATCGGGGTTACGCCTGGGCCCTTGAGCAGTTCGCCTTTCTGGCACCTGCTATCGCGGGTAAAGAGGTACTCGTTGCGGCGCCGCTATTTCACATGAACGCGCAGTTTCACATGCTCACCAGCCTGCTGTATGGCGGCACTGCACTGCTGCTGCCGCGCTTCGACCCCGCAGACTGCTTACGCGTGATTGAATCATCGGCGGCGCTGCGCCTGACGGGTGTGCCGACCATGTTTGAATTGCTGCTGCGTGAGATATCCCGCGTTGGCTGTGGACCGTTGGAGCAGGTGGACAGCGTTGCCATGGGCTCTGCTCCGGTGTCGGCGTCGCTGCTGAGCCGTCTGCAGGCGCAGTTTCCGCGGGCGGCAATTAGCAACGGCTATGGCACCACGGAGACCGGACCGGCGATTTTTGGCGCGCACCCCGCGGGCGATGCCGCACCGCCGGGCTCCATCGGCTTTCCCATGCCCGGTGTCGATCTTGCCCTCGATCCGGGCCCCGATGAAGGCGTACTGCGGGTTCGCTCGCCCATGGTAGCTGACGCTTATCTCGGCCAGGCCGCGCTGAGTGCGGAGCGCTTTCAAGATGGCTGGTATGTCACCGGTGATCGCATGCGTCGGGATGATCGCGGCTTCTACCATTTCCTCGAACGCGAGGACGACATGATGGTTTGCGGTGGACACAACCTCTATCCCCGCGAGGTTGAGCTTCGCCTGCTGCAGCACGGGGCGGTGCTCGAGGCCGCGGTGGTCGCCTTGCCCGATCCCGTAAAAGGCGAGGTACCGGTGGCCTTCGTGGTGTGTGCCGAGCCCGTTGCGATCGACGCCCTGCAAGCGCACTGCCTGGCGACAGGTCCGGCCTATGCGCACCCCCGCTTTATAAGTCTGTGCGATGCGCTGCCGCTGTCGGGTGTGAATAAAATCGACAGGGCCGCGCTCGCCGCGCAAGCCCTGCGACAGTTCGGGGAGCATCGTCAATGAATTCAGGAGCAGCAGCGTGACGGATAAGGCACCCGATTCGCGGCTCGGCCGCTGGCTTGCCAGTAATCGCATGCCGACGGATCGCGCCACCTGGCGCAAGCAGGGCGAACTGTTCACCATGCAGATGGCCCACGATTTGCCGGCGGCCTTGACCACAACAATGGCGCCCACCCTGTTTATCAAGCAGTTCGGTATGCCCCTGGAATGGCTGGGGCTGTTTTTCCTGCCGACGATTGTGACCGCGTTGAAGTGGACCTGGGCGCCAGTGGTCGACAACCACGGCAGTGAGCGCTTCGGCTATCGCAAGTCCTGGCTGGCTCCCCTGACCCTGCTGGTTGCCTTTTCATTCTTTGTCATCGCGGGCATCGAACCTAGCCTGGATACCTTGGCCGTATTAATCGGCTGCCTGGTCGTGAAGCAGCTGTTTTTTTCGACCCAGGAGATCGCTGCTGACGCCTACGTAGTGGAGAATATCCCGGCCCAATACCGTGGGCTGGGTGCCAGCGTTATCTGGCTCGGCAAAGAGTTTGGCCAGATCATTGGCTTTGCCGGCCTGCTGTTTGTGGCAGAGAACTACGGCTGGCAGCCGGCGTTTACGCTGGCCGCGATCCTGTTCGTTGTGTTCAATCTACCGGTACTGTTAGGCAAGGAGGCTGCGCGGGAACAGCGCGGAAGTGGCCCACTGGCACGGCCGCTGGTATTTTTCAAACACCGGGTTAACTGGCGCATCGCCTCGATCATTCTCTACACCGCGTTTGCGGTGCAGTTGCCCGTTGCCGTCATGGGGCCCTTCCTCAATGCCAAGGGTTTCTCACTGTCGGCTATCGGCGTCATCATCGGTATTGCGTCCAGCCTCGGTGCCGTCTTCTCACTGTCGCTGTCGTCAGTGGTGCTGTCACGCCTGGGGCCCAAGCGCATGGCAAAACTGCTGCTCATTATCGCGCCTCTGGCCGCGCCGGCCTTCCTGTGGCTGGCAGCCACCGACTCGCCCGGCCTGACGGTCGTCATCGTCGTGGTGCTCTGGGCGACGATCTGCACTGCCCCCATTCGGATGGTGCTCTATGCTGCGCGGATCGGCTGGACCTCGGACCACCAGGTCGGCACCGATATTACGATTCAGCAGTCGACCTGGTTCCTCGGCTACGCCCTGTGTGGATTGATCGGTGGTTTGCTGGCAGCGCAGGTGGGCTGGTTCTGGTTCTTTGCAGCCAATGTGCTGCTGCAGCTGCTGGCACTTATTTACTTCATCGCCTTTCACGACCGGGTTGAAGCCGACGTGCAGGCGCTGCGAGCGTCGGCGTGATCGATCACCTGGTGTTAGGCTGCGCCGATCTGGAAGAGGGCAGGGCATGGCTGCGCCGGGAAGCGCAAATCGAACTCCTGCCCGGTGGTTCTCATCCCGGTCGTGGCACCTGTAATGCGTTGGGTAGCCTGGGCGCGGGCTGTTACCTCGAGCTGCTTGCCCCTGATCCCGAACAGGGGGTGCCGGTGGTGGAGCTTGCCTCGCTTGCGCAGCCTGCACTGGTGCACTGGGCCGTGCGCGCCACACCGCTGCATCAGGTGCATGCAAGAGCGCAGGATGTTGGCTGCTCGACAGCGGGCCCTGCGGATTGGGAGCGTCACACTGCCAGTGGGGCCCTGCTGCGCTGGCAGCTATTGTTTCTGGCTGGCCATGGTGCGGGCGCAGCCATGCCCTTTTTTATCGACTGGCTGGATTCGCCGCATCCTTCACAGGCCACGTCTCCCTGCGGCGAGCTGCTGGGCTTGCAGGTGTCGAGCCCGCAGGCCGAGCGCGTCCGTGACGTGATTGGTGATGACCTGCCGCTCGCGGTACTGACGACGGCGGCTGAGCCTGCGCTGCGCGCCCGACTGCAAACGCACGCTGGCGAGGTGCTGCTGGACGCGGCCTCACCGTTTCCCCAGGGCCTTGCCTGAGCCTCGCTCGAAGGTATAGCAGCCGCTCAGGCCCGGCGCTTTTCTCGTTCAAAACGCAGCCCCAGACACTGCCAACAACCCAGGGTCACCGCCTGGAAGCCGTCGGCGGCTGACTCGCTGAATTCGACAGTCACGGTCTCGGGAGCCGGGTAGTCCAAGGCTCGACTGATATGGAAGCTCGCCCGGTCGGGGCCAAGCACGCGCAAAGGATAGGTCTGGCCCGCCGGGCCGGCAAAGGGCCCGTCAAACACGATCTCGGCACCTTGGCCTTGCGCTCTGATGTGCACGCTTGTGGCGCTGCGTTCGCAGTGATAGGCACCGCTGATCGCCGAGACAAGCGTCATAGCCGGGCGGTTGCGATCGAACGCGGTGGATTCGGGCGACGCTAATGCCCGGCTCTTGGCGAGCGCTGCATCTGCCGGCCGCCCGCAGGCGGCGTCGATGATGGCGCGGGCGCTTGGCAGCGGGTCGGCCATGTGATTGAACAAAACCAGCACCGACAGGTCGCGACCCGGCAGGTGCGTACGGGCCATGCGCCAGCCGCGCAGGCCGCCGGTGTGAAACCACTCCTGCTCGTCTCTGCGGACGGTTTGGCGGATACCGAGCCGGGCGTCTGGGCTGCTGCCGTCCGCAAGCGGACATGGCTGCTGCAGCTCGCTCAGCAGCGCCGCAAAACGTGCATCGCCCCGGTGCCATTGGCCTTCCCAGATGACGAGATCTGCCGCCGTGGTCACCAGCCCGGCGTCGGCTGCCCAGCACAGGCGCACCCTCGCTGGCATAGCCTCACCGCGTTCATCGGCCTCGTAACCGATCGATTGCGCCGACAGCGGGGCACCCGTATCTCCGGCAAGATAGGTGTGCTGCATGCCGAGCGGGGCGAAGATGAGGTCCTGATACAGACTCGCTAGCGGCTGCGCCCAGATGGCTTCCAGCACCCAGCCGAGCATGAGGTAGCCGGTGTTGCTGTAGCAGCTCTGAGTGCCCGGGCTGAACTGGGGTTCTGCCAGTAGCGGTAACAGGGATTCAACGGCCTCGCGGCCGAAGCTGTCTTCGGCGCCGGCGCCGAGCAGCATCGCCAGGCAGTAGACATCCCGCAGGCCAGCCTGGTGGGCACAGAGCTGACGAAGGGTGGTTGCCGGGTGCAGCACCGACAGGGACGGCACATGGCGAGCGGGGTGATCATCGAGGCGGGCGCGGCCTGCCTGCACCGCCTGTATCAACAGGAGCGCGCTGAAATGCTTGGTGATGGAACACATCCGGAAGGGCGTCTGCGCGTCAAAGGGCAGGTTAAGCTCGCGATTACGCAGGCCGCTGAAGTGGCTGGCAAGTACCTCGCCACTTTTGATCAGCAGGGCGCCGACGCCCGCCTGTGGGTCGTCCGATACAGCGCTTGTTGCCGCGGCCAATACCTTGGAATTTGCCAAGCCTGCCTCCCGCGCTCACCCGGCTCATGCGTGGACTGATTGTATACGACGCGTATGATGCCAAAGCACTGTCGCAGGGAAATGATGATGGAACTGTATTCGCGCGCACAGCGCGTGAGCGCCCCGCTGGTGCTGCCGCAGCCTGAGCCTCTGATCTTGCAATTGGAGGGCCTTGCGCCGGGTGAAACCGTCGGCCTGCGGTCTACCCTGCAAGACGACGCGGGGGTGGCGTGGCAGGCCATGGCCACCTGGCGGGCTGACGCCACAGGCAGCGTGCGCTGTGACCAGGAGCCCCTTGCCAGCTCCTCCTTTGAAGGGGCTGATGCCGAGGGCTTGTTCTGGAGCGTCAGCCCGAACGCCCAAGCCATTGATACCCGCGCTGAACACCTGGCTACCGGTGTTCCGCTGGTGCCGGCACTTGATCCCCTCGCACCCCTTGAATATGCGCTGGAAGCGCGCGCGGAGCACGGTGGGGAAGCGCGCTGGTCTATTGTGCGCCAGCGCGTGGCAGACGGTGTTCGCCGGCAGGCGGTGACAACAGGCCGCCTGCGCGGTGAGCTTTTTGAGCCCGCAGAGGCTGCCGGGGGCGCTGTCCTGGTGCTTGGCGGCTCCGAAGGCGGCGCGCCAGCGGCGCGAGCGGCGGCCCTGGCGAGTCGGGGATTGGCGGCGCTGGCCCTTGGGTACTTTGACTATGACGACCGGCCGAGCCGGGCGATCGACCTGCCACTGGAGTACTTCGATGAGGCGTTGGACTGGCTGCGCCAGCGCTTCCCCCGACGCGGCATCGCCATCTGGGGGGGCTCGCGTGGTTCGGAGGCGGCGCTGTTGAGCGCTGCCCACCAGGGAGACAAGGTGCAGGCGCTACTCTTGCTGGTGCCGAGCCATATCGTCAACAGTGGCTTCGACATGCTCAGTGGTGAAGACTTCAGCCTTTGCCGGGAGGCGATGTGGAGTCGCGGCGGGCGGCCGCTGGCGGGCGCCTACCTGGAACAACCCGGTGATGCCGTGCAGGCGTCGCGCCGGGCCGGGATGCGCGCGGCACCTGGCTATCGCTTTGCGCCGGAGTATCTGAAGGCCTGGCAGCGCCTCGGGCAGCACAGCCGCTTTGATCTGCCCATTGGCGAGGTGCTCGCGCCGGTCCTGGCGATCAGCGCCGGTGACGATGGACTGTGGCCGTCACGCTATGCAGCGGAGGCTTTGGTGCAGCGTGGTGTAGCCCTTGGCGTGGACGCGCGGCATGCGGTACTTGAGGGTGCGGGCCATGCCGTTGGGATGCCCAACGAGCCACGGCCCTGCTCGCACCTGACGCTGTGGAGCGGTGGTTACTCGGGCGTCGAAGCGGGCCTGATTAACCTCGGCGGCTCACCGGCCGTCAATGCGGCGGCGGCCAGGCAGTGCTGGCAGGTCGCACTGGATTTTCTTGCGGAAACACTCTAGATGGCCCTGAAAAACACCGCCCGCCTGTCCCGCTGCCGACGCTACCGCTACGCCCTGTGGCGCACCTGGGATGCGGATCTGCCACGGGTGCTCTTTATTGGCCTGAACCCCTCCACCGCTGACGAAAAGACCGACGACCCCACGCTGCGGCGCTGTATGGATTTCGCCCGGCGTTGGGGCTATGGCGGCGTCTGTACAGCTAACCTGTTCGCCTTTCGCGCGACGGAGCCCGCAGACATGCTGCGGGCGGCTGACCCCCTTGGGCCGCGCAACGATGAGTGGCTGCGCCGCCTGTCTGCAGAGTCAGAGCTCCGGGTGGCGGCCTGGGGCAATCATGGCGGCTATCAGGGCCGCTCAGGCCAGGTCGCGGCCATGTTGCCGCCGCTTTACTGCCTCGCCACCAACCGCTCTGGCGAACCGGCACATCCCCTCTATTAGCCGGCGAGCCGTCAGCCACGCCCGTGGTTGCCCGCCTGAATGCTGGGGTGGCCGCGGCCTTATTCAACTTTTCTGAGTTTTTTAGGCGACGGGCATGGGGATCGACTGTAGAATCGGCGCTGACGTGAAAAGATGGGCGGGCAAGAATCCGCCTTCAGCAGGGGACGAATTTGCATAACGCCACTGTGTTTGGCCGGCGCGGCGTGCCGGTGACAAACCTGAGAAAGCCTACCAGACTGACAAAGCTGGCGCTGATCCTGTCGCTGGCGCTACTCGGCGGCTGTTTTTTGCGCGTGTCTGGGCCGGGGGACGGCTCAGTGACCAGCGAACTGGGTGCCGATTGCAATATTGGCTGTACTTACCGGCTGGAGCCTGGACTGTCTTTCAAGCGCGCGTTTATCGCAGCTCCTGATGGCGGCGCTGAGTTTATTCGCTGGGCGGATGATGCGGGTGAGGCTTTCTCGGGCTGCCCCAACCCGACGAACAAGACCTGTACTATCGAGGTCCAGGCGCTGGACCCTGCTTTCGAGGAATCGGGGGTACAGATCGATGCAATATTCGACCAGATCGACGGCTTTAACGTAACGCGCTTCGATTACGATCATGACCTTGGCTACAGTGGGTCCTACCGGCAGATCAGCGCTACGGAGTGGCTCGATTCGGACAGCCAGGGCGGCTCCAGACGCTATACTATGGTGCGTCGGGAGCTTGGCGGAGTGACCCTTTCAACGGGGTCTGGTGCGGGCGGCGGAGAACTGTTTTTGCCCATGTTCCTCGGCGCTGATGCATCGAATGCCGCGGTACGGCTCGGCAGCCGCACGATCACCAAAACCGCAATTCGGGCTAACCCTTGGCTTGCTGAGCGCATCACCTTTGGCGATTCTCTTGGCCTGTTGCGCGGCGACTATCGTGTGCTGGATGAAAACTCCTGGGAGCGCCGCGACCGGCGCGACGGCGGTGACCCTCTGCTGCTGCGGGTATCGGACATCAGCAATGATGAACTGGTGTTGGTGTCCATAGATGGCCTTCGTGTCATCATCAACTTCGAAGAGGGCACGATCAGCGAATCTCGCGATGACAACTATCCGCGTGAAGTAGCCTACATTCATAATGTCGAGGTGCCCATCGATGGTTGGGGCGCCACGCGCATCCTGCTCGCTGACCCGGATACGGGGCAATATGTCGGCTATTTCGAACGCTTTACCCTGTCCATCTGGAACCAGTACAGCACCGACGATGTACTGGTCGGTGAGTTCCGCGAGTTTGAGCGCAACGGGCGCTACATTGAGCTGGTCCAGGCAAGCACCGGGCAGATCCTGATGATGGATCTGACTGAAGGTTCAATCAGCCGACGCTACTCCAACAGCCCCGCGATTCTCTCAGCCTGGACCATTCTCGAACTGCAGTAGCATACACCTTTAGGCAAAAATTCCGTGGATAAACCAGCCACGGGATAGCCTGTCACGGAACACCCAGTAGTCATCTCCGCTGGCGCTGCGCGCCACGTAGTAATCGCGGCTGACCGGTTCCTGCCACCAGTTATCTTCGATTCTCTCCGGGCCATGCACCAGTTCCAGTGCGCCCTGCCAGTACAGACGACTGCCGTGCTGTTTCAGCGGCTGGGGTGTGGGCATCAGCCAGAAGGGGCGCAGGGCGCAGGGGGCGACATCGGCCGCTGCTTCTGGCGCCGCTTCGCTGTTCAGGCACAGGGCCAGTTCGGGCAGGTGTTCGTCGCGGCAGCCCACTCGTTCCACGGCCTTCAGGCCCAGACGGTTGCGCAGGCGGTCCAGTAGCTGACCAAGGGGTTCGCGCTGATGGCGCGGCGCAAACAGGTCGACGCTGTCGAGCTGCCCCGCTTGCAGCTGCGTGCAGTCCAGGGCCAGGCCTTCCACCGCGCCTTCAAGTTCAAGCTGCTCAAAGCGGATGCGGGTAAGCTGATACCAGTCCTGCCAGCGGCTGTGGCAGCTACTGCTGCGCACGATCACCTCGCGTATCTGGCCATCCAGGCCAACGAGCTGCCAGCGTATCTCGCTACACTGAAGCTGGGTGTTACGCAGGAAGCGGCACAGTCCCTGCAGCAGTAGCTCCACCGCCGGCAATAACTCGTCATTGACCTTTACCTCGTACCCGAACCAGTACTCGTCGCTGAAGCTGGCCGGGGGCTGATAGTCCGGCCGCAGGTCATCGCGCTGCCCCAGTACCTGTTGCAGAAAGTGCACGAAGCCTTTGCCGCAGCGGCGTCCGAGGGCTGCCTGTGGCAGATTCAGGATATCGCCGAGGCGATGCAGCCCGGCACGGCGCAGGGAATCGACCGTGGTGCCGAAATCTGCGCGCAGTAGTGACAGAGGGAGGGGGGCGAGGCGCTCAGCCAGATCTTGCTCGTGCGTTAAGCCCGCCTCGCCGTGGCTTAATAGCCAGGCGGCGGCCGGCGTGGCGGCCAGCCCGCAGTGGGCGTGATAGCCACGACTGGCCAGGCCATTGCGCACGGCCAGGAGCAGCCGGTCGAGGCCGCGGAAGAGCCCCAGGCAGCCGCCGATTTCAAGCTGCAGGCAGTCATCGCGCCAGCTGTGCAGGGTCGGTGTAATGCCATAGGCCCAGCAGCACAGCTGTTGCAGGCTGCGCTGTTCGGCGGCCGTGTCTCTTTCCAGGACCTTCAGTGGGCCGTCGCCGACCAGTGCCCGCACCGTGGCACTGCCCATGTCCGGCCTCACGCCCAGTGCAGCCGCGCTATCATTGGTGCAGACCACGCGCTGCCGTTCCAGCACAACCACAGGCTGCTCCTCGCCACGCGACAGGCATTCCAGGGGTAGCTGCTCCAGACGCAGGCAGAGCCACAGGCTCACCGCCGCCCCCCTTGAGGCGGCCAGCGCAGGTGAGAGACAATACGCCCAGTGTGACCAATACTGTACATATATACAGTATTGGCGAACAGAGGCCCCTTTGTCTAGAACGTGTGGCCAGCCGATGACACCGGCCCACCTGATTATTGCCGGGAGACCAGCAAGTGACCCAGTTTTTCCGCGCCAGCTTCATGCCCTTGGCTCTTGGGCTCTGCCTTGGCCTTGCGGCCTGCTCCCGGGAGACGCCGCCTGCGCCAGCTGCGCTGATTTCGCCGCCGTCACTCAGCGAGTCCGAGCGCTTTCGCAGCTTCCTTGACGAGAACTACGCTGTCGATATGGCGCGCTACCCCGCGACTGCCAGCTATCGCGGCATCAAGACCAATCACGACCAGTGGAACACGGTCACCGAAGCTTTCATGAATGAGAGCCGCGAGATCAGTGAGGCGCGCCTCGATCAGCTGACGGACTTTGATCGGAATGCCCTGACACCGGCCTTGCAGCTTTCCTACGACTTGTACGCACTGTCGCTGCAGCGCGGGCTGGCGGCCGACGATTTCCGCCACCAACACTTCATCATCCATCAGTTCCGTGGCCCCCACACGGCGGCGCCCAGCTACCTGATCAATATCCATCGAGTGGACAGCCTGGACGACGCCACCGCCTACATCGGCCGCCTGCACAATATTGGCAGCTGGTTTGACCAGGTCATCGAGCAGATGGCGATCCGGCAGGACAAGGGCCTGCTGCTGGCCGCCTGGCAGTACCCGCAGATGATTGATGCGGCGCGCAATGTCATTCGCGGCGTGCCCTATACAGAATCCGGAGAGGACTCCACGCTGTGGGCCGATATCCAGGCCAAGCTGGCGTCGCTGGACCTGCCGCCGGAACAGGCCGAGGACTTACTGGCGGAGGCGCGGGCGGCGCTTGTGGAGGTGGTGAAGCCGGCCTATGAGCGCCTGATCGCTGCGCTGGAGACGCAGCTGGCGCTCGCCAGCGATGACGATGGCGTCTGGAAATTTCCGGACGGTGATGCTTTTTATGCACAGCGCCTGCGCTGGTATACCACCACCGAGCTGAGCGCCGACGAGATACACCGTATTGGCCTGGCCGAGGTCGAGCGCATCCACAATGAGATGCGAGAGATCATGGCGGAGGTCGGCTTTGGGGGTGACCTTGCGGCCTTTTTTGAGTACATGCGCTCAGCGCCGGAGTTCTACTACCCCAATACTGATGAGGGCCGCGCTGAGTACCTGGCCCGCGCGAGTGAGCTGATCAACATCATGGGTGAACAGCTGGATGACTACTTCGGACTGAAGCCCCGGGCCGAGCTCACGGTAAAGCGGGTTGAGCCCTTCCGCGAACGCGCCGCCGGCAAGGCGTTCTATCAGGGGCCGCCGCCGGATGGTTCGCGCCCGGGCATCTATTACGCCAACCTCTATAACATGGCTGAGATGCCCATCTACCAGATGGAGGCACTGGCCTATCACGAGGGTATTCCAGGCCATCACATGCAGCGGGCGATTTCGGTTGAGCTTGAGGACATACCCGACTTCCAGAAGTACGCCTCGTTCACCGCCTACACCGAGGGCTGGGGCCTCTATAGTGAGAAGCTGCCTCTGGAGATGGGCTTTTACCAGGACCCTTATTCGAACTTTGGCCGTTTAGCGATGGAGCTGTGGCGCGCCTGTCGCCTGGTGGTGGATACGGGCCTGCACAGTAAGCGCTGGCCGCGTCAGCGGGCGATCGATTACCTAGTTGCCAATACGCCTAACCCGGTGGGCGACTCAACCAGAGCCATCGAGCGCTACATCGCCATGCCGGGCCAGGCCACTGCCTATACCATTGGCATGTTGAAGATTCTCGAACTCAGGGCGCGCGCCGAGGGAGCGTTGGGGGCCGGCTTTGATATTCGCAGCTTTCACGACCTGGTGTTGGAGAATGGCCCGGTGCCGCTCTCGCTGCTCGAGCGCAAGGTGGATGAGATGATCGCAGAAGCGCTGACGGCTGATGCTCTGGGGCAGGCAGTGCTTAAACCCCGGCGCTCTCCAGCAGATAGGTGATGATGAATTTCATCAGAAAGCCAAAGATTCCCATGGCCAGCCCGATATAGAGAATCATGGTGCCGAACTTGCCGGCATTGCTGCGCTTGGCCAGATCCCAGACGATGAACACCATGAACAGGATCAACGCGCCTACGCCGAGCGTGACGCCGTAGTCGCTTAACCACTCGTCCACGTGATTCCCACGCGCGTCTACAGCGCCTCTGCCAGTATGCGGTGAAAGCCCGCCGCCGCCGCTTCGAAACCGCCGAAGAGCAAGGCCTCGTTGGCGCCGCTGGCCAACCCGCGCTGGGACCCCACTGACACGTGAATGTCTTCGGCCAGGAACACGCCGCTATCGATCAGCTTAAAAGAGCGCGCGAAGTGCTCCCGGGCCTTGTCACTGTTGATCGGCCGCGGGCTCAGCATGCTGTGAATGAACAGTGTCCGATCTGGCGCCTTCGGGAAGAGGCTGATAATGCTGCTGTATTCCGGATGCAGTACCAGGACAACATTGGGAAAAACGGTGTAACTGAAACTGGCGTGCTTGCGCAGATCGAGCTCAGCTTCCGACGCGTCGGCGGCATCGAAGATCTCCTTGCGCGCCACCGCGGAGCGCACGTGGCGGCCGATGGTATCGGTCTCGGCAAGGGCATCCGGGAAGAATCCGCCCACAGTGTTCTTATGGAGACGCACCACGTGGTAGCCGTCGAGAAAGGCGTCCTGCACCAGCTTCCAGTTGCATTTGACCTCGTGGATGGCCTGCTGGCCGAAGTGCAGATCGGGTATGCCGAAGGTCTCAAGCTCCGAACCCAGCCCGGCTAGATGGCCGTCGAGATCCATGGGCTCCCCGGGCGTCGCCTGCACCCAGATCAGGCCATGCCGGACTTCAGTAGGCACCGGCACCAGCCCGAGCTCGCCTTTTTCAAGTTCGCCAAAGCTCTCCTTCAGCGGGATGTTGCGCAGGTCGCCATCGAGGCCATAGGTCCAGTTGTGGTAGGGGCAGACCAGTGAGCGTACGCAGGTCTGCCCTTCATCTTGCAGCAGGCGCATGCCGCGGTGCCGGCAAACGTTCATGAAGGTGCCGATCTGGCCCGCCTTGTCGCGCATGGTCAGCAGTGGCAGGCCCAGCCAATCGTGAACCAGCGTATCGCCAGCTTCGGGTAGCTGTGCCTCGTGGCCGATGGCCAGCGGTGTGCGCCGGAACAGGGCCTGCTCCTGCTCGAAGCGTGCCTGGCTTAAGTAGCTGTCCACCGGGATGGCAACGGTTTCTCCCGTGGGCGGCGGCCGTTCGCCGCGAACGCGTTCCTGCAGCTGTTGCAGCAGGGTGATGGGTGGTGGGTGTGGCGCTGTCATCGCGGTCGCTCCATGCTAATACCGGCACCTGCTAGAGCAGCATAGCAGCGCTTGTGCAGACGGAAAATACTTGAAAGTACAAATGACATACTGTAAGTTCAAATTCGCATCCCAGAGCGATAAAACGTCACTCCAATAGGGATGCCCGCAAAATTTTATCTGTCGTCTAGACTGTCGTGATCCTGATTGTCGCGACGCAGGTTGTCGCGACGCAGATAGTCGTGACCATTGCCAAGCAGAGGACCCCTACATGGCGCTCACCCTTGTACCCAAAGAGGAAATGCTCAATCACATCGGCGCCAAGTTCGAGCCCGGCCAATG
>JBCDJG010000034.1:0-51468 GCA_038748065.1 Pseudomonadota bacterium
GGTCTTCCCGGTTTCCACGCACAACTATGAACTGCGCTACTGGCTCGCGGCTGGTGGCATTCATCCGGGGTTTTACGCGCCACACAAGGGTGACACCTCCGGCCAGATCGACGCTGAGGCTTTGCTTTCGGTGACGCCACCGCCGCAGATGCCTGCCACCCTGGAGGCCGGCACGATTTACGGTTACTGCGTTGGCGAGCCCTGGAACCAGCAAGCCGTTTTCAAGGGTATCGGTGTTCCAGTGATTACCGATTACGAGATTTGGAAGAACAACCCCGAAAAAGTGTTCGGCATGACGAAGGAGTTTACCGAGAAGTATCCCAATACCACCGTGCGGGTCGTGAAAGCGCTGCTGCGGGCCGCCAAGTGGCTGGATGAGAATGACAACGCGAACCGCCCAGAAGCTGTGAAGATTCTCTCGCGTTCAGAATACGTTGGGGCCGACTATGAAGTCATCGCCAACTCTATGACGGGTACCTTCGAGTACGAGAAGGGCGACAAGCGTGCGGTGCCTGACTTCAATGTTTTCTTCCGCTACTTCGCCACTTACCCCTACTACTCGGACGCCGTCTGGTACCTCACGCAAATGCGCCGTTGGGGCCAGATCGCTGAGCCCAAGAGCGACGACTGGTACTTTGAGACCGCCCGCGAAGTTTATCGCCCGGACATCTATGAAGTCGCCGCGAAGGAGCTTGTGAAGGAGGGGCATATGAGCGCAGCTGACTTCCCTGAGTTTGCAAGCGAGTCTGGCTTCCGGCCGCCGCAAACAGAGTTCCTTGACAGCATCACCTACGACGGCAGCAAACCCAACGCCTATCTCGAGTCGCTGGAGATTGGCCTGAAAGGCGATCAGGTTCTCTGATCGCCAAGGAGTTAAGTAGTGAAGACCCTCGCAGTGCAAGCCCCTGAGCCGGCCCAGTTTATGACTGTGGCCGTGCGCCTGTTCAAGCTGGTGGGTTTACCCCTTATCGGCGTGTTGGCATTCCTCTTTCTGTGGAATGCGGGCGCATCTCGGGTAGACACCTCGCTGGGCCAGTTTCCCGGCCCGACTGAGGTCTGGGAACAAAGCGGCAACCTGTACGTAGAGCATCAGGAGCAACGCGCCAAGGCAGCGGCCTTCTATCAGCGGCAGGACGAACGCAATGCCGCGAAGCTGGCGGAGAACCCGGATTATGTGCCGAAGATGCGCGCCTACACAGGCAAGCCAACTTTTTTTGATCAGATTGGCACGAGCCTGGTTACCGTGATGACCGGCTTCGTCCTGGCAACGGCCATTGCGGTGCCGATTGGCATTGTCATCGGACTCAGCCAGACGCTCTACGCAGCGATCAATCCGCTGATCCAGTTATTTAAGCCGGTATCGCCGCTGGCCTGGCTGCCACTAGTGACCATGGTGGTCAGCGCCGTGTATATCTCGGACGACCCTCTGGTTCCGAAATCCTTCCTCAACTCGATGATCACCGTCATGCTTTGCTGCATCTGGCCGACCATCGTCAATACCGCCGTGGGCGTCGCCAACGTCAGCCAGGATCATGAGAACGTAAGCCGCGTGCTGCGCCTCGGCCCCCTGACCCACGTGCGCAAGGTCGTGTTGCCCTCCTCCATTCCCATGGTTTTCACCGGCTTGCGTCTTTCCCTGAGCATTGCCTGGATGGTGCTGATTGCGGCTGAGATGCTGGCGCAAAATCCAGGCCTGGGCAAATTTGTGTGGGACGAGTTTCAAAACGGCAGCTCGAACTCACTGGGCCGCATTATGGTAGCCGTTATCGCTATTGGCGCCATCGGATTTCTACTGGACCGCGGCATGCTTCTTCTGCAGCGGCTGTTTTCATGGGACAAGCAAGCCAAGCTGCGCTAGGGACTACGCTTATGAACAGTCAACACCTCGTTATTGATCACGTCAGCATGTCTTTCGACACCCCCAAGGGCGAATTCAAGGCCCTGGACGATGTGCACATGAAAATTGCCGAAGGCGAATTCATCACGCTTATCGGACACAGCGGCTGCGGCAAATCCACGGTGCTGAATATCGTCGCCGGGCTACTGCAGGCCAGCCGTGGCGGGATCGTACTCAACGGCCAGGAGGTCTCAGAACCCGGCCCTGAACGCGCAGTGGTATTCCAGAACCACTCCTTGTTCCCATGGCTAACCACCTACCAGAACGTGGAACTGGGCGTTAAACAGGTGTTCAAGGGCAAGAAGACCCGTGCAGAGATGCGCGAGTGGATCGAGCACAACCTGGAGATGGTGCATATGGAGCACGCGCTGGATAAGCGCCCGGATGAAATCTCGGGGGGCATGAAACAGCGCGTTGGTATTGCCAGGGCCCTCGCCATGCAGCCCGAGGTCCTGCTGATGGACGAGCCGTTCGGCGCTCTGGATGCGCTGACCCGTGCGCACCTGCAGGACTCACTGATGGAAATTCACGCGCAGCTCGGCAACACGGTCATCATGATTACTCACGATGTCGACGAGGCGGTACTGCTGTCCGACCGCATCGTCATGATGACCAATGGGCCGGCGGCAACCATCGGTGAGATTCTGGAGATCAAACTGGATCGCCCGCGGGATCGCATCGCGCTATCCGATGATCCAACCTACAACGGCTATCGCCACAGCGTGCTTGAATTCCTCTACGAAAAGCAGCGGAAGGTTGAGGAACTCGGCAGCAGGCGCACAGAAAAAAAGCCTCTGCCGCCCTCGGCTGAGGTGGCCTGAGGGCGATCATGCTAGAGGTTTCCCTCAGCCCGGAGACAGCCGCCAGCACGCTTTTGGCGCTTCATCGGCCCAGCGGTTCGCTGATCGACACGGCTGCAGTCGGCGCTGTACTGGACCCTGGAGACCTCGGCGCTCTGGGTAACGACGAGAGCGGCATAGATGTCGAACACCTGCTGCAACGCAGCAGCAGATGCGCCCAGCTATTGATCGACACGACGCCCGAATTGCTGCCGACCCTGCCTCTGCCGCTGGATTCACGCGTCAAGGCGCTGATCAGCACCAAAGCTGGCAGCAACAAAGGGTCAGACATGTCGGTTTACCTCCTGTTGCGGCGCTCGGTGCTCGGCCTCAGGCCTGCCGTTTTTGTCGACGAAGCACATTCGCAGCTGCGCTGCCTCTGGCTGGATGCCGAGGGAATTGCAGGCGCGCTTCTCGTCAATAGCAACGAAGATCTGAACTTTTACTGTAGCGAAGCGGAGCCACTGCCCCGCTTCACCGGCAGCACTGCAGCGCTGCTGTTGGGCGAGGCTGCCTGGGCGGCTGCCCTGAAAGACAACATGAGGCAAAACACAATGACTGAACGGCAAAAGCTACTGGTGATCGGTAACGGCATGGTCGGCCAGCACTTTTTACAGACGCTGGTCGACGGCGATGCCGCGGGCCACTACGACATCACCGTACTCTGCGGCGAGACCGAGCCCGCCTACGACCGTGTTCATTTGTCTGAGTTCTTCACCGGTACAACCGCTGAGCAGCTATCTCTCGTCGAACCCGGGTTTTTTGAAAATAGCCGGATTGAAATAAAAACCGCCACACACGCAGCGAGCCTGAACACCGACGCAAAGCAGGTCGAAACCGAAACGGGGGATACGCTGTCTTACGACAAACTGGTGCTGGCCACGGGTTCTTATCCCTTCGTGCCACCGATACCCGGCAACGACCGGGAAAACACCTTTGTGTATCGCACACTTGATGACTTACGCGCCATGCAAGCAGGCGCTGAGGGGTGTCGCGTTGGCGTAGTTGTCGGCGGCGGCCTGCTGGGACTGGAAGCAGCCAACGCGCTGCGCAATCTTGGTCTGGAAACGCACATTGTGGAGTTCGCACCCCGCCTGATGCCCGTGCAGTTAGATGACGATGGCGGCGCCATGCTCAGAGGAAAGATAACCCATCTCGGCATTGAGGTGCACACCAGTATGGCGACCGAGCGCATCGTCGACGGCGAAACGGCGCGACATCGCATGGAGTTCGCCGATGGCAGCCACCTGGAAACCGACTTCATCTGCTTTTCTGCAGGTATCAGACCCTGGGACCAGCTCGCACGCGAAGGTGGGCTGGAAATCGGCGAACGGGGCGGCATCGTTGTCAACGATCGGTGCCAAACCAGTGACGAGCACGTTTATGCAATTGGCGAATGTGCGCTTTGGAACGGCCGCATCTTCGGCCTGGTGGCACCCGGCTATACCATGGCCAGGGCTGCCGCCGCTCAGCTCACCGGAGGCGACGAGCGGTTTACGGGCGCCGACATGAGCACCAAGCTGAAGCTGCTCGGTGTTGACGTCTGCTCCATTGGCGATGCCCATGGCAACACCGAGGGCAGCCTTACCTACAGCTATCGTGATGAGCGCACAGCCGTGTATCGACGCATCAACACCAGCGCAGATGGCAAGCAGCTACTCGGCGCTATCCTGGTGGGAGACGCCACTGGCTATGATCAGCTACTCATGTATGCACTGAACGGCATCGAGCTACCTGAGAACCCTGAGAGCCTTATCCTGCCCCAGGCGGACCCAGCAGCCCTGGCGCTGGGTGCCGACGCCATGCCCGCCCAGGCCACAGTCTGTTCCTGCCACAACGTCTCCAAAGGCGATATTGTCACAGCCATGGATAACGGCTGCCTTGGCCTTGAAGCGGTGCGAGATGAAACGCGCGCCAGCACCGGCTGTGGCGGATGTGGCCAGATGCTCAAAGACATCGTCAACAGCGAATTGAGCGCCCGCGGTGTCGAAGTCAGCAAAGCCCTGTGCGAACACTTCGACTACTCCCGGCAGGAGCTGTATCACCTCGTTCAGGTCAATCGCTATACCTCTTTTGAGGAACTGCTCGAGGCCCATGGCAGCGGCAGGGGCTGTGACATTTGCAAACCCGCGGTGGCGTCGATACTGGCGGCCCTCTGGAACGACTATGTGCTCGACAAGCCCCACTTTGGCTTGCAAGACACCAACGATCGCTTCCTGGCCAACATGCAAAAGGATGGTACCTACTCTGTCGTTCCGCGGGTCCCCGGTGGCGAGATCACACCGGAACAGCTCATCGCCATTGGCGAGGTCGGGCGCAAATACCAGCTCTACACAAAAATCACCGGCGGCCAGCGGATAGATCTCTTCGGTGCACGCCAGGAACAGCTGCCCGATATCTGGCGTGAGCTTATCGATGCCGGTCTGGAAACGGGGCATGCCTACGGCAAGGCGATCCGTACCGTAAAAAGCTGCGTTGGCTCATCCTGGTGCCGCTACGGTGTGCAAGACAGCCTGGCGATGGCGATACTCGTTGAAAATCGCTACAAGGGTTTGCGTGCGCCCCACAAACTTAAGCTAGCCGTTTCGGGCTGCACGCGCGAATGCGCAGAGGCGCAGAGCAAGGACGTCGGCGTCATCGCCACCGAGTCAGGCTGGAATCTCTATGTTTGCGGCAACGGCGGAATGAAGCCGCGACACGCTGACTTGTTTGCGACCGACCTGGATGACGTAACGCTCATCAAGTACATCGATCGCTTCCTGATGTTCTACGTCGCCACGGCAGACCGACTACAGCGCACGGCACGCTGGATGGAGAGCCTCGAAGGCGGCCTCGATTACTTGCGCGAGGTCGTTATCGAAGACAGCCTTGGGATCGCGGCTCAGCTGGAGGAACAGATGAGTCATATCGTCGGCACTTACCAGTGCGAGTGGCGCACCACGCTTGAGGATCCGGAGCGCATGAAACTGTTTAAGCCCTTCGTGAACAGCGACGCCAGTGACGACAACGTCGTCTTTGTTCAAGAACGCGGTCAAATCCGTCCCGCCACGGCAGAAGAGCGCGAGATCGAAGTGCTGGACCTTTCGGACGGCGCAGCATGAGCGTGCACGATGCAAAACCCACCGCTGACGACGCCTGGATTGCCGTCTGCGCCAGCTCCAGGCTGATCGAAGGTGCTGGCGTGGCGGCCCTCGTTGAAGGGACACAGGTCGCTCTCTTCCATCTGGCTGATATCGAAGACGGGGTTTTCGCGGTGGGCAATTACGACCCCATTGGCGGCGCCAATGTCATTAGCCGGGGCATCGTTGGCGACGTGCAGGGTGAGCCCGTAGTTGCGTCACCGCTCTACAAACAGCACTTCAGCCTCCTCGATGGCCGCTGCCTTGAGGACGGCGAACAGTCCCTGCCCACCTACCCCGTACGCGTTTGCGGAGACCAGGTCTGGCTGAAGCGTAGTGACATCAGAGGTTAAAACAACATGCCCCTATTGCGGGGTGGGCTGCGGCATCATTGCGCGCCGCGGGGCGAGCGGCGAGATCAGCGTCGAAGGCGATCCCGAGCATCCCGCGAACTTTGGACGGCTCTGCTCAAAGGGCAGTGCTCTGGCCGATACCATCGCTACAGATCGCGGGCGTCTGCTGTTTCCTGAACTACATGGAGAGCGGGTTAGCTGGGATTCGGCGCTTGATCACCTGGCAGATGAGTGGCAGCGCCTGATCTCGATGCATGGCCCGCAGAGCGTTGCGTTTTACGCTTCAGGCCAGATGCTGACGGAAGACTATTACCTGGCAAACAAGCTCATGAAGGGCTATGTCGGCTACGCCAACATCGACACCAACTCGCGCCTGTGTATGTCCTCGGCGGTAAGCGCTCAGAAGCGCGCCTTCGGGACTGACGGCGTTGCCTGCAACTACTCAGACCTCGAGCACACCGATCTCCTGGTGCTGGTTGGCTCGAATCTCGCGTGGTGTCATCCCGTGCTCTACCAGCGCATCAAGGCCGCACGGTTGGCGCGTCCAGCCATGCGCGTGGTTGTCATTGACCCAAGAGAGACCAGCACCTGCGAGCTTGCTGATCTACACCTGCCGCTGGCACTCGACAGCGACATCGACCTCTTCAATGGCTTACTGGTGCACCTCGCAGATAATGGTGCGACAGACTGCTCCTATATCGCGTCAAATACCGAGGGCTTCGATAGCGCGCTTGCCAGCGCTCGTGACAGCGGCAGCCTTGAGAGAGTGGCTGCGCGCTGCAACCTGCCCGTTGCGGCCTTGGCCACATTCTATCGCTGGTTCGGCGAAGCAGAACGCGCCATCACGGCCTATTCGATGGGCGTCAACCAGTCCCGTCAGGGCTCAGCGAAGGCCGGCGCCATTATCAATGTGCATTTGGCCACCGGAAGAATCGGTCGAGAAGGCTGTGGACCCTTTTCAATCACCGGGCAGCCCAACGCTATGGGCGGGCGAGAGGTCGGCGGTCTCGCCTCAACGCTGGCAGCCCATATGGATTTCTCACCAGACAACTGCGATCGATTGCAGCGCTTCTGGGGCTCTCCAGCCATCGCGCGCGAGGCTGGACCCAAGGCACTGGAGCTGTTCGCAGCCATAGAGCGAGGCGATATAAAGTCCGTTTGGATCATGGCGACAAATCCTTTAGTCAGCCTTCCACAGGCCCGGCGCTGGCGAAAAGCCCTGGAGGCCTGTGAGCTGGTCGTGGTTTCTGATTGCGTGGATGATACAGACACATTAGCGCTGGCTGATCTGCGCCTGCCCGCACTGGGCTGGGGCGAAAAGTCCGGCGTGGTCACCAATTCCGAAAGGCGCCTCTCACGACAGCGTGCCTTTCTACCGGCGCCGGGAGAAGCGCGCCCGGATTGGTGGATGATCAAGGAAGTCGGGCAGCGCATGGGCTTTAAGGAAGGTTTCTGCTTCAACAGCGAACACGAGGTGTTTATCGAGCACGCTGCGCTTTCTGGTTTTGAGAATAACGGGAAGCGAGCCTTTGATATATCCGCTCTCGCGGCGCTGGATGCTGAGGCTTACGACGAACTGGAACCCATGCAGTGGCCGATGACGGCGTCCGGGCCATCCCGGCTTTACGAGAAGGGCCGCTTTTTCACTAACAGCGGGCGCGCCCTGTTCAGCTCCGAGCGCAACACCGTGCAGCTCGAGCTGGAGCCTGGCTGCTTGCGGCTCAACACCGGGCGCATTCGCGATCAGTGGCACACCCTGACGCGCACAGGCCGTGCAGCACGTCTCAGCGAACACCAAAGCGAACCGTTTTTGAGCATGCACCCACAGGACGCCCGTGCACGCAAGCTCGATGATGGCGCGCTGCTTGCCCTGCACAGTGATCAGGGCAACGCGACACTCAGGCTACGGCTGGACCAGGGCATCGCCCCTGGCACCGTGTTTGCCCCTATGCACTGGTCTGGCAGTCATGCGGCAAACGCATCGGTGAACAGCCTGCTGCCGATAGCTCTGGACCCGGATTCAGGTGAACCCGCCTACAAGCACAATCCTGTGCATGTCTCGACCCTCGCGGTAACGTGGTATGGCGTGTTACTGGCCAGGGAGCCCGTCACCATGCCGGCGCTGCCTTATTGGGTCAAAGTGCTCGCGCAGGGGCACTATCGCTATGTATTTGCCGCGTCCGATCCATCACTGGTCGCCACAACGCTGGCACAACAGTTGAGTACAGGCGAGAGTACGCTGCAGCTGGAGGATACCGAACAGGGCGAATATCGGCTCGTCAGTTTCACAGGCAAGGGCCAACTTCAGTCTGTGGTTTTTCTGTCTCGCACCGGCATCGACAGCGACCTTGCCTTCCTGGGGCCCTACTTTAGTCGAGACTCCCTGTCACAGGCGGAACGTCGCTGGCTTCTGTCAACAGTCCCGCCAAGTGGCGCAGGCAGCCGCGGCCGCCTGATCTGCAGCTGTAACAATGTGGGGGAAAGCGAAATCACCGGGCTGATCGCAGAGGGCTGCCACAGCGTTCAGGCGCTCACCGACCGCTGCCGTGCAGGCGGCAGCTGCGGTAGCTGCCTCCCGGAACTGCAGCGAATCATCGACGGCTCGGCCACGACAGCCCGAGAAAGCGCGCAGTGCTAAAACCTACACTTTGCATCGCAAGCGACCTGCAGACACCTACGTAATATCGAGGCAGATCTTCCCGAAGTGCTGTTGTGATTCCTGCAGACTAAACGCGTCCGCGATCTGGGCCAGCGGATAGCTCCGGTCAATTACAGGCTTGATCTGATTGGCTTCGATGGCAGAAATCATATCCAGCTGATGGGCACGCGAGCCGACGGTGATACCGCTCAGCACTGCGTTTTTCTGGAACAGCTCGGCCAGAGGCACTTCGCCAGCAAAGCCCGTCAGAACGCCAATCATGGAGATATGACCACCCATGCCAACCGCGCGAACAGACTGCGCCACGGTACCGGAACCACCGACCTCCACCACCACATCGACCCCGCGACCGCCTGTCAGCTCCAGAATCTTGTCGCCCCATTCGGGCGTCTCTCGATAGTTGATGAGCTGTGCGGCACCGAGCTCTCCGAGGCGCTCAAGCTTGGCATCACTACCTGAGGTCGCTATCACTTCGCACCCCGCTGCCTTGGCAAACTGCAGCGCGAATACGGAAACACCACCTGAGCCCTGCACGAGCACAGTTTCTCCGGCTTTGATGCGCGCCTCTACCATCAGCGCGCGCCAGGCGGTCAATGCTGCACAAGGTAGCGTTGCTGCCTCAGCGAAACTGTAGCCCTCCGGCATGCGTGTGAAACAAGCTTCACGATAGGTCACACTGCGGGCGGCATAACCGTCTACCATATCGCCAGGTACTTCAGTAATTTTACGGAAATCATCGGCGCGGCCATCCGCCCAGTTTGGGAAGAATGTACTCATCACACGATCGCCGACCTGAAACGCATCTACGCCTTCACCAATGGCCGTTACCACGCCCGCGCCATCGGACATCGGCACTCGGCCCTCATCGACGCCCAGCAGGCCAATAACAACGGCGTAATCGTGAAAGTTAAGCGAACTGGCCGCCACCTCCACCTGGACTTCACCGGGACCCGGGTCTCGTGCCTCCGTTTCTGTCACCAGCAGTTTATCCAGTCCACCGGGTTGTTGTACGCGTACTACTTGCATGGTCTTGCGTCCTTATCTTGGTTTGTTGTCGCGTGTTGATCTCGGCCCGTTTGTCATGCCTGGACCGCAGCGAGCACGGCAGTCTAGCACCCACGGCGAGAGGCGTGTAGCCGCCGATCCTGCGGCCAAAACACGTTAAGCTGCAGCCATGTCTGAAAAACATCATGCAGGGCCCTTTGATATCGGCGTGACCGCCTGGCCAGGCGGTTCCTTGGATGCACCGACGCTCGCCGAGCAGGGACGCGTTGCGCAATCCCTTGGCTTTCATTCCTATTGGTTGCCCGAAAGCCATTTTGCCGGGCGCAGCGCCCTGCCCTCACCGCTCACACTACTTGCCGTAGTGGCCGCGCATACGGAAGATCTGAAGTTGGGGACCACATCCTATCTATTGCCAATTCGGCAAGCCCTGCAGGCCGCCGAGGAGGTTGCTGTGCTGGACCAGCTTTCGGGTGGCCGACTCATTCTCGGGCTGGGCCGTGGCATGGCAGGCGACACTTTTCATGCCTACGGCATTGAAGCCAGGTCCAAGCGCCAACGCTTTGCCGCAAACCTTGACATCATGCGCCGCGCCTGGCGTGGCGACATCCTCGACGGCACCGAAGATGCGGTACTTGCACCACTGCCTCACCAGCGGCCGCATCCTCCATTATGGGTCGCCGCATTCGGACCACTGGCCCTGGCGCAAGCCGGCGGGCTCGGCCTGCCCTACCTCGCATCACCCATGGAGACGCCCACGGAGCTTGCGCACAATTACAAACTTCATGCCGAGGCCGTAAAAGAGGCCGGGCATGCATCGCCCGAGGACGTGCCCATTATGCGCACAGTTTTCGCCTGCGAGGATCGTGCGCTGTGTCACCGGGTTGGCGAAGCGCTGGCCGATAGACTACCACCCGCCTTCAAACGCGACGGCGTGAGCATAGACGACTGGGCCATACTGGGCGGCGCAAACCACGTCGCAGAGCAACTGGCCTTGCTGCGCGAACAGTTGGGCACCACATTGATTATCGGCGGGGGCCGTCTACCTGCGCTGGACCCTGCTGCTGTGTACAGTTCGCTGGAGTCACTGGCACGGATCAGGGAGAGCATGAAGCAGGATTGACAAGTGCTCTTGGGCTACACAGACTGGCACGCGCCCATAACAGACATAAATCAGGAGCGCGGCGCCATGTTGCTGCATCACTTTCTCGAATACTACGCTCGCAACTTTCCCGACCTACCCTGCGTTACGGTGGCTGACCAGACCACCACCTATAGCGAGGCCGAGGTACTCGCCAACAAGCTGGCGCGCGGCTTACAGCAGCTCGGCGTGAGCAAGGGCGAACGCATCGCCATACTTGGCGAGAACAGTATCGAGCATATGCTGCTCTTCGAGGCGGCGAGCAAAACTGGCGCCGTAGCTGTGTCACTCAACTACCGACTGGCTCCGGCCGAGCTTGCTTTCATCCTCAAGGATTCCTCCGCAAAGGTTCTCCTTGCACTGGACGACTCGCTCAGCGAAACCCTTGATGGCCTGCGACCACTGCTGCCGCCAAGCACACAGTTGGTAACGCGCGAAGGGGCTAACAGTATGAGCTGGCACGAGCTGCTCGATGGACAGTCCGGTGACCCGGTCCGAGCAGACGTCGCGCCGGAGGATCCTGTATTGCAGCTTTACACCAGTGGCACGACCGGCAATCCAAAAGGTGTTGTATCCACCCACGCCAACCTCGTGATGGAATGTGTGATGAACACGACGCTGACTACCCACCGTGTCAATCCGGGCATGGCCGGATTGCTCTGCGCGCCCATGTTTCACATCGGCGGTGCGGGCTCTATCCTGGTGGCGATCTACGGCGGCTCTCACACCATACTTCACCGGGCCTTCGACCCAGCGGCCGTCGTGGATGCGATCGAGGCCTACCCGATCAATAATATCTTCATGGTACCGGCCATGATAATGGCGGTGCTGGGCTTACCGGGTATCGAGCAACGAGACTTTTCTCGTCTGCAAGTCATTTACTACGGCGCATCACCGATTTCCGAGGCAGTGCTGCGCCAGGCCATCGACGTCTTTGATACAGACTTCGTTCAGATGTACGGCATGACAGAGACCACGGGCACCGTGGTCAACTTGAGCCCTGAAGATCATCGGCGCGCCTTGGCTGGCAAGCCTGAGCTGCTGAAGTCTTGTGGACGCCCCTCGGTCGGCGCCGAGGTCAGCATTCGAAATCCGGAAGGTGATGAGCTCCCCGCGGGCGAAGTTGGTGAGATATGGGTCAAGTCAGAGACCAACATGGTGGCCTACTACAACCTGCCGGAGGCAACCGCTGAAAATCTCACGGGCGGTTGGGTCCATACCGGCGATGCGGGCTATCTTGACACGGAGGGCTACCTCTACCTTAAAGATCGCATCAAGGACATGGTCGTGAGCGGCGGAGAGAACATCTATCCCGTGGAAGTGGAGAACGCAATCGCGCACCATGACGCAGTTGCCGATGTCGCAGTCATTGGTGTGCCGGACGAAAAGTTCGGAGAAGCGCTGCTCGCATTCGTGGTCTTGAAGCCGGGCGCAAGCCTCGCCCTTGATGAAATGATTGGCTTCTGTCGCGATCGTATCGCTGGCTACAAAATACCGCGACAATTGGAGATCATCGACGCGATGCCACGCAACCCCTCGGGCAAACTGCTCAAAAAAGAACTGCGCAAGCCCTACTGGGAGAGTTCTGATCGCGCTATCAGCTGATGACCGCTGCGTCTAGATGGCCCGCGCATAAGGCCCGCGCATAAAAAAGCCGCCCCAAACGGGGCGGCTACCAAACACCTGGACGTGTCTAAGAGGGGGGAACTAGATCACGCCGTCCAGGGCAGGACTCTGGCTCAGCGCGACCTGCTCCTCGACTACCTCCAAGGTAGTGACGAAGTTTTGGCCCTTGCGCTCGAGGCCGGTGTACACGTAGTAGGTCTGGCCCGGCTTGGCATCTATTTCAAGCGTTGCGGTTTCGGGAAGACTGGTATTGAACTTCACTGCACCCGCGGGGACTTCGGCCACTACCGCCTTGCGGTACTGCAGGCGACCTACCGGCTTGCCGGCAGCATAGGTCTCGAAGTTGATCTGGCGAGTGCGCGACATTTCGTCCGCGCGGTAGAAAATCACCTTGGCAGTGGCCGCAGCAGATTCCGCTTCGCCAGCGCTAACAACAGTCGGAGCTAGCGCGAAAGAGATGGCTACGCCGACCGTGGCGATGATTGACTTGAACATCTGAAATGCCTCCTGAGCGTGTGTTCAGAAACTTATACGCGGCTTTGACAAGGGCTGGATCACAGGTCCTGCACTTTTTTTGACCAGCTTATGTCCATACCGGGGCATAGCCAGAAAAGCCAGGGATACCGCAGGGTCTGAGGGGATTAACGCGCTTCCAGTCCAAGTCTCGACCAGGGACTGATGGCACTCTTGAGCTGTGCCAGTAAGTCGTCCGCCTCAGAGCCCCGTGAATAGGCTAATTGCATGTAAAGACCCGTGACCCGGTAGATCTCCTCGCGGTAGTCGGGCAGGGCCATGGACGCGCGTTCCGCAAACGCATCGGGCGTTTCGCCGGGTTCTCGGTGAACGCCTCGGTCCGCCATGCGCCTGCAGAAGGCCAGGTAGTATCGTTCAGCGGGCTGGCGTGGTCGCACCTTGCTACGTAGAAGCAGCGTCAGGGCAACGGGTATCATCACCAACAACCAGGTACCGATGAGAATGGCGACGTACTTGCGCGGATCGACTTCGCCAAACCAGTCTTCAAGCAGGTCCAACTGCGTCTCACTGTTAAAGCCCGTTACCCAGCTTTGCCAACGATAGGTTAGCGCGTCGTACTGTAGACGCAGGGAGTTAACCCACACCACACCGCGAAAGCGCAGTGGCGATAAGGGCGTGTCCTGCAGAAAACTGCCCGCCTCAACCGCCTGTTCCAGGCCCAGTTCGATGCGGTCTGGCGCGACGGCCGCCGTAGGATCTACCCGCACCCAGCCTCGCTCGGACAGCCAGACCTCAGCCCATGCATGCGCATCAAACTGGTGCACAATAACGGTCCGGTTAACCGGATTGATCTCGCCGCCCTGGTAGCCCGCGACGACGCGTGCGGGAACACCTGCGGCGCGCATCAGAGTCACGAATGCCGAGGCATAGTGTTCGCAAAATCCGCGTCGCGTATCGAACAGAAATTCATCCATGGGATCACTGCCCAGCAGTGGCGGATTCAGGGTATAGACATAGGGTTCTTGTCTAAACCGCCGCAGCACCTCATCCACCAGCGCCGCGTTATCCTCGAACTCCTCGCGTAATGCGCGACCCAGCGCTCGTGTACGCGGATTGTCCTGCCCGGGAAGTTTCAGTTCGACCGCGCGGCGCCATTCACTGATGTTGGTATCTAGGGGAGATTCGGTCCAGGAAATGACCTCGTAGCGCAGGTCATCCTCAATTTCGACGGGAGAAAAAAGGCGGTGATCGGCAGCGGCTAGCATGCCTGGCGTTAACGGTTGCGCATGGCGAAGGCTAAACAGCCAGTTCTGCTGCGTCGGCTCCATAATCACTGTGTAATCGAGACGCTCGCCTAGCTCGACGGGCAGCGCTGTGCCGCGCTCCTTGATTGGTACCTCCCAGTGCGGCACGCCGGTCCATGCGCCCTTCATGATGCGGCTGAATACAAGCCCACGCCAATACAAATCCGATCGATCTGGAATCTTGCCGTCGAACTGCGCACGAAAGGCGACCTCGTCGGACTTGCCGAGTGAGGAGATATCGCCCGGTTTCATGAAGTCACTAACGCCGGTGGTTGCGGTATTGGTCTTGATCGGCACGGACCACAGCGGACCCAGCCGCGGGAACAGAAAAAACAGCACCAACATCAGTGGGAAGGCCTGGGCGAGCATCACCGATGCCACGCGAATCGTGCGGCGGTTGAAACTGTGTTCTCCGGGCTGGTGCAAGGCAATCAGAGCGGTTGTCACAAGGACCACACAGAACAACACATAAACTACCAGCAGGATATCCTGGCTGAACAGGAACTGCGTGATACAGATAAAGTACCCGAGGAATAGCAGCACGTAAGCATCCTTGCGGCCGGCAAGTTCAATCAGCTTGAAGGCGAAGGCTATCAACAGCAGGGCCACGGTAGGTTCAAGCCCCAGCACATTGCCGTAGCTGAAAAATATGCCCGCAAAGCCGGCGCTGACCAGCAGGAACTTGACGGCCCGCCCCGGAAAGGACCAGCGGCCAGCGTAGACCATAACCCGCCAGAATGCCGTGAACGCGTACAAGAAGACAATCCACAGGGGAATCCTGCCCAGGTGTGGTGCCAACAACGCGAACATGCTGATGATAATCCACACCAGGGCGTTACGCGGTATCTGATCTGGTGCCTTCACGCTCGCGCCTGCTCAATGCCGTGGAGCGCGAGTGCCCGTAATACATCTTCGCGATGGCGTTCGCCGCAGCCGGGCGCAATACGAGCACCCGGCAAGCGAAGACCATATTCCTCATTCTGGGCATCGTGCTCCAAGGCCCAATAGCAAAGATGCGAAAGCCGCTGCTCCGTTCCCGTACCCGGAAAGTCGTCCCAATCGAGCCAAAGGCTGCGCTGCGCGTAGGCGCTGTATTGCTTGGTGAGCAGCCCCTGGCCCTTGGCCACGCCCTTCCAGTTTATCTGCCTGAGCGAGTCGCCCTCACGGTAGGGCCTCAGACCGTAAAAGTCATCGATGCCCGGGAGCTGCTGCGCTGCGCCATCCGGTGCCTCTGCAGCCACGCCAGGTGGCTCCTCAGAGGCCAGCGGGCTTGGGTAGACGAGCGCATGCAGGTCGAGATCAATCCAGGTCCAGCACCGCAGCAGACCGAGTGGGTAGGTCGACTCCAGCCGTAACCTACCCGGGCTATACCAGCCGCGTGCGCCGACCGGCAAGTAGAGCTCCACGGGCAGCGTGTCGGTATCCACGAGGTTGAGCACCACCTGATTACTTTCAGGCCAGCCCATGTGCAGGTCGAAGTGCTCCTTACGCCGGCGACGCTCGAGCAGCAACTGGAACTGAGCCTGCTGCTCGGGAAATGCAGACTGCGTACTAACCGCGTGCACGGTCAGCCCTGCGAGATTAGCGTAGGTATGTAATACCGCAATCACGAACAGCGTTGCCAACAGGAAGGTCAGGGCAAACGCCATATTGTTCTGATAGTTGATGGACGTCATCAACATGAGCAGCAGGCAGAACAGAAAAAAAAAGCCCACTCGCGATGGGAAGATGAACAGCCGCTTCTGGTCCAGCGTGACACTGCGTGAAGGTGGTATTCGCCGATTGACCCAGCGGCGGAATCTCTGGCCCAGCTCCCGGTTTAATGCCTCAAAGGCCGCGGTCGCCATGGAGGTCTCAGGTCTTGACCACGTCGACGTCGCGCTGCATGCGAGCGACCAGGGCGAGACCGTCACCGGCAAAATCCCCCCGAGGAACCAGGCGGTGTGCGGCGACGGCTGGTAGCACCACCTGCACATCTTCGGGAACCACATGACCGCGACCGTTCATCACCGCCCAGGTACGGGCACAGTCCAGCAGAGCCAGAGCACCACGCGGCGATAGGCCAACGTCAAACTCTGCAGACTGTCGGGTGTAGGCAACCAGGCGCTGCAAGTAGTCCAACAGACTGTCGGAGGCATGCACGTCAGTAACTGTAGCGCGTATCTCCGTGAGCTGCTGGGCGTCGATGCACTGCTTCAGCGAGGGCATGCCTGCCCCGCTGTGGCGCGATATCAGCATTTCACGCTCCGCGCGCGGATGGGGATAGCCGAGCTCCAGTCGCATCAGAAAGCGGTCAAGCTGCGATTCTGGTAGCGGGTAGGTGCCAGACTGATGCGTCGGATTCTGCGTTGCGATGACAAAAAAGGGCGATGGCAAGGCCCGGGTTTCACCCTCGATAGTCACCTGCCCTTCAGCCATGGCCTCAAGCAGCGCGCTCTGTGTGCGCGGCGTCGTGCGATTGATTTCATCGGCCAACAACACCTGGGTAAACACCGGCCCGGGGTGAAAGCGAAAACTGCCCTCCCCCTGCTCAAAAACCGATACACCGAGAATGTCCGCCGGCAGCAGGTCGCTGGTAAATTGAACGCGGTTGTATGACAGCCCAAGCACATCGGCCAGCGCATGCGACAACGTCGTCTTGCCCATCCCCGGAAGGTCTTCCAACAGCAGGTGGCCCCGCGTGAACAGGCAACATAGCGCCAGGCGAATCTGGGTTTCTTTGCCCATGAGCGCACGGCCGACTTCGGTCACCGCGCCGTCGATCAGCGATTGCATGTGCATCAGAGCCCCGCCAGTCCCCGCTCCAGGTCTGCCTGAAGATCATCCGTATGCTCAAGCCCTACTGCGACTCGAATCAGGTTTTCCCCTATGCCCGCCTCTTCCCGCTGTGCCGCTGTCAGGCGGCCGTGGGTGGTCGTGGCCGGGTGCACGATCGTCGTTTTCGCATCACCGAGATTAGCCGTCAGCGACATAATCTCGGTGCCATCTATCACTGACCAGGCTGCATCACGCCCGCCGCTTACCTCAAAGGACAGTACCCCCCCGAAAGCACTCTGCTGCGATCGCGCCAGCTGGTGGCCGGGGTGATCCTCCAGACCGGCGTAATAGACCTTCTCCACACCTGGCTGACGCTGCAACCACTGGGCGAGTTTCATTGCAGCGACGCTGTGCGCCTCCATTCGCAAGCGCAGTGTCTCGAGGCCTTTCAGGAACACCCAGGCATTGAAGGCACTCATGGTCGGCCCACAGGTGCGCAGGAAGGTGGTGAGCTCGTTCATGTGCTCTGCACCGCCTACCGCAGCGCCGCCGACGCATCGACCCTGCCCATCGAGATACTTCGTCGCCGAGTGAATGACAATGTCCGCACCCCACGACAGTGGCGTCTGCAGGGCGGGCGTGCAGAAACAGTTATCGACAACCAGTAGCGCACGCCGCTCATGCGCCAGCTCTTTGAGCAGCGTCAAATCCGCGACTTCGCAAAGCGGGTTCGAGGGCGTTTCCATAAACAGCATGGCAGTGTTCGGCTGCATCGCCGCGCGCCATTGATCGAGGTCCAGCAAGGGTACAAAACTGACCTCCACCCCAAATTTGGCCATGTAACGTGCAAACAGGTTGACGGTAGTACCGAACACGTTGCGCGAGCAGACCACGTGGTCGCCAGATTTGAGCAGCGCCATGCAGGTACTGAGAATGGCAGACATGCCCGAGGCTGTGGCGACGGCGGCTTCACCCCCTTCCAGCGCGGCGAGCCGCTCCTCGAAACTGCGCACGGTGGGGTTGGTGTAGCGCGAGTACACGTTGCCTTGCTCGTCACCTGCAAACCGCGCCGCGGCTTCGGCTGCGTCTTTGAATACGTAGCTGGACGTCGCGAAGATGGGCTCAGCGTGTTCACCCTCACCGGTTCGGTGAATGCCAGCCCGCACGGCCAGCGTATCGTGGTGCGCGTTCAACAGCGCTTTTTCGTCGTGGTCTGTCATGCTCTTGTTTGCTCAGCTATCGTTGTGCAAGCCAACCACAGTGCCTTCAGCCTGCAGCCTGGCGCGATTGGCGGCCTGCGCATCGTCGTTTCTGAGAGCCTCCAGTTTTTCCAGATAGGCGTCATCGACTTTGCCGCTGACATACTCGCCATCAAAAACCGAGCAATCAAAACCGTCGATCTCGGGATTACCCTCGTGAGAGCTGCGCACCAGCTCGTCGAGATCCTGGTAAATCAGCCAGTCAGCGCCGATCAGGTCGCGCACGTCGGCCTCGCTGCGCCCATGGGCGATGAGCTCCTGCGCGGACGGCATGTCAATGCCGTAGACATTGGGGTAGCGCACCGGTGGCGCGGCAGAGGCGAAGTACACCTTGTTGGCGCCTGCTTCACGAGCCATCTGGATAATCTGCCTGCACGTCGTGCCGCGCACAATGGAGTCATCCACGAGCATCACATTCTTTCCCTCAAACTCCAGCGGCACCGGGTTGAGCTTCTGGCGGACAGACTTTTTGCGCTGGTTCTGGCCCGGCATAATGAAGGTACGCCCGATGTAACGATTCTTCATCAGGCCCTCGCGAAACTTCAGGCCCAGCTCAGTCGCCATCGACTGCGCAGCGATGCGACTGGTATCGGGAATGGGGATGATGACATCGATGTCATGATCGGGCCGTTCCGCCATAACTTTGCGGGCCAAGGCCTCACCCTGTCGCATGCGTGTCTTGTAAACCGATACCCCGTCCATCAGCGAATCGGGTCGGGCAAAATAGACATGCTCAAAAATGCAGGGGCGCAGGGCCGGCTGGTCTGCGCACTGCTGGCGATGCAGGTTCCCCTCCATGTCGACGTACACTGCCTCTCCCGGCTCCACATCGCTTTCAAGCGAAAAGCCGAGCACATCCAGCGCCACACTTTCCGAGGCCAGCATATACTCGCGACCCCGGTCCGTATCGCGATAGCCGATCACCAGCGGTCGAATACCGCAAGGATCCCTGAAACCAACCACGCCGTTGTTGACCAACATGGCAACCACGGCATAGCCGCCCTGACAGCGACGATGCACGGCTGACACCGCTTTAAAAATATCGGCCGCTCGCGGGCACAGTTTGCCGAGGGTCTGCATCTCATGGGCGAATATGTTGAGCAGCACCTCCGAGTCCGAATCAGTATTCAGATGGCGCAGATCATCCTGGAACAGCGCCCTGGTGAGCTCCTCGGAGTTGGTCAGGTTGCCGTTGTGCGCGAGGGCAATTCCGTAGGGTGAGTTCACATAGAACGGCTGCGCAAGCGCGGGCCCTGAGCTGCCTGCCGTGGGGTAGCGGATATGACCGACCCCCATGCTACCGACCAGACGCTGCATGTGTTCCTGTCGAAAGACGTCACGGACCAAGCCTTCGCTCTTGCGCAAATTGAAACGCGAGCCATTGCAGGTCATGATCCCCGCGGCGTCTTGCCCGCGGTGCTGCAGCACGGTGAGTGCATCGTAGATGTCCGGGGCTACGTTTCCCTTGCCCACCACGCCAACCAGGCCACACATCTTCGTCTACCCCTTGGTCTCAGGTTATTGCCACGACGCGCTCGGCGTCTTGCAGCTGTGAAAACACATCCTGCGCCCACTGTGCCAGCATATCCAGATGCGGCAGCAGCTGTGACTGGTAGAGCCAGGTTTGCTCTTCCGGTGGCACCAGCTGCCGAGCCACGTATACCAACACCAGGATGATGATAACGCCGCGAGCCATTCCAAACACGGTCCCTAACAGTCGATCCAGGGTGCCAAGGCCCGTCGCCCGGACAACCTGCCGCGCCAGGTAATTCAGCAGTCCCGTCACCAACAGCGTCGCCACAAACAACATGACGAAGGCTGCGACGTAACGTGCGGTCACGTTGTCTATCTGGCCAACCAACAACGACGACAGCTGTGCGGCGTAGAGGTTGGCGATCACAAAGGCGGCGATCCAGCCGGCCAGTGATAGCGCCTCGCGGGTGAAACCTCGCCAGAGGCTGGCTACGGTAGACAGCAGCACCACGCCCACGACAACCCAGTCGAGCCAGTTAAACAGGGTCCAGTTCAGCACCGGATCACGTCCCCCTGCGCATTATGCGGACATTCTATCAGAGCGTTGCAACGTCCAAAAATGGCACTTATACCGTTCTGGCACTGAAGTCTGGTCAATTCGCTTTCATGGCCTGATTCGCTTTCACGGCCTGATTCGCTTTCATGGCCTGATTCGATTTCATGGATAGTACCGCATAATCCTGGAGCTCACGCCCGCCGCCGCATCAACCCGCGGCTGTACCGCCTCGAGCCGCTCCTTTTCAAACTTCGGCCCGATGTATACACGCCAAAGTACCCGGTCATCGCGTCGTACCTTCTTCACGTAAGCCTCCTGGTCGATGGCCAGAAGTTCGCTCTTCAGCTGCCTCGCCCGCTCCTCGGAGCTCAGGCTGGCGACCTGCAACATCCAGGCTACCGGCACACCATCGGCATCGATCTCCGGCTTCACGGGAGCTTCGCTGCGCGTTGTAGATCTTGTTTCCCCTATGGGTGCTGCGGCGACAGTGGCGGCCTCAGGACGAGCCTCAGGGTCAGCCACAGGCTGCGGGCGCTCCGGCAGTTGCGCTGGGCCGGTGTCCGCTTCGTCCTGTACATCACCCGCCGCCAGTTCAATGTTCCTCGCAGGCAGCGGCGGCGATGGGCGCAGGCCGGCAACATCAGGCACCGCCACTGGTGCGGTATCGACATCGGGACTCGCCGGTATTGAGCGTTCGAGTGCCGTCCGCTGATCCTTGGGCTCAACAAAAATGATAGGCCAGAACACAACCCCCAGTGCGACAAGGATCAGCGCGCCGACGAGTCGCTGCTTGAGTACTTCATTCACCCTGCGAGGTTCCTCTGGTCCTGTTTATCCTGCACTTTTATCCTGCTCTTTTTCCTGCGCTTCGCTTTTCTCCCGATCCTTCTGCAAGGCAGGCAGGGCTTCGGCCACGGTGTGGAAAGAGCCGAACACCACCAGCCGGTCGCCCGGCTCCATCAGGCTTTGGGCTCGGCGCAGGGCCTGCCGTACGTTCTTACTGACGCTGATCATACCCTGTCCCGCATCGTGCAGGCAGGCGGCGATTCTGGCGGGGTCGGCAGCACGCGAAAGCCCTGGCAAGGCCGCCACAAACCAGGCGTCGAAGCGTGTGGCGCATAGGCTAATTATGCCTTCGTAGTCCTTATCAGCAAGCGATGCATAGACACATATTGTTCTTTTTTTACAACTAGTTAAATCAATATATTCAAGTAATTTATAGACAGCGTCCGGGTTGTGGGCGACATCCAGGATGTAGTGTTTGCCGGCAATATCGAAACGTTCCCGGCGACCGCTGAGACGGAGCCCGGCAAGCCCCTTGGCCACACTATCGGGCCTTACCGTGTCGGGCAGCAGGGCCAAAGCCGTTAGCGCAGCCCGAACGTTGCTCTCTACCAGACCGTCGGGGACAGACGCCGGCAGTGGCTCGGCATTGGGCCTGACCGCTCTGGCGCCCACCTCCTTGGCGCGCTCTGTGAGAACGCCAGGTAGGGATGGGTCTGCCAGTACCACCGGCCTCCCCGCACGCATAATGCCAGCCTTCTCCAGTGCTATCTGCTCTATCGTATTACCCAGCCATTCCTGGTGGTCCAGGCCAATACTGGTGATTACGGCAATATCGGCATCGATGATATTCACCGCGTCCAGGCGCCCCCCGAGGCCAACCTCTAGCAGTAGCACGTCAGCGCCCTGCGCGCGAAACACAAACAGCGCAGCGAGGGTGGCCACCTCAAAATAGCTTAGGGACACCCCCTGGGCCGTGCGTGCATCCTCAACAGCGGCGAAGGCAGCGCAAAGTTCCGCGTCGGATACCTCGCGGCCAGCGATGCGAACCCGTTCGTTAAACCTGAGAAGATGCGGCGACGTGTAAACGCCCGGAGAACAGCCGTCGGCGATGAGCACGGCCTCCATAACAGCAACGGTACTGCCCTTGCCATTAGTGCCTGCGACGGTGATGACCGGCGCGTCGGGCGCCAGCAGCCCAAGCCCCTCAGCGACGCTGGCGACGCGCTCCAGCCCGAGCTCAATGTCCGTGGGATGCGCGGCCTCAAGCTTCGCCAGCCAGGCCGCCAGTGACAGATCAGTCATCGGCCCGCTTCTGGGGCTCCTCCTCAACGACGTCCGCGACCTCTTCCTTGGGCTCGAACTCATCCAGAGGGTCCACGGCAATCTCCAGATCCTCAGGCGGCACCGGCGATGCATCAGGCTCGCCATCCTCCTGCAGCTCTGGCTCAATCGCTGCCGGCATTTCGTGCCGCTCCCAGCCGGTCATGTTCGCCAGCAGTCGAGACAGGGTTTCACGCATCTCGCTGCGGTGCACGATCATATCGATGGCGCCGTGTTCCAACAGGAATTCACTGCGCTGAAACCCCTTCGGAAGCTTTTGGCGAATCGTTTGCTCGATAATATTCGGGCCGGCGAAGCCAGCGCGCGCTTCAGGCTCAGCCACATTGATGTCACCCAGCAGTGCGAGCGATGCGGACACGCCACCATAAATCGGGTCGGTCAGCACAGAAATATAGGGAATGCCGGCGAGCTTCAAACGTTCGATCACGGCGCTGGTTTTAGCCATCTGCATGAGGGAGATCAGTGCCTCTTGCATGCGCGCCCCGCCGGATGCAGAGAAACACACCAGCGGTATCTCGTCCTCCAGTGCCAGCTGTGCAGCGCGTGTGAATTTTTCACCGACCGCGTAGCCCATGGAACCGCCGTGAAAATTAAACTCAAAAGCCACCGCGACGACGGGCATGTCAAACAGCCGTCCGCGCATGGCGATAAGCGCATCCTTCTCGCCGGTTGAACGCTGTGCCCCTGCCAGCCGGTCGCGGTAGCGCTTCTTGTCTTTGAACTTCAGTCGATCGACCGGCTCCAGATCAGAAAACAGCTCTTCCTGGCTGTCCGCATCGAGAAAGATATCAAGGCGTCGGCGAGCCCCAATACGCATGTGGTGGCCACACTTGGGGCAGACGTCGAAGTTGCGCTCAACGTCAGGACGATAAAGGACCGCGTCACACTTGACGCACTTCTTCCACAGGCCCTCAGGAACACTAGCCCGCTTCGCACTTTCGTCCCGACGCACTCCTGTGGGCAGTATTTTGTCAATCCAGCTCATGGCACTCCCTCGGCGAGGCCGCCATTATAAACACGCGCCTGCCGCACGCGAAACAGGATTCAACGATCAGGCTGCCGCAGCATCGATGCCCTCGCGTATGGCGGCCAGTAGCGCAACCGCCGCCTCGATACCTGCATCGACGCCGTCACCGGCTTCGACGGCCTGGGCCACTGTATTGACAAGGGCGCTGCCCACTACCACAGCATCGGCGATGTCGGCTACAGACCGGGCAGACGCGGCGTCCTTGATGCCGAAGCCCACGGCTACCGGTAAGGGGCTGTGGGCGCGGATGCGCGCAACGTTGCGCGCAACGTCGTCGACGTCAAGGTTGCCTGCGCCGGTGACGCCCTTCACCGCGACATAGTAGATAAAACCGCTGGCCTGGCCGACGATGCGGCCGACCCTATCGTCCGGTGTCGTCGGTGACACCAGAAAAATATTATCCATGTCCGCGCGCTTCAGTTCGCGGCTGACAGGCTCGACCTCCTCCGGAGGCAGGTCGACTGTGAGTAGCGCATCGACCCCGGCTGCACTGGCTTCATCCACGAACTCGGGGTAGCCCATATGCTCGACCGGGTTCGCGTACCCCATCAGCAGCACTGGCGTGTCCGGGTCATCCCGGCGAAACTCAGCAACCATCGCAATGGCGTTGCGCAGACTGATGCCGTGGGTTAAGGCACGCTCATGTGCCAGCTGTATAACCGGCCCCTCAGACATGGGATCAGAAAACGGCACACCCAGTTCAATCACGTCTGCGCCAGCCTCGACCAGCCGGTGCATGGTGGATACGGTAACCTCCGGTACAGGATCTCCCGCCACCAGATAGGGAATCAGGGCCTTGCGGCCCGCCTCAGCCAGCTGCTGAAATCGTGTTGCCAAGCGACTCACGCTACCCCCTACAGCTCGACGCCATCAATTTCAGCAACCGTCAGGATATCCTTGTCGCCGCGACCTGACAGGTTAACGATGATGTGCTGCTCCGGGCTCATTTCAGCGGCCAGTTTTTCTGCATAGGCCAGGGCATGTGCGGTTTCGAGCGCCGGCATGATGCCTTCGATACGGGTGAGTCGGTGGAACGCGGCGAGCGCTTCGTCATCGTTGGCGACCACGTAGTTAACGCGGCCGATGTCCTTCAGCCAGGAATGCTCCGGGCCCACACCGGGGTAATCCAGGCCGGCCGATACGGAGTGCGTGTGCATGATCTGGCCGTCAGCATCCTGCATCAGGTAAGTGCGATTGCCGTGCAACACGCCGGGCGTGCCGGCAGTCAGAGGGGCTGCATGCTCACCGCTGCTGACACCGTGCCCCCCAGCTTCAACACCGTACATGGCCACGGCATCGTCCTTGAGGAAGGGATGGAACAGGCCTATGGCATTGGAACCACCACCGACACAGGCGACGAGAGCGTCAGGTAGGCGGCCATTCATGGCCAGGGCCTGCGCGCGAGCCTCCCTGCCGATCACTGACTGAAAATCGCGAACCAGCATCGGATAAGGGTGCGGCCCGGCGACCGTGCCGATAATATAAAAGGTGTCATCGACGTTTGTGACCCAGTCGCGCATCGCCTCGTTCATGGCGTCCTTCAGGGTACGTGAGCCCGATGTCACCGATACGACCTGAGCGCCGAGCAGCTTCATGCGATAGACGTTCAGCGCCTGCCGCCGGATATCCTCTTCGCCCATGAATACATGGCACTCAAGGCCGAGCCGCGCAGCGATCGTGGCGCTGGCAACGCCATGCTGGCCCGCGCCCGTTTCGGCGATAACACGGCGTTTGCCGATATGCTTGGCCAGCAGCGCCTGCCCAACGGTGTTGTTCACCTTGTGCGCACCGGTATGGTTCAGGTCTTCGCGCTTGAGAAAAATCCTCGCACCGCCAATCTCATCCGACCATCGGCTTGCCTCGTATAGCGGCGACGGGCGACCCACATAGTGCGCCAGGTCGCGATCAATCTCGGCCTGAAACGCCGGATCGGTTGAGAGCCGCCTGTACACGGATTCAAGTTCTGCCAAGGCAGACATCAGCGTCTCCGCAACAAACTTGCCGCCGTAAACACCGAAACGGCCGTCCGCATCGGGCACGGTGTTAAACAACTCGGGCTTCATATCAAGGGTCATGCTCGTACCTTCATGCTTGGTTGTCAGCGGCTCGCACGGCCGCTATGAATTCAAGTATCTTGCGCTCGTCTTTCAGGCCCGGAGCGCTCTCCACGCCGCCACTCACGTCGACCGCAGCAGGCCGCAACCTCGCCATGGCCTCGATCACGTTGCCCGCGTGCAGCCCACCTGCCAGGACCAGGGGCAATGGCAGCTCGACATCTGCCATCGCCCAGTCAAAAGTCTTGCCGGTACCGCCCGGCACCCCGGCTTGCCAGCTATCGAGCAGTACGCCCCTGGCGCCCGCGTATCGCTCGCAGGTTGCAACGATATCCATCTCGGGCCGCATGCGCAAAGCCTTGATGTAGGGCGTCCCGAAGCCGTCGCAGTAGTCCGGGCTCTCATCGCCGTGAAACTGCAGCAGGTCAACGGCCAGTTCGCCCGTCACATGGCGTACCACATCGGGCGCCGCATCAACAAACAGGGCCACCGTCGTCACGAAAGGCGGCACCACATCCACTATCTTGCGCGCCGTTTCGAGATCAACGGCTCGCGGGCTGGGCTCGTAAAATACGAGGCCCAGGGCATCGGCGCCAGCGTCAATAGCGCTGCGCGCATCACCCACGCGGGTAATGCCACAGATTTTAGTTCGTGTGTGGGCCACAGCTGGGCAGACCTGAAGGTAGACCTGAAAAAAAGACGCGAATCATAGCAGAAAGGCGGGATCGCTGTCTGCCTACAATGCCGCACGCAATTACCGCTGCAGCATACCGTCGAGGAGCCCCTTTGGCGTTGGCGGCAGGCCGAACTCCGCGGGATAGACGACGTCCACAAGATAAAGCCCATCCGCAGGCGCTGTGTCGGCTGCCAGACGTCTGTCACGCGAGGCCAATAGCGCGACGATCCACTCGGGTTCCTGTCTGCCACTGCCGACGGCCATCAGCGATCCGGCTATATTGCGCACCATATGATGCAAAAAGGCATTAGCGCTGATCTCGATAACCACCACGCTGTCAGCGCGCGAGACCTTCACCTCGGAAACATGACGCATCGGGCTACTGCTCTGGCAGGTCGATGCGCGAAAAGCGCTGAAATCCTGCTCGCCGAGCAGGTGCTGAGCGGCCTCGTGCATGCGCTCGGCATCCAGAGGATGGCGGTGCCAACTCAGCTGCCGCGCGAGCACAGCCGGCCTGACCGCAGTATTGGCAATGAGGTAGCGGTAGCATCGACTGAGTGCGCTGTAGCGGGCGTGAAAAGTCTGCGGCACACGTTCAGCCCAGTGCACGCGAATGTCTCGAGGGAGCTGTCCGTTGGTACCCATGACCCAGGACTTGGCGCTCCGACTGACGCCGGGATCAAAATGCACGATCTGGGCGTGGCCATGTACGCCGGCGTCAGTACGACCGGCACAGTGCACCCTTACCTGGCGGTCTGCAACACCAGAAAGAGCACGCTCGAGTTCTCCCTGTACGGTTGGAGCGCTGGCCTCAGGTTGTAGCTGCCAGCCCTTGTAGGCGCTGCCATCGTACTCGACCCGGCAGGCTACGCGACCTTCGGCGGGAAAGGGCTCGGGGGAGAATCGCGGGTGGTGGTCAACCAATCCGATCGAGCAGGGACTGGGCCTCCTGCTGCTGTTCAGCGCTGCCGGCGGCCATCACCTCTTCGAGAATCTGGCGGGCGCCGTCGCCATCGCCCATATCAAGGTAGGCACGCGCCAGGTCGAGCTTGGTCGACATCTCGTTGCCCTCATCAGCGATAACGAGTTCTTCCCCGTTGCCAGTGGGCTGTTCAAAATCGGCACTGAGGTCCAGTTCTTCGTCAAGCTCCTCAGCTGCCTCTATTTCCAGCCCGGCAAATTCGGCGTCAAGGCTTTCAAGGTCGCCATCGCCCAGGCCTACCGATGGTTCCAGGCCCAGATCGGCGCCAGGTTCGCCATCCAGGTCACCCAGCGGGTCCGCTCCACCGCTATCGCTTGAGTCACCCATGAGCGCGCTTGCGGCGGCCAAAGAGGCATTATCGCCGATCGCCTGCAGCTCAGCATAGCGCGCCTCCATCTCATCTCGATCGCCCGTTTCAGAGGCAATCTCCATGAGCTTCAGGTGATAGGCAGGATTCCCCGGCTCGCTGGCAATCGCATTGCGCAGCAGCTCCCGGGCCTGTGGGTATCGTCCATAGGCGATATAAATCTCGGCCTCGGCCAAGGCATCGCCCGTGTCGACATCGTCTGCGTATTCGTCATGCTTGCGCTCGCCATAGCCACGATTGTCCGGAGAGACCTCTTCGGGCTGTTCGGCGATTGCGGGCTCTTCAAGCACGGCGGCAAGGGGTTCCGCACTGTCCCCGTTCTCGCGAACTTCAACGTCCTGATCGCTCAGCTCAACGCCCGCGAAAATATCTGTTTCTGGCTCTCTTGCCAGGGGCGCATCCTCTATGTCGTCATCTTCGGCCTGTCGACGTCGCCAGACAAATAGACCCACAAGCGCCAGCACGAGCGCGCCGAGCCCATACAAGATCAGGCTAAGCACACCGCCATCGGACGATTCGGCGACCGGCGCAGGTGCAGGTCGAGGCGCGGCGGGAGCCGGTGCCGGTGCCACTGCTACAGGCTCTGACTCAGGCTCGGGCTCAGGCGACTCCAAGGCCGACTCGCTGGCCTCCAGCATAGGCAGCAATTCATCCATCCCGGCGTCATCAGATTCGGACCCGGCGACCATACCCGGAGCATCAGCCGCTGCCATCGACCCATCTGACAACGCATCCTGAAGTGCGGCGATCTGGTCATCTTTCAGGTCAACGATGCGCTGCAAGGTCGCGACCTGGTCTTCGAGTGCTCGCAGTCGTTCGGCAACCTCCCCGCCCTCGATGCTCATCGGCGCGGCATCACCGCCATCCATCATCGCGCCGCCGCTATCGACAGCCGCCATATCACTACCACGCGGGCCGGACGAGCTGGCCTCGCTGGAACCGGCGGTATCAACCGGGTCGGCTGAAATCCTCAGTGACGGCGTTGCCAGTCCGCGACGCTCAAGGGAGGACCGGCCTTCTCGCCACTCCTGATTCTGGGCTTGCACCTCGGCGATGACGGCTGAGGCCTCTGCAGCATTGATATCAGCGGCCTCAGGCAGATAAACGATGTACCCCGCTTTGATGCGGTTGATGTTGCCATCGAGGAAGGCGTCCGGATTCAGGCGTTGAATTTCCAGCATGGTCTGCTGGACACCGACGCCCTCGGGTCGCGCGCGTGAGGCAATCGTCCACAGCGTCTCGTCGCGGCGGATCATGTATCGACTGCCGGGTATTGGTGTATCCGTCGTCTCTGCCCAGAACTCACGTCGCGGCATCTCACCCGGCGCAAGGTTACTCTGGCGGACGTCTACCCGCGTACCTGTCTCGGACATTGCGGACTTTTTTTCAGTGTCCGGCGGCGGTAGCCCCTCAACTTCAGCAACCCGCTGACTGGCAGAGACTACTTTATTTTCCGCTCTGAACACCGGAGGATCGATGAGCACCGTGTATTCCCGCAACAGCCGCCCGCTGGGCCAGCGAGCTTCGATAATGAAGTCCAGATAAGGCTCCAGAACCGGGTCTTCGGACACGACCGTGATGTAGCCGTCGCCGCCGTCATCAACGGTTACCTCGAACTTCAGGCTGGTGAGAAAGTAGGCGCGGTCAACGCCCATGCGATCAAAGTCCTCGCTCGTTGCGAGGCGAATGCGAATCTGGTCGTCGAGCAGGCCGTCGACATTGAGTAGGTCAACTTTTGCCCTGAAAGGCTCGTTGAGGAAGGATTCCAGCGTCAATTCGCCCAGACCGAGGCCGTAAACCGACGTCGCACTGAGGCACCCGAGCGATAGAATTGCAGCAGCTAACTTCTTTTTAGCCATACTGACGCCTTCTTATTGTGGTGCTATCCCCATTTTTGGGCCTCCCCAGGCCCGCCCGCGACCGCCGCGTTTGTGAGCTCAGCGCACACCCGTTAGCCCCGGATAGCGCCGAAAACTACAGCAGTCCCTTATATAGTCATTCCAAGTATGTGAAATGTAAACAGATTAATCAAGATAAGTGGAAATTAAGGTCTCGGCAATTTGCACACTGTTCAGGGCGGCGCCTTTGCGTACGTTGTCAGCCACGATCCACAGGTTAAGGCCTCTCGGATGAGAGATATCTTCTCTTATGCGCCCGACAAACACAGGATCAGCGCTGGCCGCATCACCCACCGCTGTCGGATAGCCACCATCGGCCCGTTCGTCCATGACCGTCACGCCCGGCGATTCGGCCAGCAGAGCCCGTGTTTCCTCGGCACTGATCTTGTCCACGGTTTCGATATGCACCGCCTCAGAATGCCCGAAGAACACCGGAACACGCACACAGGTCGGGTTGACCTGGATACTCTCGTCGGCAAAGATCTTGCGGGTCTCCCAAACCATCTTCATCTCTTCGCGCGTGTAACCATTGTGCTGGAAAGTATCGATATGGGGCAGTGCGTTGAAAGCGATCTGCTTGGGATAAACCTCACACTCCGCCTCGCGGCCATTCAGCAGGCTAGCGGTCTGCCGCGCGAGTTCCTCGATGGCCTCCTTGCCCGTGCCGGACACGGCCTGGTAGGTGGCAACGTTAATGCGCTCGATCCCTACGGCATCGTAAATCGGCTTGAGCGCGACTAGCATCTGGATCGTGGAGCAGTTTGGATTGGCGATAATATTGCGCGTGGTGTAACCCGCAATTGCCTCAGGGTTGACTTCAGGCACCACCAGGGGGATGTCTTCCTCGCGCCGGAAGTGTGAGGTGTTATCAATCACAACGCAGCCGGCCGCGGCCGCTCGCGGGGCAAAGTCGGCCGAGATGCTGCCACCCGCCGAAAATAGTCCAATCTGTACCTGACTGAAATCGAACTCCGACAGATCGCTCACAGTCACTGACTTTCCCTTGAACATAATGGTCTTGCCAGCGCTCCGGCTACTGGCCAGCGCGTAGAGCTCGCCGACAGGAAAGTCTCGCTCCTCAAGAATAGAAATCATGGCCTCGCCCACCGCTCCGGTGGCACCGACGACCGCTACATCATAGGTTCTGCTCATTGGCACGCCCTCACTATTGCTGATCAACCAGTGCCGCTACAACGGCGTTGCCCATATCCACAGTGCCAACAAGCTGTTGGCCTTCAGCGTGGATATCCGGTGTCCTTAGCCCCTGGTCAAGCACCCGACTCACCGCCGTCTCAATGGCATCGGCTGCGGCCGGCTCGCCCAGGGTATAGCGCAGCATCATGGCCGCCGACAGAATGGTGGCCAGCGGATTAGCCTTGCCCTGCCCAGCGATGTCAGGCGCGGAGCCATGGCAGGGTTCGTACATGCCAAACCCCTGCTGATCGAGCGACGCCGACGGCAGCATACCAATAGAGCCCGTCAGCATGGCCGCTGCGTCCGACAGAATATCCCCAAACATATTGCCAGTTACCACAACGTCAAATTGCTTGGGCGCCATCACCAGCTGCATGGCGGCATTATCTACATACATGTGGCTGAGCTCGATATCTGGATACTCCTTGCCAACCTCCTCCAGCACTTCGCGCCACAGGATGGTCGCCTCGAGCACGTTGGCCTTATCCACCGAACAGACGCGCCTGTCGCGCTTGCCGGCTAGATCGAAAGCCAGGTGCGCGATCCGCTTGATCTCGGACTCCGAGTATTTGTAGGTGTTATAGCCCTCGCGCTCGCCGTTCTCCAAGGTGCGAATACCACGGGGTTCGCCGAAATAAATTCCGCCGGTCAGCTCACGCACAATCAAAATATCGAGGCCCGCAACGATCTCTGGCTTGAGGCTCGACGCCTCGGCCAGTTGAGGATAGAGGATCGCTGGACGCAAGTTACCGAAGAGCTGTAACTCTGAACGAATCTGCAAGAGCCCCTTTTCGGGCCGTAAGGCTCGATCCACGCCGTCCCACTTCGGCCCACCCACAGCCCCAAGCAAAATAGCATCTGCACTGCGAGCCGCGTTCAGCGTCTGATCGGGGCAAGGGACACCGTGCTCGTCAAGCGCCGCGCCGCCCAGCAGGCCATACTCAAGGGTCATGCCGAGACTGAAGCGTTCATCGACACATTCCAGCACTTTGACGGCCTCCAGGATGATCTCGGGGCCAATGTAGTCGCCTGGGAGAACGAGGATTGTTTTGCTCATGTAGTATTGCCCTGTCAGGTTTCGGCCAGAGGTGCGCGCTTATTTAATAACATCAAATAACCAGGGTGACCGCTGTCGATAACCAGACTCGAACTCCCGTATTGCTTCAGCACTCTGGAGCGTCAGGCCAATGTCATCCAGGCCTTCCAATAAGCAGTGGCGACGAAACTCATCCACCTCAAAGGCAAACTCTGTACCCGCGGGCGTTATCACCCGCTGGCGTTCAAGATCTACCTGCAGCTCATAACCCTCACGGCCGTACATCTCCTCAAACAGCTGGTCTACTGCGGCGGCGGGAAGCACGACCGGCAACAAGCCATTCTTGAAGCAGTTGTTGTAAAAGATATCCGCAAAACTCGGCGCAATGACGCAACGAAAGCCATAATCATCCAGCGCCCAGGGAGCATGCTCACGACTGGAGCCGCAGCCGAAGTTCTCCCGGGCCAGCAAAATAGAAGCGCCGGCGTAGCGCGGAAAATTCAGCGGGAAATCCTTATTCAGCGGCCGACCGCTGTTGTCAGTATCGGGCTGGCCCTCGTCCAGATAGCGTAATTCATCAAACAGGTTCGGCCCGAAGCCGGAGCGCTTGATGGACTTTAAAAACTGCTTTGGGATGATCAGATCCGTATCAACATTGGCGCGATCCATGGGCGCTGCGAGACCTTGCATCACGGTAAAACTTTTCATCGCACTTTCTCCTTACAAGTCGCGTACGTCGATGAAGTGGCCAGCGACAGCAGCGGCCGCCGCCATTGCCGGGCTGACCAGGTGCGTGCGACCACCGAAGCCCTGCCGACCCTCGAAGTTTCGGTTCGAGGTCGACGCACAGTGCTCGCCGGGGCCAAGTTTGTCGGCGTTCATAGCGAGGCACATCGAACAACCCGGCAGGCGCCATTCCATGCCCGCGTCCAGGAATATTCTGTCCAGGCCTTCATCCTCGGCCTGCCGCTTCACCTCGCCGGAGCCGGGAACGACAAGCGCTTGCTTGATGCTGTCGGCGATCTTGCGGCCCTTCACGACTTCCGCGGCCGCGCGCAAGTCTTCGATGCGCGAGTTGGTGCAGGAGCCGATGAAAACTCTATCAGGCTTGATATCGGTAATGGCCTGACCCGCGTCCAGACCCATATATTCCAGCGCACGCTCGATGGCTGCTTTCTGGGTTGCGTTGTCCGCATCGGCGGGGTCAGGCACCTTCGCATCCACAGGCAGCACCATTTCCGGCGACGTACCCCAGGTCACCTGCGGGCGAATATCGGCGCCGTCCAGTTCGACGACCTTGTCAAACATTGCATCGGAATCTGAATGCAGGCTTCGCCACGCCTGAGACGCCTGTGCCCAGAGCTCGCCGTCAGGGGCATAGGGCCTGCCCTTAACATAGTTGAGTGTCGTCTCGTCCACGGCAATCATGCCCATGCGTGCGCCAGCTTCAATCGACATGTTGCACAGCGTCATACGCCCTTCCATGCTCATATCTCGAATAACCTGGCCACCGAACTCGATCGCGTAACCGGTGCCCCCCGCGGTGCCGATTTTACCGATAATGTCGAGCGCCACGTCCTTGGCGCTGACACCGGGCTGCAACTCACCGTCGACCCGCACCAGCAGGTTTTTCATTTTTTTCTGAATCAGGCACTGCGTAGCAAGAACGTGCTCAACCTCAGAGGTGCCGATACCATGGGCCAAGGCGCCCAGTGCGCCGTGTGTCGACGTATGAGAATCACCGCAGACCACGGTCATGCCCGGCAGGGTAGCGCCCTGCTCAGGCCCCACCACGTGCACGATGCCCTGTTTGACATCGTTGATGTCGTATTTGACCAGGTCGAAGTCATCGCAGTTGTCGTCCAGCGTCTGCACCTGCAGGCGTGAAACGGGATCGTTGATGCTGGCGACGCCACCCGCCCGCTCGGCTTCATCGGTGGGCACATTATGGTCAGGTACGGCCAGGTTAGCGTCCCGACGCCAGGGGGCTCTGCCCGCCAGTCGCAAGCCTTCAAAAGCCTGCGGTGAAGTAACCTCGTGGATGAGGTGACGGTCGATATAGATGAGCGCACTGCCGTCGTCGCGCTGTTCGACAAGATGGAGGTCCCAGAGCTTGTCGTAGAGAGTTTTTCCAGCCATGGCGGGATACCTCGACGAGTATCTTAAAGTCGCGAAAGTCTAGTCTTGACCGGTTAATAACACAAATTTATTATTTTTATCTATCCCATTCCTATCGAGAATGCATAGCATGGATTTTCAGAACCTCAGGGCCTTTATCAAGGTCGCAGAGACCGCGTCATTTTCCCACGCCGCACAGGAGCTACATCTGACACAGCCGGCGGTCAGCAAGCGCGTGGCACTGCTGGAAGAGGAACTGGGCGCACAGCTCTTTGATCGCATCGGTCGCAAGGTCGGCCTGACGGAGGCCGGCCGCGCTCTGCTACCTCACGCCCGCGCTGTGGAGCAACAGCTGGCGGATGCAGCGCAATCGGTGCGGGACCTGGCCGGAGACGTTGCCGGTAATCTCAGGCTCGCGACCAGTCATCACATCGGCCTGCATCGCCTGCCGCCGGTCCTCAGTCGATTCAGCCGGGACTATCCCGCGGTGCATCTCGACATTGATTTCATGGATTCAGAGCAGGCCTATGACCAGATTTTGCAGGGCAAGGCCGAGCTCGCGGTTGTGACGCTGGCGCCGGACCAGGAGCCCAGCATTATCGCCAGAGAGATCTGGCGAGACCCCCTTGATATTCTCGTCGCAAAAGACCACGACATGGCCAAGCGAAAAACCGTCACTCTGGATTTGCTCGCCGACCACGCAGCCATACTCCCGGGGTTGAACACCTACACCGGCCAGATCGTCAAACGGCTATTCGACCAACGGGGTCTGACCCTGCAGGTTTCCATGGTAACGAACTACCTTGAAACGATCCGCATGATGGCCTCGGTAGGACTTGGCTGGACGGTCCTGCCAAGCTCCATGCGCGACAGTTCTCTTGCAGCTGTTGCGCTGGAGGGCCTCACCATGGAGAGAACGCTGGGCTGCATTCACCACCGCGGCCGCAGTCTGTCGCGGGCGGCGCAGGCTTTTACCCAGTCGCTCGATGCCTTTGCGGACTAGGTCGCTATGTCGCCGAGCGCGGTTTTATGGGTGGCATGCTCGGTGTAAATACCATCGTGATCAGGCAAATAAAAGGTGCCGTTATAGCGCGCGATAATGCCTTTATTACCCAGTATCACACCGCTGGAGAAACCGAAGCGGCGCTTGATTGTGATGGACTGACTCTCGGTTTGAATCCACTCACCCACCCTCGCTGCGTTGATAAAATCGACGCTAAGATTGACGGTTGGGGCACCGCTAATAAGGCCTCTGGCCCGGTTCAGTGCGCTTGCGGCGCCGATGTCGGCCAGTGTCATCAAGACCCCGCCGTGGCAGATGCCCATGGTATTGCCGTGGTGCGGCTGCACGCCAAGCCCAGCGGAGACACCGTCCTCCGTCGCGCGTATGTAGCAGGGTTGCAGGTTGTCAGTAAAGCCGAGACCTTCAGGGAGCACCTCGAAGCCTTCGGGGACAGTGATATCCAGTTGTTCCATCGTTCGTCAATTCAGCTCAGTAAATGCCCATCGTCAGCCCGGCAGCGAGCGCCTGCCCCAGTTCGCGGCAGTCGCGCAAGGCGCCATCGCCTGGCTCGCCCCGGCATATTAAGGCCTGCGCCACCGGTTTAAAGGGGTACCCGCGAAAAATGCGTTCCGCGTCGCGCTGTGCTCCGCTGCCATCGTTGCCTGCGCTGATCGCCAGGGCATAGGGCAGGACCAGGCCCCTATCAGTACACGGATAAAACGTGCGATCGAGAAAGTCCTTGGCACCGCCGGCAAGGCGCCCCGAGTTCTCAGCTGCGATGAAGAGCAAGGCGTCGGCTTTGACCAGGTCTGTCGTGCCCGCATCCCAGGCTCGCAGAGTTATTACGCGCACTTCGCTCTCTTCGGAGGCGCCATCACTGGCCGCCTGCGCCAGGCGGGCGCAGGCTCCGCTCTGGCTGTGGTAAACAATCAGCAGGCTTTTCATGGCAGGCGTGATTGGAACACAAGCTGGACGGCCCTGTCACCAACGCTGGCTGGCTGCCGGTAAAGATGCTCTAATGCCCGCCCTCACAATAAGATATGGATCGGGAGACCCGCACGATGAGCGACCAGAATCGGCAGTGGCTTTTGAAAGAGCGACCCGTGGGCATGATTGGCCCGGAGCACTTTGACCTGGTTAGTTCGCCCATGCCTGAGCCGGACCTCGCTGCGGGCGAGGTACTGGTGAAAACCCTGATGGTGGGCTTCGATCCAGCGATGCGCGGGTGGGTTATCGACGAGCCCAGCTACCTGCCACCGGTCGGCATAGGCGAGCCCATGCGCGCGAGCGGCGTCGGCCAGGTGATCGCATCAGAAAATCCCGACCTGCCAATTGGAACGCTAGTACAGGGACTGCTTAACTGGCAAGAATACAGCCTAAGCGGCCCGGGCGCCCTGATGCCCGCCCAGCCTCTGCCCGAGGGCGTCACCCCCGCGATGGCATTGAGCGTTTTCGGCACCACCAGCCTCACCGCGTACTTCGGCCTGCTCGACGTGGGTCAACCCAAAGCGGGTGATACGGTGTTGGTCTCAGGTGCAGCCGGCGCTACCGGCTCGGCGGTAGCACAAATTGCGCGCATCAAGGGCTGCCGAGTCGTTGGCATCGCCGGCGGCCAGGAAAAGTGCCAATGGTTGCTCGACGCTTGCAAACTGGATGCCGTTATTGACTACAAATCTGAAAACCTCGAGCAGCGCATTGGCGAACTCTGCCCTGACGGCATCGACGTGTTTTTCGACAACGTCGGTGGCGATACGCTTGAGGCCGCCATCGCGCATATGGCGCAGTTTGGCCGCATCGCTCTATGCGGTGGGATATCCGGCTACAACAACCCGGAGCCCTCACCGGGCCCATCAAATCTCATGCGGCTGGTACAGTTTCGGATCAAGATGCAGGGCTTTATCGTTATTGACTATCTGGATCGGGCCAACGAATGCTTCGCCGATCTGGCGGACTGGGTCATGAGCGGCCAACTCGCCTGGCGAGAGGACATTCAGGAAGGTTTTGAAAACATCCCCGCTACCCTGCAGCGCCTCTTCGATGGTCGCAACCAGGGCAAGCAGCTATTGCATCTCGACGACCCCAAATAGCGCACCTGAAGGCCTCGATTCCAGAACTTATCCACAGCCCGCGCTGTGGATAAGTGTGGGGATAGACGACATCCCTGTTGCGCGTTCAAGTAATACGGGCTTACATTCTCACTGTCTCTGCGACTTTACAGCTTTAGCCTTTCCGAATTTAAATCAAGGGCTTACGCTATTTTAATAGCGCGAATCCAGGCGCGCGCAGCAAAAGCCCAGTAAATACAAGCCTTTCAAGCCGCATGTGGATAGTGTTTACGGCAACCCGGTTTGCAGGCGCTAACCTCACAAACCAGTATTCGCAGCGCGTTTCATATTTTTGACTTCTCGCGATGTCGAATCGCCCAGGCCTGGTGGATGGGCTGGCCGCGCTGGAAATCCGGCCCCAGGGTTTGTGCGCTTATGTCCTCGCAGTTGAAGGCTTCCAGCAGCGCTTGATCAATTTTGAAGCCGCGGCGGTTGTTGGAAAAATACAGCAGGCCGCTTGGCCGCAGACGGTCCATTGCCGCCTCGACCAGCGATACCTGGTCACGCTGTACGTCGAAGCTGTCGCGCATGGCACGGGAATTGGAGAACGACGGGGGGTCGAGCAAAATGAGGTCATAGAGCCTGTCTTCGCGCGACAGCCACGCCAGACAGTTCGCTTTGACAAGACGGTTGCCACTTTCGGGGAGCCCGTTGTGGGCGAGGTTCTTGCGCAGCCAATCCAGATAGGTATTGGACAAGTCTACGCTGGTGGTAGTCCGCGCGCCCGCCAGTGCAGCGTGCACCGTTGCCGCGCCGGTGTAGCAAAACAGATTGAGAAAATCTCGCCCCTCGACCTCCTCGGCGATGCGCAGGCGCAGTGGGCGATGATCCAGAAACAGCCCAGTATCGAGATAATCCCAAAGATTAACGAGTAGGCGTGCCCTGCCCTCGCGTACCGACAGCAATTCATCCCGCGTATCCTGCTTCGCGTACTGCTCGCGACCACGCTGGCGCTGGCGCTGCTTCAGGGCTATGCGTTCCCGTGGCACGTCAGTCACGGCCGGCAGCGCGGCCATGACCTCTTCCAGTCGCAATCGGGCAGCCGCTTCTTCTACGCCCTTTGGTGCCTTGTATTCCGACACGTGGAGACTGTCCCCGTAGACATCAACCGCAACTGCATATTCAGGCATATCGGCGTCGTAGAGCCGGTAACAGTCGGGCTGCTCGCGCTTTAACCAGGGCTTCAACCTGCGACGATTTTTGCGCAGGCGGTTGGCGAACATTTCTGCCCCTGGTGTCAGGGGCTTGTGCCGGACAGCTGCAGCCGCAGCTTCATCCGGAGCAGGTTGAATATCACGCAGTCGGTTATTCACCAGCGTGAAGAGCAGGAGATAGGTTTTAATTGGCCCGTTGTAAAGCGCGTAACGCTGGTGGCTGCGCAAGCCAACGGCCTTACCCAGGTCAAGGTCTGCCGTGAAGATCGCGGCCTGCCACCCCTGGAATTCCCGCGACAGTGCTTCACCTAGCTCGCGGTAAAGATAGGCCAGACTCTGTTTTTCCCCGAGGCGCTCGCCGTAGGGCGGATTGCTCAGCACCAGGCCATCGGGCAGCGGCCGATGAGAGGGTTTCTTCAGAGCGGCCAGTGATTTACAGGACACGCGTACGAGCTTTTCCAGGCCGGCCTCTGCAATATTCTCCTGGGCCTTGAAGACCACTTTGCGGTCTCCGTCGTAGCCACGGATTTCGGGCAGCTGTGCAGCCATGCCTCGGTCGGCTCGCCCCTGTGCATCAGCCAGGATCGCCTGCCACTGCTGCGCCTGATGGCCGCGCCATTGCTCAAAACCAAACTGGCGGCGGCCAAGTGCCGGGGCCCGGTCGGCCGCCATTAGCGCTCCCTCGATCAACAAGGTGGCAGAACCGCACATCGGGTCAATCAGGGCGCCACCCCGCGCTGCCATGCCAGGCCAATCTGCTCGCAGAAGGATGGCTGCGGCGAGGTTCTCCTTCAGAGGAGCCTCGCCCTGACGGGAACGATAGCCACGCCGGTGCAGGCTGCCTCCGGAGAAATCCAGTGAAACCGTGGCACGATCGTCGGACAGACGTACGTTGATGCGCAGGTCGGGCCGGCGGCGATCAACGTCCGGTCGAACCCCACCGTTTTCCTCGAACCAGTCGACGATGGCGTCCTTGCTACGCTGGGCGCCGAAGCGGGTATTGCGAATAGCTCGATTTTCGCCGCTGAAGTCAATCGCGATGCTGCAGCGCGGATCAAGCACCTGACGCCAATCCACGCCCTTAAGCCCACGATAGAGCGCGTCCGCGTCGGGCGCATCAAAATCGCCGAGCGGCAGCAGAACACGATTCGCAAGACGCGACCAGAGGCAAGTGCGATAGCCTAGCGCGAGCGGCCCTTCAAAGTGCACACCGGCTACTGTTTCCTTCGTTCGACTGGCACCCAGTGCGCCAAGTTCTGCCGCGAGCAGGTCTTCCATTCCCCGCGGACAGGCTGCAAACCACGCCATTGCGTCGACTGCGTTCACCACCAGCTCTCAGTCCGGCTGGCGAGAGGTTTTCGCCCTGGCAGGGCGCTTGCGGCCCGCCGGCGCTTTCTTTGCGCTGCTTTTCCGGCGACGCGGCGCATTAGCCAGCTTCTCCTTGTGCATCACATCAAGTACCAGCTGACTGGAGCTCTCCATGTATTCGATAAAACGCTCGAATTCCGAGTCAGAGAAGCTGCGCATCATGTCGTGCTGCCGATAGAGGTTAAGGAAGCGCCGCTCGCGTTCAAATTGCTTGGGCAAGGCCAGCACGCCCCACTGCTCCAGCGTTTTCTCAAGGGCAGGGTTATAGGTACGCATAAACTTGATCAGGAAAGGAAGGGGGTCATGCCGGGCAAGCAGCGATGCCGCTCGCAACATCAGTTCCAGCGGCAGGATGCTCTCGCCACTTTCCACATCTTCCAGCACGGACTTATCTGAAACGCCGAGGCTGTCGGCCAGCTCCTTCAGCGAAAGGCCAGCGGTTTCTCGTGCATCGCGCAGGAACTTGCCTGCGTCGGCCATGGCCTCCAGGCGCTCCGGCTCCATGCTGCCCAGCAAGGCGTTTCGCAGCCACGTTTCACCAAACATCGCTGTCATAGTGGCCGTGCTTCGCGCCAACTCCAGCGTGCCGCCGGCCACTTGCCCGGTGAGTTGCACCAACGCATCGAACAGCGAAGTCTCGACAGGTTCGCGTGTGTCATCCTTTGCCATGGCCCTAGGATAGGCCACAAAGGCCGTCTTGGCACGGCGCTGGCGCAGCGTCGTGTCACGCTAGAGCCCGGTTTCGAGCGCGAAAATCTGACGCAGGATGGAGCGCCATTCTGCGTATTGCGCATCGAGCGTACCGTCGAGACGGAAGACCCGATCACTGGCCTGCATAATGGTCGGCGCTACCTCATTGTCAAAGCCGCCGGCCAGTTCACGCAGGTCCTGCTCCTGAATCTTGCTGGAGCGATATTGACTGTAGGCCTGCGACATCGCCGCAAAACTGCCGCGCCGTCCCTGGCGATCGCGCTCGGCTACGCGCTGGCGATACTCCTCCCGGTACAGCGCCTGCTCTCGCCCGTACTGGCGCCAGAGGTCGTAGGTCGGCCGCATCTGTTCTTTTAATTCCGCATACTGTTCGTCGATATTATCAACGAACAGGTACTCCTGATTCCTGATGCGCTCGACGCGCGCCATCATCGGGTCGCCGGGGGCCGGGTAGCGCAACAAAGTGTATTGCCCCTCACTCTCGTTGAGATAGCCGCCGAAAGCCTCTGGCGACAGGCTTTGGGCATAGCGCAGGCGGGCAACCCGGCGGATATCGACCAGATCCCGCTCCGATAGCTCTCGGCGCAATTGCAATAAATCGTTCGCGACCGCGCGGTAAAGGTCGGCGTAGGGGTCTTCCGTGGCCGGATAGTCCGACGCCACCGTTTCATCGTGATAGCGCTGCATTAACCAAAGCCTGCCGCTGGCATCAACCACCTCGACATCGAGTACCAGCCGCAGCCCATCAGAATGGACGATGGTGCCGGTCAGCAGCAACTCGGCCGAATCCTCTGGCTCTGGCAGTACGCGCACAACGCCCCAGGCGTTACTATTGATCAGCACCTCCCGCATCAGCACTGGCAGGTATCCAGCCTCCGCCTTGCGAATCTCGGGAAACACACCAAGTTTAGAGTGCGTGGCAGGGTCTTCCGGTATACCAGGATCGAACAGCGACAGGGCAAGGTCCAACAGTGCAGCTGCATCGGCCCGGTCATCCCGCGCCAACTCGACCGAACCAAGCGGGGCCGGCCAGTTGCTGCTGTCTACCGTTTGAGGCGCAATTTCGTCAGCGTTACCGCCTCCGCCGCTGGCACAGGCGCAGAGCCCGGCCAGGAGCAGGATCAGGAGAAGCGGCCGCATTACTCCGGACGCGCCTCTGTTGTGCAGACACGACCGCGGGTCAGGGTTTGTTCACAGCGAACACCGCCGGCTTCCGGATCGTAACGCCGGTAGACGCGGTTCAGGGTGAAGGGCCAGGACACGTAATCGGAGCGGACCGTGGTGGCGATGTTCAGGTTCTGGCCGCTGCCGCCAAGGGTCATGACGTGTCTTATCGTGAGCCCCTCCGGCAGTGCAATATGAAACACCATCTGGTGGCCCGACCAGCCGCAAATCTCACTGCCCATCGGCGTTTCCACCACCGTTGGTGTGCCACCGAAGTATTCGCAGGCCAGTGCAAAGTTACCCTCCCGCTTGACCTGAATGAAATTGGCCTCCTGATCAATATCCAGCAGCGTTGACTGGGTCACCAGGTCAGCCATCTCGGCCAGGCCAATGACCGAGGAGCCGCTGTTAGTGCCGGTACCGCCTATGGCTACTCCGCTAGTGCTGCGGTTCATATTGCCAGACGCGTTGCGGCGCTCCTGCTGTCGCTGGAGTTCACGTACGAGGCGATTCAGTTCCATCTGAATATTGTCGCTGCGGCTGTAATCGAGCTCCCAGGCGCCACTGAAGTCGGTATTGCCAGCTGGCGCAGGCGATTTGCTCACAAGGTCCGGCTCCGACATTTCACTGGCGCAGGCAGTTAGCAGCGCCAGGGCAAAGACCAGCGCAGCAGGGTTGCATGCAGCTGAGAGCGGTACGCGCATCAGCCGCTGCCAGACGCTCCGGCAGATAAGGCATGCAACTCGGCGATAATGTCCCGCCACAGTTCGTCTGGCGCGGCATAGGGCGCATAAATGGCGAGCCGGTCAGCATACTGGCCGTAGCGCTGCCACAGCAGCCGGGCTATCTGGTCAGGTTCGCCGCGCGTGCAGAAGGCTGCGACAAACTCATCGTCAATGTACTCCCCCAGCGCGTCCCAGTTGCCCTCCTTCGAAAGACGATTCAGCTCGGGCTGTAAGTCGCCGTAGCCGACAGCTTCCATAGGCGGTCGATATGCCGGGGTTGAGGAGTAGAACCCGAGAAGCGATTTAACACTTTCCTCCGCGGCAGCCATCGCCTCTTCATTTTCACCGGTGATGACAATCGCATTGATCTGCAGGGTGAACTCGCTGCGTTGCCGACCGGCCTTTTCCAGGCCCGCCTGTACCGCGGGTATGGACTGGCCTTCCAGAAAGGGCATGCTGTTAAAAGGGTGGACGATAAGCCCGTCAGCCACTTCACCAGAGACTTCCGTCATCTTTGGTCCGAGCGCCCCAAGCATCACCGGGGGAATGCCAACCTCGCTGGGCCCTGGGTTGAACATGGGCGTCATCAGGGTGTGGCGAAAGAATTCACCTTCGAAGTCGAGCCGCTCGCCGTTCTGCCAGCAGGCAAAAATGGCCTTGAGTGCAAGGATATATTCACGCATGCGCCTGGCGGGTGTACTAAAGGGAACACCGAAACGATTTTCGATGTGGGCGCGCACCTGCGAACCAATACCCAGCAAAAATCGACCGTCGCTGTATTTGTTCAGGTCCCAGGCCTGGTAGGCCAGATGCATAGGATTGCGGGGGAAGGCGACGGCGATACCCGTTGCGATATCGAGCCCTGGCGCGTGGTCCACCGCTCGTACCAGAGGCAGGAAGGGGTCCCAGCTTCCCTCAAGCGTATAGACGCCATCATAGCCAATGGCCTGCAAGCGCTGCGCCTCGGCACCCGCGTCCTGCAACTGAGCATAAAAGGGCCCGTCGATTTTCACGATGTTCTTTCCGCTGGTTTACTTCAGTAGACGGCGAAGCTTAGCAGTTGGGCTACCATAGGAAAACTGTGAAATCGCCTGGAGAGCACATGAAAATCGGAGTTTGCCTGCCCTACATGAAAGCGGGGCTGACGCGAGAGGATTACATGGCATGGTTCCGGCGCGTGGATGAAGGCCCCTTCCACAGCGTATCCTGCGGTGAACGCATTCACGGTCCAACCTATGATATGCGGGTGGTACTTGCAGCCGCGGCCGCCGCTACTGAACGCGTGGAGATCACGCCGACGCTGTACGTGCTGCCCATGCACAACGCGGTCCGCGTGGCGAAAGAAATCGCTACGCTGGACATTCTCTCAGGGGGGCGGGTTCGCAAGGTGTCGGTCGGCTATGGTGGACGTGACAAGGACTATGAAGCCGTGGGCGCCAAATTCCAGGGGCGCTACGGCCGCATGGACCGCCAGATAGCTGAAATTCGTCGGGTCTGGGCGGGCGAAGAGATCATCGCAGGCGGCGGCATGATCGGCCCAGCACCCACGCAGCCAGGAGGGCCTCGCTTCCTGGCCGGTGCAATGGGGCCGCAGAGCATCGCGCGCTGCGCCCACTGGGCCGACGGCCTCTACGCCTGGTCGGGTAACGGTGAGCGCGAGGAATTGGCTCGGTTTTTCCAAATGGCGGATGAAGCCTGGGCGGCCGCTGAAAGGGCTGACAAACCCTACCGCCTTGGCGGCTTCTGGTACAGCCTGGCTGACGATGGCCAGCGCAAGCTTTATGATTATTGCTACGAGTACCTGGCCATCGCAGGACCAGAGATCGCCAAGATGATGGCCGAGTCTGTACATCGCAGTAACGCTGAGGCTGTGCTTGAGGCACTGGACAACGCCGAAGCCGCCGGTTGCGAAGAGCTGTTTATGGTGCCAGCAACGGCGGAGATGAGCGAGCTCGACCGCCTCGCCGACCTCATCGCCTCGCGTTAGCCCCCCAGCACTGCCGGCATTGCGTTGTAGCCATACTACAAATATCCTCGGAGTTGCGCGCGCATTGCGGCGGTCGCGGTGACACGGTGATAGCCTGACTACAAAGCACTGAAGCTCCTCGCTTTTATGGTCTAAAAGCCTCCCGAAGACCGCGCCAAGTCTATATACTCGCGCGCTTCTGGCAGCGTCACCAATGCGGGGATCAAGATGGCCAAACGCGTATACCTGTTCAATGAAGGCAGCAAGGACGACCGCGAGCTGCTGGGCGGCAAAGGCGCCAACCTCTGCGAAATGACCAACCTCGGGCTGCCTGTGCCCTACGGCTTTGTCATCACAACACCGACCTGTCGCGAGTTTTTCGAGGGCGGCAACAAACTGCCCAACCTGCTGGAACAGGAGTACCGCGTTGCACTGGACCTCGTCGAAAAGCGCATGGGAGCGCGTTTCGGCGATCCGGAAAATCCCCTCCTGTTCTCCGTTCGTTCCGGCGCACCGGTTTCCATGCCGGGGATGATGAATACCATCCTCAACCTGGGACTGAACGACGAGATAGCCGAGGGACTGGCGCGTAAAACCGGGAACCCCCGCTTTGCCTATGACTCCTATCGACGCTTCATTCAAATGTTTGCTGATGTTGTACTGGGTGTAGACGGCGAGCAGTTCGAACACGAGATTGCCCGCTACAAAAGCGCCCACGGCAAAACGCTGGACGTCGAGATGAGCGCCGAAGACTGGCAGGCGATCATCACGGTCTTCAAATCGATCACGGATTTTCCAGAGGACCCCTTCGAACAGCTCCGCCTGGCCGTCGAGGCCGTATTCCTGTCCTGGCATACCCCGCGGGCCAACGTCTATCGCGAGATGAACAACATTTCGGTAACGCTGGGAACGGCGGTCAACGTGCAGGCGATGGTATTCGGCAACTTCGGCGAGGATTCGGGCTCCGGCGTCGCCTTTACGCGCAACCCCTCCACCGGTGAGCGCACCTTCTTCGGCGAGTTTTTGTTTAACGCCGCTGGCGAAGATGTTGTGGCGGGCATCCGCACGCCTGAGCCGATCGAGGCGCTGCATGCGCGACTGCCCGAGGTCTATAGCGAGTTACACAAGACCCAGGCCCTGCTAGAAAAGCACTACCGCGATATGCAGGACATTGAGTTCACCGTGCAGGAAGGTCGCTTCTATATGCTGCAAACGCGCAGCGGCAAGCGCACGGGCAGAGCCTCCATCAAGATAGCCGTAGAAATGGTCAATGAGGGACTGATCTCGGAGAAAGAAGCGCTCATGCGCGTGTCCCCGGAACACGTCGAGGCTTTCCTGCATCCCATGGTCGACCCCGCCGCAAAAAAGGACATCGTCGCCCAGGGCCTGCCAGCCAGCCCGGGCGGTGCGACAGGAGCCGTGGTTTTCTCGGCTGACGAAGCGGTGGACATTGCAGCAGACGGTACTGCCGTGGTGCTGGTGCGCAGGGAAACCACGCCGGAGGATATTCACGGCATGAAGGTCGCCCAGGGCATTCTCACCGAGCTCGGCGGTATGACCTCCCACGCGGCTGTCGTAGCCCGGGGCATGGGTGTGTGCGCGATTACCGGATGCGGCGATCTCAGCATTGATTACGAGGCAGGTACGGCGACAACTGCCGGTGGCGCCGTGATACGCCGCGGCGACGTGATCACGCTGGATGGCACAGCGGGGGAAGTCATGCTGGGTGATATTCCGAAAACAGAGGCTTCCTCCTCAGAGGACTTCCAGGTCTTACTGTCCTGGGCGGACAAGTACCGTCGCCTGAAAGTGCGTGCTAACGCAGAAACTCCTGAAGATGCAGCCAAGGCACGAGAGCTGGGTGCTGAGGGCATCGGCCTGTGTCGCACCGAGCATATGTTCTTCGACGCCGAACGCATCGACCTCATGCGCGCTATGATCCTGTCGGAAACCAAAAAGGAGCGCAAGGACGTTCTAAAGCAGTTGCAGGTATTCCAGCACAAGGACATGCTGGAGCTGTTTCGTGTCATGGACGGCCTGCCGGTAACGGTGCGCTTGCTCGATCCGCCGCTGCACGAATTTCTGCCTCACGGTGAAGAAGACATGGCCGGCCTGGCAGAGCGACTCGGCAAACCAGTGGCGCAAATCCGTGAGATGACGGAAAACCTGTCCGAGGTCAACCCGATGCTCGGCTTCCGCGGCTGTCGCCTGTCAGTCGTCTATCCCGAAATCACAAAAATGCAGGTCCGCGCCATCATCGGTGCAGCCGTCGAGGCCACCGAGCAGGGATTGAAACCCTTCCCGGAAATCATGATTCCACTGGTGGTCAATGTTCGTGAAATTCGTCTGATTAACGACCTGATCGATCGCGGCATTCAGAAGGTGCTGCAGGAGAAGAGTATTTCGATTCCCTATAAGCTTGGCACTATGATGGAAACGCCGAGAGCCTGCCTGGGCGCGGACCGATTGGCGGGGTCGGTGGAATTCATGAGTTTTGGCACCAACGATTTGACCCAGATGACCTATGGCTTCTCGCGCGACGATGCCGGCAAGTTCATTCCCCAGTATCTGGACAAGAAACTCATCGAATCAGATCCCTTTGTTTCCCTCGACCAGCGCGCCGTTGGGCGACTCATGAGCATTGCGGTCAGCGAGTCTCGGGCGCGCAAGAAAGGCATCAAATATGGCATTTGTGGCGAGCACGGCGGCGATCCGCGTTCCGTTCAGTTCTGTCATGATCTCGGCCTGGACTATGTATCCTGCAGCCCATTTCGTGTGCCCGTTGCGCGTATCGCAGCCGCGCAGGCAAACGTTGAGGCCGGCTAGCGGGCTCACTCAGCGAATTGGCGACGCCGGTGCATGCGCCGGCAGTGGTCAAAGGGGTGGGCCTTGAGCATCAAATCCGTTTATCATTATCTCGATTGGCTATATCACCGCCCACCTATTATCCCTACAACCGGTGGGCCAATACAGCGACCAGCGGAACTCACACGATGACAGACAGTAACTGGCAGGTTTTCGATCTAGACGCACTGCGGGACAAACTTGGCGGCGGTGAGGTCGAGTACCTCGAGTTTCTGAACGTGCCTGCCCTGAATTGCGGCATTTACTCTTTGCCAGCGGGCAGCACCGACATGCAGGCGCCCCACGACGAAGACGAGGTATACCTCGTACTCAAGGGCAAGGCGCGCATGCGCGTGGGCGCAGACGACAAGGAGGTGGGGCCCGGCAACTTGCTGTACATCAGCCCCGCCACCGAGCACTCCTTCTTCGAGATTGAAGAGGATATGACCCTGCTGGTATTCTTCGCCGCCTCACCACTGGAAAAGCCCTAGCCCGAAGCAGGGAGTCCTCCATGACAACAAGCTTTTATCCGCCCCAGCGCACTCTTATGGGGCCGGGGCCCTCTGACGTCTCAGCCCGGGTTCTCGGCGCGCTCGCAAGGCCAACCATCGGCCATCTCGACCCCTTGTTCGTCAAGCTCATGGATGAGATCAAAGGCCTGCTTCAGTATGCCTTCCAGACCGAGAATGAGCTGACACTGCCCGTCTCGGCGCCTGGGTCAGCCGGCATGGAGGCATGCTTCGTTAACCTGATCTCACCCGGCGATACCGTTATCGTCTGCCAGAACGGCGTGTTCGGCGGCCGCATGCGAGAAAACGTGGAACGCTGCGGCGCGACGGCAGTCATGGTGCAGGATACGTGGGGCACACCCGTCTCGCTTGCCAAGGCCCGCGCTGCCTTTGACGAGTACCCAGAGGCCTCCGTTCTTGCCTTTGTTCACGCTGAAACGTCCACCGGTGTGCGCAGCGATGCTGCAGCCTTGTGCGCGCTGGCTTCAGAACGTGGCGCCCTGAGCATCATGGATACTGTGACCTCGCTGGGCGGCATACCGCTGAAGGTCGATGCCTGGGGCGCCGACGCAGTATACTCTGGTAGCCAGAAGTGTCTTTCCTGCGTGCCCGGCATTGCACCCGTCACCTTCAGCCCCAAGGCGGTAGAACGTATCCAGTCGCGGCAGCACAAGGTACAGAGCTGGTTCCTCGATATGCAGCTGGTGATGGGATACTGGGGCGGCAGTGCCAAGCGCGCCTATCACCACACTGCGCCTGTCAACGACCTCTATGCGCTGCATGAGTCTCTAGTTATTCTGGAAGAGGAAGGCCTCGAGAAGGCTCACGAGCGGCACCGCCACAACCACAACGCCCTGGTCGCAGGCCTCGAGGCCATGGGGCTTTCAATGGCCGTGGCGGCCGAGCACCGGCTGCCCCAGCTCAATCTGGTCAATATTCCCGATGGCGTTGACGACGCAGAGATCCGCAGCGCTCTGCTAACAGAATTTAACCTGGAGATTGGCGCGGGCCTCGGCGAACTCGCCGGCAAGACCTGGCGCATTGGGTTGATGGGTCACGCCTCCAGCGAGCACAATGTGCTGAGCTGCCTCGCCGCACTCGAATCCGTCTTGGGCCGCGCGGGGTATGAAACAGCTCCGGGCAGGGCTCTCGCTGCGGCAAAGGCGATTTACGCGCACTAGCGCACGCGGCTTCAGTCCGCACCGATCAGCATCGACCAGACTCGGGCGCGGTCCTGTTCGCTGGCTTCCCTGTGCGTGCGATACCGCGCGTGATCGCTGGCCGCGGCCTCGGGCTGCAGTTCGATACTCCACAGCGGCCTGACGTCATTGGGCACCATTGAGTAGCGTATATCGATGACCCTGTTGGGGAGCACCGGGTCACGCGCGATATAGCCATTGCTGAACCAGCGAAAGCGCTCGATGTCCTGCGCCTGCTGTGACGTTCGGTCTAGCCAGGGCAAGTCCCGGGCAATATCAAGCTTATCGACACTCTGGCCCGGATACACGCGCTGACTTGGGCTGGGCCTGACCGCATCCACGTAGTAGCGATCCTCGGTTTCATAGACGGTCTTCCACACCAGAATGTTGGCAAAGCTGGGTTTTGCCTCAAGTCGGACAGGCTCGTGGCCACGTTCGGCCGCCAGTGCCCAACCCATCGCCTGGGCCTCGTTGCGCTGGTATACGCCCAAGGCCATGTAGCTCGCACACCAGAGGAGCCCCAATCGCGCGACCATGGGCCGCTGCCGCAAAGCTGCGTAGAGCACGCAGGCAAGCAACGGCAGCGTGAACAGCGGGTCGATCACGGAGATGGTGTTCCATGCAAAGCGGGCATCGGAAAACGGCCATAGCAACATGGTGCCGTAGGTTGTGCAGGTATCGAGCAAGGCATGCGTGGCGTAACCGAGGAAACAGAATAAGAGTGTCTGGCGGAAGCTGAGCTGGCGCCGCCGCCCCAGCAGCGGGTGCAAAACCGCAGCACACAGCAGTGCGCCCACTGGAATGAAGATCAGCGAATGGGTGAACTGACGATGATACTCAAGGAAGAGTAAGGGATCTTCATTGGAGCGAATCAGCACATCGAGGTCCGGGGCCATCCCCGCTAGCAGGCCAAGCAGCCCAGCGGTGCCTGCCTGAGCGGGTTTTACGAGAGACTGCGGCAGTGCCGCACCGAGGGACCCCTGGGTAATCGGGTCCATCAGCGTCTGTCCTGAAATATGGCGACTGTGCTTTCTCTTGCGGGGAGGGGTCTATGAAACATGACGAAATATTAACAGAACCCTACCGTGTATCGCTGGTCAAATTCAGGTAGAAAGCATTGAACAGTCCGTTGGGGAGACATGCCATGAAGACCAGACTTATCCTGACCGCCGCCTCTGTTGCGGCACTTGCAGCCTGTACCACGAATCCCTACACCGGAGAGCAACAGGTCAGCAAGGCAGCGAAATACGGTGGCGGCGCAGCAGCCGTATGTGCACTGGTAGGCTCAATAGATTCGAGCAAGCACGCGCGTAATGCAGCCCTTGGCTGTGGCATCGTCGGTGCTGGCGTGGGCGCATACATGGATGTGCAGGAAGCCAAGCTGCGAGAACAATTGGCAGGCACGGGGGTCAGCGTTATGCGGGAGGGCGACAGCATCCGTCTGATAATGCCCGGAAACATCACCTTTAACACGGATTCCTATCGCCTGCGCGACGACTTCTATCCGGTCCTGAATTCTGTTGGTGAGGTGCTGTCGAAATATGCTGACACGACCCTACGAGTGAGCGGCCACACGGATAATACGGGCTCGCGCCAATACAACCTGGAGCTGTCCGAGCGTCGCGCCGATAGCGTGGCTGATTACCTGGTGACACGTGAGGTGGCTAGAACGCGCATGTTAACCGAGGGCGTGGCATTTGATCAGCCGATCGCCAGTAATGAGTCGGCGGGAGGCCGCGCCCAGAACCGCAGGGTTGAGCTTTACGTGCTGCCGCGAGCCTGATCAGGTGGTAGTGGCACTGCCCCAGTAATTGTACCCAGCGATGCGCGGTGTACTGGGCAGGTACATCTCATCCATCTGTTGCACGGCAAAGCCACCTTGATTCAGTATCGAGGGAATATCTCGATTCAAATTGCAGCCGCCGGCAAGGCGGCTCCAGAGCGGGTTGATTCGCGTCTGCCACTTCTGAACGTCTGCATCCGGCGCTCTGCCGTGCTCAGCGAACAACAGGCGGCCCCCCGGGCGCAGCACGCGGGCCATACCTTCGAGTGCGGCGACCGGATCCGGTATCGTACACAGGCTGAATGTCACCAGAACTGTATCAACTGAGTTGGCCTCCAGGGGTATCTCTTCACCCGGAAGACCGACGAACTCCACCTCAAACTCGAGCTCGGCTGCCCGCGCCCCGGCCAGTTGCCAGGACCGCTCGGAGGGATCGAGGCCGATCAGGCGTTCGACCCGGGAAGCGTCATAGTGTGGCAGGTTGAGCCCGGTGCCAATACCGATTTCGAGCACCACCCCGCTAGCCAGGGGAACGACCTTCTCGCGCTGCTGCCGGATCGGTTTGGTCCCGCAGGCACAATTAATAAAACGGGGCAGGATATGGCTTTCGTAGAAGCTCATACTTGCCTCCCTGGCAAAGGTGTGCCCATTATATACCTTCGCCCTACAGATTCAGCCAGCAAACGAAATCCCCCATGCTAGACAGCCTACCGGCAGAGGATAGCCTCGCCAAAGATGACTTCGACAGCGCAGAGGATGAACTACGCGAGTCATTGCTGGCTGCACAGTTTGCCCTCGCCGCTGCAGGCCGACCGCTATACATCGTTGTGGCCGGAGTCGATGGCGCAGGCAAGGGTGCGCTGGTAAACCGCCTCTGCGAATGGATGGACCCGCGCGGAATTCAAAACCACGCCTTCTCCCGGCATTCTGACGAGGAAGAGTCGCGCCCCTACTTCTGGCGCTTCTGGCGAACCATGCCCAAGCGTGACGAAATCGGTA
>JBCDJG010000035.1:0-49237 GCA_038748065.1 Pseudomonadota bacterium
CCAATGGAACCTTGAAGAAACACAGGAGTAAAGTAGCAGCGTAAACCGCTTCGCTGCTGCTCTGGTGTGAAAACACCGGCTCAGCAAAAGCGGACAATTCATTTGCTATAAAAACCGGACAGTTCTACTTGCTAACAACAGATTGGCCGTCGCTGTATTTAGCGCCACAAACGCTTCCACGCGCAGCGCGGCATTGTTTCGCACAGCCTGGTAGAACAGGTTGTAGTCCATCATGTGGTAGTCGCGCGTTTCCGGGTCGCTGCCTTTGGCGAATAAGGTGTCTTCCTGCGGCTCAATGAAGAGTAAGCCATCGCGGCACTGCGCCCAGGTCCACTGCTCCAGCACGTCTGGCAGGGCATCGAAGGTCACCCCGGCGGGCGTGTCGAAAAGGGTGTTAAGTACAGAGCCGCCAGCAGACAGGTACAGTGCTCCAGGATGTTGGCTGGCATCGGCGTACCTTTCATCCACCTGCCAGGTCAAAGGGTTGGTGCAGAGTATGTCCTTATCAGCAACCACCTCCTGTCCCTCGGGATACCAGTGGGGAATGATGCTCCGGCCTTCGCCGCCTTCACCATAGGTTGACCAGTGCACCACGCAGCCAGTTTGTGCTGCACTTGTGCAGGGCGGTATGGACGGCAAGTTCCGTTCGAAGGTATCCATCGGCACCCAGTAACCCACGAGGTAAGCCGCGACCAGGCGGTCCGCAATCTCTTGGCCTTCGATACGCTCGGCCAGCAACCTAAGCGCATGGTAGGTGCCCTGACTATGGCTGGCGATGATGAAGGGCCGATTGACACTACGCTCAGCAAGAAACACGTCAAAGGCTGCTTCTACATCTCGATAAGCCAGGGCCAGCGCGCGTTCGCCGCCCTGCCCTTCGTCGTCGATAAAGCTCCACAGTGTCGCCTGGCGGTAGTGCGGCGCATACACATCACAGCAGGCATTAAAAGCGCTGGCCTGAGACGCCAACATGGCGTTAATCATTTCCCAGTTGCGAGTGTCGGTAAACAAGGGCGCGTTCCATTGTTCGCCGTTCAGCAGTGACGTGGGGTGTATATAGAACACATCCGCAGGGGCCAGCGCTGGTGCAGATTCTCCCGAGGGAAGCAGGCGAGCGGGGCTGGCTTTTCCGGGAAGTGCGGCCCAGAAGCGGTCCTGATGATAGTCTGGCGCAGCCGGCGCCACCGTTTGCTCAAAGGGTAAGGCCGGCCGCAGATGGTACTCGAGCAGGTCCTCGCCCCAAATCGCCAGGGCGGCCCAGAGTGTCGCCGGTAGCGCAAGAAGCACGGTCAGCAGTGTGAGAAAAACCTTCTTCACAGATTCATACTTGTGTCATCGGAGTGTCACGAGGTTGTGCAACAAGGATTTGAAGCTAGCAGGAATTTTTGCTGGGTGTCACCTTCTGGGGGAATTCGGCATAGGCGTCAGTAGAACGCTGGGGTGGGGGCTGCCAGTCGGTGAACTGAAGGGGTATTGGCGTGCCGGCCTATTGGTTGACGTCGACGACCAAGCGGCCCTTGATCTTGCCGGCCAGCACGTCGGGCGCGACTCCGACCGCCTCGCTCAGGCTGATATCGCTGGCCACGGCCTCCAGCACGCTGGCATTGAGGTCACGGGCCAGGCGTTCCCACGCCCGCTCGCGCACGGCCATGGGCGCCATCACGCTGTCGATCCCATAGAGGCTGACACCGCGCAGAATAAAGGGCATCACGGTCGCTGGGAACTTGGGGCTCTCCGCCAGGCCGCAGGCAGCGACCGCGCCGCCGTAGCGAGTTTGTGCGCAGGCGTTCGCGAGCGTGTTGCCGCCTGCAGCATCGATGACTCCAGCCCAGCGTTCCCGCTGCAGCGGTTTCCCCGCTTCAGAAAACTCCGCACGATCCATAACCTCACTAGCACCCAAGCTTGTCAGATACTCAGTTTCGTTTAATTTGCCTGTGGAGGCCGCCACCGCAAAGCCCGCCTTCGCCAGCAAAGCAATCGCGATACTGCCAACGCCGCCGCTGGCACCGGTCACCAGTATTTGGCCATCTCCAGGCTGTATACCGTGATCTACGAGTGCATCCACGCACAGGCTCGACGTGTAACCGGCGGTGCCAATAATCATGGCCTGACGTGTATCGAAGGCTCCCGGCAGCGCAACCAGCCATTCGCCTTTCAGCCGTGCATACTGCGCCAGCCCTCCCCAGTGTCCTTCGCCCACGCCCCAGCCATTGAGCACAACCTTGTCGCCACGCTGCCAACGGGGGTGATCGCTCTCCTCCACCGTACCGGCCAGATCAATACCCGGCACCATGGGAAACTGACGCACCACCGGCGAAGCACCGCTTATCGCCAGGCAGTCCTTGTAATTGAGAGTGGAGTAATCGACGCGAACGAGAACGTCGCCCTCGGGCAGTGCATCGGGCGAAAGGGATGCTACGGAGACGTTCTGGATGTCGTCGTTCTTGTCAATTACGAGGGCATTGAACATAGTCGCGCGGTCCTTATTAGCCTGATCTAGAACCAGCTGTCCTGCATCGTCAGGCAGGTATCGTCGACATCGGCGAGCAGCTTGGCCCAAACTTCGGTCTCGGGCAATTCGTAACGGAAGAAATACCGCATGGCCTGTAGCTTGCCGCGGTAGAAGTCGGCCTCACTCTCGTGCGGGTGCTCAGCCAGCTTCTCCGCGGCGACCGTACCCTGCCACAGCCACATCCAGGCAATGACCACGTGGCCGAACAAATCGAGGTACTTTACTGAGTTCGCCAACGCCAGGTCGATATCTTCTTTCATCATGGCAGCCAACAAGGTTTCCGTCGTCGCCTTTAAACTGCCGATAGAATCCGTTAGCTGGTCCGCAAAGGGAGCAAGTTGCGGGAAGTCGCGTGCGGTCACAATGGCTTTTTCCATCGCCGCCAGGCAGGCCTGATACCCGGCCAGGTTATGCTGGGGTACCTTCCGGGCAAGCAAATCGAGAGATTGAATGCCCGTCGTTCCCTCGTGGATGGGGTTCAGGCGGTTATCCCGATACATCATCTCAACCGGGTGCTCGTTCACATAGCCAGAGCCACCGAGTACCTGTATCGCCAGGCTGTTGGCCTTCGGGCCCCACTCTGAGGGCCAGGTCTTAATGATTGGCGTGAGGAAGTCGAGCAGCTCGTGCGCCTTGGCACGCTCTTCCTCTGTCGCGGCGGTGTGCTCGTCTTCCGACAGCTGCGTGCCGAACAGGCACAGCGCATAGGCGCCCTCCGCATAGGCCTTTTGTGCAAGCAGCATGCGTTTAACGTCCGCGTGTTCAGCGATGTTTACCGGCGGCGCCAGCGGGTCCTTGTTGGAGGGCAGCCGGCCCTGAGGTCGATTGCGGGCGTAGTCGAGGGAATACTGATAACCCGCCAGCGCCATAATGGCCGCGCCGCTGCCCACCATAATGCGCGCCTCATTCATCATGTGGAACATGTACATCAGGCCCTTGTTCTCTTCGCCAACCAGGTAGCCCACCGCGCCACCGTTTTCGCCAAAGTTCAGTGCGGTCGAGGTTTGGCCGCGGCCGCCCATTTTGTGGAAGAGACCTGCCAGCCACACGTCGTTGCGCTCGCCAAGGCTGCCGTCTTCGTTCACCAAAAACTTCGGCACGATAAACAGGGAAATGCCCTTTACGCCTTTCGGTGCGCCCTTAACGCGCGCCAGAACCAGGTGCACGATGTTTTCATTCAGTTCATGGTCGCCGCCGGAAATCCAGATCTTGTTGCCAGTGACCCGGTAGCTCCCGTCTGCCTGTTGTTCAGCCGAGGTGGTGAGGTCTGCCAGGCTGGAGCCCGCGCCGGGCTCGCTCATCGCCATGGTGCCGGCAAAGCGGCCATTCAGCTGCGGCTCCACCCAGGTTTTCTTCTGCTCTTCGGTGCCGTGGGCACGGATAAGGTTCACATTGGCATTGGTCAGACCGATGTAGCCCATGGTGGTGCTTGCCGCGGCATTTAGATAAGCGCCACAGGCGGCGGCGGCTGCCCCGGGCAACTGCATGCCGCCCATCTCGTAATCCGCGCCCGGGAAAGCCAGGCCCGACTCAATCACAGCATCCAGGGCGACTTTAATCTCGGGGATCATATCGACGGTTTTGCCATTGAAGGTTGGCTGGTTTGTATCCACCTTCTGGCGGATGGGCAGGAAGTACTTTTCAGCGACTGCCTGGGCAGTGTCGAGCGCTGCATCGATGGTTTCGCGATTGTGGTCGGCATAGCGCTCGCGGCTGGCCATGGCCTCCGTATCCAGCAGCTCGTAAAGCATGAATTCAAGATCGCGGCGGCTTAACAGGGGGGCTGGCATGATGGGTCCTCTTTCTCGATAGCACGTCTATCGTTATCAGGTCTGTCGCTAACTTGCGTCGGGTCCGTCAAAGTTGTGCTTCTTGTGTTCTGCGCCAAGGATGAAAAGGCCCTCGGCGCTGGCCGTTACTTCGCCGTTTACCCGCATCTCACCGCGGCTCAGCTGCTTTCGGCCTTCATTCAGCTCGTTCACTGCCCATAGCTCCACGGGCGTATTCAGCGGCGTCTTTCGATGGTACTTGATCGTGAGCGACCCGGTAAATCCGGCGCTGCCCACTACCACGTTTGCCATGGACAGCAGTTCGTCAAAGACCGCAGCAATAATGCCGCCGTGGACGCTTTCCGGTGGGCCTGCATAAATCGGGGTAAAGAGCGCCTCGCCCCGCACTGCGCCCTCCTCCTGCCACATTCGCAGTGGCGGGGCGATCGGGTTGTGCTTGCCGGAGACTGGGCTGTAGGGCATCACCGCCGTCAAGTCCTCAAGGTTCCAATCTAGCGGCGCCCGCTCGCCCGCGCGGGTCAATACCGACCAGCCCTCTCCCTCGCGCAGCCAGGGTGTCATCGCCGTCATGGCCGCGCGGATATGGCCAGTGGCTTCCTCAAGCACGTCGTCCGGCGCATCCGAGCAGCGCAGGTGGTACATCAGGTCGGCAGCTTCCCGGCTGATCGTATCCTGCAGTGATGCTGGCTGTCCCGCCTCTTCTTGCTGCTCGGTTTCCGCATCACTCATGCCGCGTAGCTCTCTTCCAGGTAGTCCAGTATCTGCTCAGACTCGAACAGGCCGCGGCCGGTGTTAGGGTCGTAGAGATAGGGGATGGAGACCCTGCCCTCATCAGCCTGCAGCCTGCGACGGTTTTCCAAATCACTCTCCACCTCGATCTTGAGCGCATCCCTGAGCGGTGGCAGTAGCCACTCGCCAGGCTTGCTGCGGCCGCAGTTGCGCACAATATAGGGTATCTCCATCTCACAGAGCTTCTCGCGCACGGCGCGCGCGTAGGGACTGGATTCAAAGCTGTACAGTTCCAGCAGCTCGCCGGGCTCGCGTCCGCCGCGCAACTGCATGCCCCGCCCCATGCGTACCGCACTGGCGGTCATGGAGCCCAAGGTCTGCAGGCCACCGGCTCGCCATTTGAGCGGCACCGTACCGCCCCCATAGGTGGCGAAGAGATAGGCCACAATATCGAGCGATTCGTACATCTCGGTGCCGGTGTTCGAATCCACAAGGTAAGGGAACTGCGCCGTACCGCCGCGCGCTTCCAACTCCGGCCGGAAGCGCGTGCCCTTCTTCGGGCAGGGGTAGATGATGACGTCAAGATCAAGCTCTGTCAGCGCCTCACGCACCAGGCGGCAGTAGGGGCAATTCTCGATGTCATAAAGCTCAAGCAGCTGCGCCGGTTTCTGCAACTGCGGCCGTGCGCTGATGCCGCTGGTGCCTCTGACGAGGGTCGATACGAAGGATGTTGCGAGATTTACTGCCATGGCTTAGCCCTCTTCCAATGTCTGGAACTCTTTTTCCAGACGCTTCATTGCTTTTTTGGATACGCCACCCAGCACGCCGATCGCATGACGGATGCGAGCACGGCTCAGGTCCGGGCCCAGCAGATCCATAGAATCCACCACCGAGAAGGAGGCACTGGAGCCAGCGATTGCCACGAATAGCGGCGCCAGAAAATCTTTGATCTTTACATCCAGGCTGTCAGCCAGGGTCTTCATGGCGTCCCAAACGCTGTCGCGATCCCAGTGCCGCAGGGCTTCCAAGCGCCATAGGGCGAACTGCATATGGCGCACCATGTCCTCGCGTTCAGCTTTCACCGCCTCGAAGCTGGCCTCGCTGATCGGCAGCGTGCCAGACACCAAAAAAGACGCCAGCGGCGCGAAATCGCTCAGCGTCTCCATGCGCTTTTGCGCATGCGGCAGCACCGCCTGAAGTGTCTCGGCGTTATAGGCCCAGTCAACCAGTCGCTCGGCCAGTTCGGCCTCGCTCAGGTCCTCGCGAATATAGAGGCCGTTAAGCCAGCTCAGCTTTTCTACATCAAAAATCGGCCCGCCCAGCGAGACGCGCTGTATATCGAACTGCGCTAGCATCTCCCCCAGCGAGAACTTTTCCCGCTCATCCGGCATCGACCACCCCATGCGGCCCAGATAATTAAGTAAGGCCTCCGGCAAAAAACCCATGCGCTGGTAGTAGAGGATGCTGGTGGGGTTCTTGCGCTTACTGAGCTTGGATTTATCCGGGTTGCGCAGCAGCGGCAGGTGGCAGAGCACAGGCATGTCCCAGCCAAAGTACTCGTAGAGCAGCTTGTGCTTGGGCGCAGAGTTTATCCACTCCTCTCCGCGCAGCACGTGGGTGATTCCCATCAGGTGATCATCCACCACATTCGCCAGGTGATAGGTAGGCATGCCGTCAGATTTCAGCAATACCTGGGCGTCAACCATGCTCCAATCAAGTTCAATACTGCCGCGCAGGAGATCATCGACAGCGCAAACACCCTCCTCTTCTGGCACCATCATGCGGATCACAAAGGGCTCACCGGCGGCCTGCCGTTTGCTCACTTCGTCGGGGGGTAGCTGCAGGTCAGAGGGCTTCAGCGCGGTGGCATTGCCGGCGGCACGGCGCGTTTCGCGCAGCTCATTCAGTTCAGCCGCAGTCCGGTAACAGAGGAAGGCTTTACCCTCATCCACAAGCTGTTGCGCATATTGGCCGTACAGGTCCATGCGCTCGCTTTGCCGGTAGGGGCCGAACTCGCCACCGACATCCGGGCCTTCATCCCAGTCCAGACCCAGCCAGCGCAGGGAATCGAGGATGGCTTGCTCAGACTCTGGCGTACTGCGCGCCTGATCGGTGTCCTCAATACGCAGCAAAAACTGTCCGCCGTGAGCGCGTGCGAAGCAGAGGTTGAACAGGGCAATGTAGGCCGTGCCGACATGGGGGTCACCGGTCGGTGATGGCGCGACGCGGGTGCGTACGGTCATTGAGGGATTTCCGCTGTTTTCGGGGAGCGGCGATTATAGGTTATTTGGAGGTTTACTGGACCCCCGCCTGCTCGGGCTTGGCATCAAGGGCGAAGCATTGTTATCGAGACATTGTTATCGAGACTTACGGTATTCCGTGGGAGAGCAACCGCGCCAGGCTTTGAAGGCATTGGAAAAGGAGGCCTGATCGGAATAGCCCAGCAGCAATGCTATTTCCGTCACGGCCAGCCTCCCGTCGCCCAGGTAGCGCAGCGAGAGTTCCTCTCGCAGGCCCAGCAGTAGCTCCTTGAAGCTGGTGTCGCGTTCGTTCAAACGGCGCTGCAGCGTTCGCCGGGAAATGCTCATCTGCTCGGCCAAAATGTCGATGGTCAATTCACCGCCGGGTAGCGCACGGCGCATGGTGTCACGGGTATCTCGCAAAAAAATGTCAGCCTGGTCCGGCTCCTCAAACAAGGACTCCGGCAGCGCCTTAAAGTCCGGGCTCAGCTCATAGTCGAGATCTATCAGGGGAAGATGTACGGCTTCCCGGTCAAAATAGAGGCACGATACAGGCTGCTCAAAGCGCAGCTCGCGGCCAAACACCGATTCCAGCGAGCGGCAATCAGCGGGCCTTGCATAGCTGAACTCGGCAGCGCGCACCGGCACAGGTAAAGCGCATATGGCTCCCACGATCATCGCCGCCGCCGACAACATAGCGTCCACCAGGCAGCGCCAACTGGTATCCACCCAATCCTCGGGGTGCCATTCCAACCGGATATAGTCCCCTTTCGGCCTGATCAGCACACGCCCCACGTCGCCATGCAGTTTGATCGTGCTGGGGATAACATTCAGATACTCCTTCAGCGTGCGACAGATCGTCGACATGTAAAGGTGCAGGTTCATTCCCGTAAAGAATGTGATGTGACCTACGGCGAGGCCGAGGCCCGGATCGCCCGTGCGCGCTTCGGCCAAATCAAATACCCGGCGGTAGTCTTCAACCGGGATGCGCTCGCCGACGAGCTGGAGTAGATCGGGGTTGATAGCGGCATCCAGCGCCAGCTGCCGGGAGTCAACGCTCTTGGCTGCGGCCGCCTGTAATACGGCATTAATGCCCGCAACATAAACTGTTGGAAGTGCGTCGCTCAATGGCTTGACCGCTGCGCCGCACTGAGGGCCCGAATAACAAGCTCTCGCGTGTCTACGGGGTCGATAACGGCATCAATTTCCAGATGAGAGGCCGCCTCCGTGGCCTTACCCACCTCATACATCTTCGCCACCAGCTCGTTGAACAAGGCCTCCCTCGCGTCCGGGTCAACCTCGGCCTCGAGTTCTTTGCGATAGCCCAGGCGCACAGCACCCTCCAAGCCCATGCCGCCAAACTCACCGGTAGGCCAGCTCGCGGCATAGGATGGGCGCGCAAAGCTGCCCCCGGTCATCGCCATCGCGCCGAGCCCATAACCTTTGCGCAGGAAAATCGTCACGAGCGGCACCGTGAGCGCTGCCCCGGCATTGAACAGCTCAGACATGCGCCGCACCGCGGCCTGTTGTTCGCTGGCAGGGCCTACCATAAAGCCCGGCGTATCCGTCAGTGATAACACCGGCACATCAAAAGATTGGCAGGTGCGCAAAAAGCGCGCCGCTTTATCGGCGGCCTCGGCGTCCACCGCGCCGCCAAGCTGCTGACAGTCGTTGGCGATTAAAGCGACGGGGCTGCCCTCAAGCCGGATGAAACCGGTGATGACGCTGCGGCCGAAGATGCGGGTCAGCTCAAGGAAAGAGCCCTCATCCGCGATGGTCTCGATGATGCGCCGCACGGGATATCCCCAGCGGCGGTCCTCTGGTATGGCCTCGCGCAACGACGACTGATCCGGGCATTGCCAGTCGGCTACGCTGCCCTGGAAATACGATAGCAGCTGTCGTGCCAGCGCTGTGGCCTCGGCCTCATCATCGGCAACGATGTCCACCACACCGTTTTTCTCCTGCACGTCGATGGGGCCGATCTCGGTGGGCTCGTAAGTGCCCATTCCGCCACCTTCAATCATGGCGGGCCCCGCCATGCCAATCCAGGAGCTGCGCGTCGCCAGCGTGAAATCAGCACTGCCAAAGAGCGCCGCATTGCCAGCAAAGCAATAACCATTGTTTACCGCGATGCGCGGCACCACGCCGGCCAGCGCCGACCACAAGCGGAAGGAATGTATATTAAGCCCGGCTATCTGTACCGCCACGTCCGTATCACCGGGGCGCCCACCGCCGCCTTCTGTGTACATAACAACCGGTAAGCCCTGCGCACCCGCCAGTTCACAGATGCGATCCAGTTTCTTATGGTGAAAGAAGCCCTGAGTACCGGCTAGAACGCTGTAATCGTTGATGATAACCACGCTCGATGCATGATCGGCGCCCACACGTTCCGCGTTGATCGTCGCTGTGCCCGTAATGATGCCGTCCGCGGCGGTAGCGCGTTGCAATTCCTCGTAGTCGCGGCGATTACGCTGCGCCGCTACGGCGAGCTGCCCGTACTCCAGAAAAGAGTCGGGATCGACAAGGTCGTAGAGATTCTCTCGCGCAGTGCGGTAGCCGCTGGCGTGACGTTTGTCACGGGCTGTCTCGCGTTGCTCGTCCTCGGTTTGGGCCAGGCGCGCTTTCAGCGCCTCCAGCTCCGGCCGTAACTCACCTGTCATCGATGCCCCCCAATCGAGAAGACTGGGAATTATCGCACAGTGCCGGCGCTATTTGCCCTGCCAGCGCGGCGCGCGTTTCTCGAAGAAGGCCGCCAGGCCTTCACGAAAGTCATCGCTGCTGATGCAGGTGTTCTGGATGCGCGCCTCGTTAGATATCACCTCTGGCAGGCTGAGCTGCGCGGCAGCCGCCACCGACTCCTTGCTGTAGCGTAGGGCAAGTGGCGCTTTTTCCGCCAGCTCGGCCGCCCAGTCTCGCGCCGCTGCCAACAGGTTCTCGAGTGGTTCTACACGATTGCACAGGCCCCAATCCAGGCACCGCTGCCCGTGCAGGCGTTCGCCGGTCAGGATGACCTCCATCGCTCGCTTTTGCCCCAGAATACGCACGAGATGCCAGGTCGCGCCGCCATCGGGCACCAGGCTGATCGCGGCGAACGCTTGGTAGATATAAGCCTCCTCCGCCATCACTACAAGATCGCAGCACAGGGCAAACGCACTCCCCACACCAGCCGCGGGCCCATTGACCGCCGCAATCCACAGTTTGGGTGAATCCGCAATGCCCATTAGCGCGGGTTTATACTCCTGATTAAGAGCACGCTCGGTGCCGTCGCCGATCGTATCCTGCGTAGAGTCACCGAAATCCTGCAAATCAGCGCCCGCGCTAAAGCCGCGCCCGGCACCCGTCAAAACAACAACCCGCACGCTGTCATCAGCATTGAGCGCCTCGATCGCCGCCACGAGTTCTCTGCGTAGCGTGCCGTTGATCGCATTGAGTTGCTCCGGCCGGTTCAGGGTCAGGGTTGCCACCGGACCGTTTCGTTCAAGGATCAATGTTTCATATTGGCTCATCAGTACCCAATCCTGTTCAGATGCCCTTAGGCGATACTGCCGGTTTCCTTGAGGGCTGCAATCTCCTGCGCCTCAAACCCCATGGACGTGAGTACCGCATCGGTATCCTCTCCGGCGGCGTGTGTCCCGTGCGCTACCTCCGACGGCGTCCGACTGAAGCGCGGCGCCGGCGCCGGCTGCACCAGCCCATCGATTTCGACATAGCTCTGCCGTGCTACGTTGGCAGGATGTGAGGGCGCGTCCATAAAGTTAAGCACGGGCGCGAAGCAGACGTCAGTGCCCTCCATCAGCTCACACCACTGCGCCTGCGTTTTACGCTTGATCACCTCGGTGAGGCCTTCCTTCATGTCCGGCCACAGACCCTGGTTATTCTGGTCGCCGAACTGTTCGTCCGAGAGTCCGGCTTTTTCCTTTAACAGGGCATAGAACTGCGGCTCGATAGAGCCAATGGAGACATACTCGCCGTCAGCGCATTCATAGGTATCGTAAAAGTGTGCACCACCGTCGAGCATATTCGATTCGCGCTCAGTCTCGTCCCAGCCGCCCAGCGCTTGGAAGCCGTGGAACATCCACATGAGCTGGGCCGCGCCGTCTACCATGGCCACATCAATGACTTGGCCCTGGCCAGAGTTTCCCGCTTCCAGCAGCGCAGCCAGCACGCCGTTGACCAACAGCATGCCGCCACCGCCCATATCGCCCACGAGGTTCAAGGGCGGTACGGGCTTCTCGCCCTTGCGACCCATGGCGTAGAGCGCCCCGGTAATCGAGATGTAGTTGATATCGTGTCCCGCCGCCTGCGCCAGCGGCCCCTCCTGGCCCCAGCCGGTCATGCGCGCGTAAACCAGTTTGGGGTTGCGGGCGAGGCAAATCTCAGGGCCGATGCCCAGCTTTTCGCAGACGCCCGGCCGCAGCGGATCGATGATTGCATCTGCGTTTTCGACCATGCGTAGCAGGGTATCTACCGCAGCCGGATCCTTCAGATTGAGCACTACTGATTTCTTACCCCGGCCGCTGACATTTTCCGTCAGCTTTGGGTCAGCGCCACCAGGCCGATCGATGCGTATCACCTCGGCGCCCATGTCCGCGAGTATCATGCCGCCCATGGGGGCGGGCCCGATACCCGCCAGCTCGATGATGGTATAGCCGTTTAGTGGTCCCATGCTGGTCTCCTAGCGCGGCTGCATGCGAATCGCGCCATCCAGGCGAATGCATTCGCCGTTCAGGTAATCGTTCTCCGCCATGAACACGGCGAGGTGACCAATTTCATGTGGCTTGCCGAGGCGGCTGGGATAGACCACGGAGGCTTCCAGCGACTTATAGGCAGGCTCCGGCAGCATCTCAAAGAGGGGCGTGTGAATCAGCCCGGGCACGATAGTATTGACGCGCACGCCATAGCTGGCCAGATCGCGAGCCATCGGCAGTGTAATACCAACCACCCCGCCCTTGGTCGCGCTGTAGGCGAGCTGCCCTACCTGGCCCTCGTAGGCAGCAACGGAGGCCGTATTAATAATCACACCACGGCCGCCATCGTCATTAACCGGCTCGTTCTTTGCCATTTGCTCGGCGGCAAAACGTGAGACGTTGAAGGTTCCGGTCAGGTTTATGTCGATCACTGGCTGCCACTGTTCCATCGGGAAGGGGCCATTTTTGCTCAGCGTCTTGCAGGCGCTGCCAATGCCGGCGAAGTTATTGCAGATGTGCAGCGCGCCGAACTTCTCGACCACCTCAGCCACGGCAGTCTTTACCGACTCCTCGTCTGCCACGTTCACCGACCAGAAGGCAACGTTATCAGCGCCGAGGTCTTCAATAACTGCCTGGGCGCGCTCGGCATTGAGATCAAAGATCGCAACCTTCACGCCTTTCGCGACATAGGCCTCTACCGTGGCCTGTCCCAGGCCGGAGGCGCCACCGGTGACAATTGCAATTTTTCCATTCAGGTCCATGTCGGATCTCCTTATCGGTTCTAGAAATTACGGCTGTTGAAGGGGCTGTAGTTATCGCCGAGTATGTCGCGGCTGATAATCAGCTTCATGATTTCGGAACTGCCCGCATAAATGGGTGAGATCTTGGCGTCGGTGAACTGCCGGCTGATTGGGTACTCATCCATATAGCCGGCGCCCCCGTGCAACTGCACGCCAATGTCGGCGACCTTGAGCTGCAGCTCGCTGGTCACCAGCTTGGCCTTGGCCGCGTCGACGGCCGTGAGCTCGCCACGGTTGAAGGCCGACACACACTGATCCACAAAGCACTGGGCTATGTCCAGTTCCGTACGCAAGTCTGCCAGCTGGAACTGGGTGTTCTGGAAGGCGGCCACGGTCTTACCGAAGGCCTTGCGCTCTTTTACGAATTCCGCGGTGAGATCCCAGGACAGCTGGGCAGCGGCAATGTAACCCATTGCCCCGAGCAGGCGCTCTTCTGCCAGGCCCTCCATCAAATAAATAAAGCCCTTGCCCGGCTCACCAAGCACGTTTGCTTTGGGCACCTTGACGTCGTTAAAGAAAAGCTCTGCGGTGTCCTGGCCCTTCATGCCCATCTTTTTCAGATTGCGGCCACGCTCGAACCCATCCATCCCACGCTCCACCAGGAACAGCGTCATATGGTGAGGATTATTTTCCGGGTCGGTCTTTGCCGCTACGACTACTAGATCCGCATTGATCCCATTGGAGATGTAGGTCTTGGAACCGTTTAGCACCCAATGATCATCGGCCTCTGTTGCTGTGCTGCGCATGCCCGACAGATCGCTGCCGGCATCGGGCTCGGTCATGGCGATCGCCAATATGCATTCACCCGTTACACACTTGGGCAAAAAACGCTCACACTGCTCTTCTGAACCAAAGCGCGTCAGGTAGGGCCCCACCAGACGGCTGTGCAGGTTCGCGAACCAGTCGCCGACCCGCGCATAGGCGTTTTCCTCAAGAATCACCTGGTCGTAGCGAATATCGTAATCACCGATGCCGCCGTATTTCTCATCAGGCCAGACCATCAGGAATCCCTGCTCGCCGGCCTTGCGAAAGGCCTCGCGATCAACAATTCCCGCCTCACGCCACTCTTCCATATGTGGCACAATCTCTGCGGTGAGGAATTTGCGGTAGGCGTCCCGGAACATTTCCTGTTCTTCGGTGAATTCTCGGTGCAGCATCAGTGTCTCCCGCCAGGGCTCAGAACATACAGGGCGCTCAGTATGTTGCGGCGGAACAGGGCCAGCAATGACGGGCTCCTACAAATAAATTGACTCGAAGTGACAGCGCTCGAGGCGGATAACAACGCTCCCTATGGACCAGATTTTTTCTGAACACTGGACAATCCTGCACTACGGCGTGGTGCTGGGGCTGACCTGCGCGCAGATGCTCGTGATTTACTTTCTCAGCGACTCGAGCTCGCCCCCGCGAGGTCTTGGCCTGTTTTCCGTATACTTCATGGCTGCCCTGCTGGGGTGGCTTGCCTACACGCTGCAACAGGGCTACTCACTGGAGTTGGGCGTCGACGTACCCATGGCTGCGTCGATCATCAACAGCTACATACTCTTCCTGGCGATGAGTCAGCGCAGCGGCATCGCTATCGGCCGCGTGGTGCTCGGGCTGGTATGCTTCGGCGCCACGCTGGCCGTATTTTTTGCGGAGCCCGCAGAGCTGTTCACCATTCACTGCGGCGCGGTCGCCCTGTTCTCCCTTGCTACAGCCATTCTTGCCCTGCGTCGCAGCTGGCGGGAGCGGAACATTGGCGATGCTATCCTTGCCATTGCTACGGGCATTCTCGTGGTAGCACTGCCCAGTGCTGCCGTGCAGGCCGCTCAGCCCGATGGGCTGGCGATGGGTCAGGCGCTATTGTTTGGCTTCTACAGCCTGAGCTATACGCTGCTGGTTGTCGGCTTCCTTGGCAGTGTGGCCATTGAATATCAGCAAGGCCTGTCGACGATGTCTACCGAGGACGCCTTGACCGGCCTGCTCAATCAGCGCGGCATGGAGGATGCCCTCCAGGTCAGCCTCGCTTCAGCAGGCCGAGAGGGTCTCGCCACGGCCGCCATCATGGTGGATATCGACCACTTTAAGCGCGTCAATGAAAGCTTTGGTCACGATACCGGCGACCAGGTTCTCTGCGAGATCGCCTCGCTGCTGGCATCGATGTGTCGCTCGTCGGACGTTGTCGCACGGGTGGGCGGTGAAGAGTTTCTCCTGGTGTTGCCCAATACCAACATGGGCGCTGCGCGCATTCTCGCGGAGCGGATTCGCCAGGCCATCGCCGATGAGCCCATGATCGTAGACGGACAAGCGATTCCAATCACTATCAGCCTGGGGGTGGCAGGTTCTAACGGTCACGCCAATCTCGATGTCCTCAGTAGCGAGGCCGATCAGGCTATGTATATCGCCAAACGTGGCGGCCGCAACCGCGTCGCTTCCGTTGAACGGCGGCCACTGCACATGAGCAACACGGCAGACTGAAGGTGCGCAGCAGTGAATCCACCTCCGTGCACTTTGCACGCGCGGTCCTGGCCAATTGCCCGCGCCACGGCATCGATACCACAGAGCTGCTACGCCGCAATCGACTGTCGCCACGCCTGCTGAAGGCCGACGGCGCACGCATCTCGATAGAGCGTTTTGCCAATCTCCAGGTCAGTACAATGCTGGCTATGGGAGACGAGGCACTGGGCTACCTGGAGCGCCGAATTCCGATCGGCGCCTGGTCCATGATGTGCCATGCCGTTATCGGCTCGGAGACCCTGGGGCAGGCGATGTCTCGCTACTGCCGCTTCTTCCAACTGTTCGACACCGGCATGCAGCCCCAGTTGATCACTGGCCCCGAGACCAGCAGCATTTCACTGGGGCCTTTGGACGTTAACTCTGCTCTGCGGGCCTATGGGATCGAGATGACACTATTCAACGCCCACCGCTTCGCGAGCTGGCTGATTGAAGAGTTTATGCCCCTCAGCCAGGTACGCCTGCACAGCGCTCAGGAGGCCGAGCCCGCAGACTATCGTCACATGTTCCTGGCCAATCCGGTGGATTTCGAAGCGGGCGAAAGTGCCCTGGTATTCTCCACCGCGCTGCTGGAACGTCGCGTCGTGCAGGACGAAAAATCCTTGCGACATTTCCTACGCCACCCGCTGCTGATACTGCTCTCGCAGCGTTACGAGCAAGACAGCTGGACCACCCGGGTGCGAGATCACCTGCGTCGGCATATCGAAGACATGCCCGAACTGGTCGAAACTGCTGGCGCCATGGAGCTGCACCCGCAGACGCTCAGGCGTCGGCTCTCTGCCGAGGGCGCGAGCTTCAAAGAGCTCAAAAGCCAGGTTCGCCGCGACGCAGCGCTGTACCTGCTCGGCAAGCACGGCCTGTCTATCGAGGAGATTGCCCATCGCTCCGGCTTCTCTGAATCCAGCGCCTTTATCCGCGCGTTCAAGGGATGGACCGGTATGACACCCTATTCATACCGCAAAGGAATCTAGACAAATCGGGGCGCAAGTTTCGCAATACGCTGGATCGGTGACTATCCTTATGCCTATCTTTATGGAGTCCCCCGGTGGCAACGCCCTTGTACCCAAATTTGCGAGGGTGGCGCCGGCGCGCACAGGGTAAGGGACAACAACCGCGAGGAATGCACGTGCCCGTCTGGCTCAAAAATACGCTTCTGATCTACGTCAGCTATCTGGGCTTTTGCCTGTTTTTTATTCTGCCTGTCCTGAATCTGGCGCCCCACTGGTTCCTGGACCGCGAGTACCAGCGTGAGTTGAGTTCGAAATTCATTTACTTCAACCCCTTCAGCAACGGTCTTGTGGCGCACGATGTTGCCCTGAAAAACCCCGACAATAGTGACTTCCTTGATTTCGAGCGCGCTGAGGTCAACCTCTCGCTCAGCAGTATCTGGCAAAGCGGTTGGGTGCTGGATCGCGTGCAATTAGGGAAGCTCAATCTCAGCGTTGTACGCAACAGCGAGGGCGCGTTTAACTTCGATGACTTTCTGGCAAGCGAGCCGGCTCCGGCACCCGTAGCTGAGCCCGCGTCCGAGGAAGCGGGCATCCCCGGTGTCACCATCGCCGAGTTGGACCTGTCATCGCAGCGCCTGAGTTATCTCGACGCGAGCCGCGCGGAGCCCTATTCCACCTATTTAGACGATCTTGCCATCTATGTCACCGAGCTCTCGACAGTACTCGTGGAAGGCAAGCCCTACTCGCTCAAGGCGAAGGACGAAGCCGGCGGCGAGCTGTACTGGGAAGGCCTCGTGTCGGTGCCAACGAGTACCAGTTCAGGCAGCTTGCGCCTGAGTAACATCAGCCTGCTTCCCGCTTGGCGCTTTATCGCGCCCTGGGTCAATTTCGAGCTGGCGAGCGGCGCGCTGAGTATAGAGGGTGAATATGATGTTGAGTGGGGGGATGCATTGGCCTATCGCCTGCAAGGTGGCGTGCTTGAAGTCTCTGAATTCGAAATTACACCCCAGGCAGGTGTTGATATTGCCGATACCCGGGTAGCACTCGATGCACTGGCCATTACCGACATCAACGTTGATAGCCAGGGCAGCGTTGAGGTCGGCAGTATTGAGCTACGAGAGCCTATTCTGGAGGGCTGGAGCGACGGCGAAACCTTCAGCCTCTTGCAGATGCTGGACACCTCGGGCTTTCCCGCTGGTGAGCCAGAGGATGACCAAGCGGAAGACGCAGCGCCAGGCATCGAGTGGCAGGCAAAACTCAAGGGCAGCAGCCTGATTAACGGCCGCATCAGCTGGCGCTCCAACTTTACTGATCCCCCCATGACGACAATCGCCCCGGTCGACGTCGCCATTGGCGAGGTTAACTGGCCATTCGCTGGCGATACGAGCGCATCCCTGCAAATCACCGTAAACGAGAAATCGCGGCTGGGCACCGAAGGCGCTATTGCACTTGAAGACGGGACGGGGGAGTTCAGCTTTAACTTCGAGGATCTGCACCTGCCGCGCTTTAGCCCGGCGATCCCTGACGCGCTGCAGGCTACGCTCGACAGCGGCACTGCCAACGCCCAGGGGACTATCGCGCTGGCAGACTATAGCCCTACCACCGTCAACATGGACGGCAATATCCGGGAGCTGCAGCTCACCCTGAGCGGCGAGGAGCAGGCCTTGACCGGGTGGGAAGCGCTCCATCTCGAAGGACTGGCAGTCTCCCTCGAAAAGCAGCACGTCAATCTCGATACGCTGCGGCTGACTGGCTATGCCGGCCGTCTGCACATTTATGAAGATGGTTCCATCAATTCCTCGAAGGTGCTGCAGCAGGAGCTGGAGGCCGCAGATGTGGATGTTGACGAAGCGGCGGAAGCTGCACAGGCCTGGGGCTATGACATCGGCTCGATCCAGATGACCGAGAGCCAGGTCGACTTCATGGATGAATCCCTGCCCATCGTTTTCCGCACGGTCATCGGCGATTTGGGCGGGGAAATTACCGGCCTCAGCTCGGATCCAACGAAAACCGCCAATATCGACTTTGCAGGTTCCGTCGATGGCTATGCGCCGGTGAATCTAGCAGGCAATGCGCGCCCAATGGCACAGCCCCCGGCCCTGGACCTTGGCCTGGGCTTCGAAGGACTCGATCTCGCCCGCCTGACCCCCTACTCGGGGACCTATGCAGGCTATGCTATCGAGCGGGGCGTGATGACCTTGAACGTGCGCTACAGCCTCGATGAGGGGCGCCTGGACGGTGACAATAAGCTGGTCATCGACCAACTGAAGCTTGGCGAGAAGATCGACAGTGACAAGGCCGTTAATGTGCCCCTGCAACTCGGCATTTCACTGCTGACGGATGCCAACGGCGTCATCGATCTGTCCGTTCCGGTCTCTGGTGATATCAACGATCCAGAGTTCTCGCTGGGCTCGGTCATCGCCGGTGCCTTTATCAACCTCATCACCAAGGCCGCCACGGCGCCCTTTAACCTGCTGGCGGGCCTCGTGGGCAGCGAGGAGGACTTGCAACGAGTGAACTTCGCGGCGGGGTCAACAAGCCTCGACGGGCCGGCACAGCAGAAGCTCGCCTCCCTGGCAGAGGCCTTTGCCCAACGGCCGCAGCTGACCCTGTTAATTGATGGCCGGGTGAATCCGGAACTGGACCGCGTGCGCCTGCAAAAAAATGACCTGGCGGCGCAGTTTATCGCCGAAGGGATCAGCGAGGACGAGGTCAAGGCCAAGGGCCCCGAGTGGACGGCCGCCATCGAGGCTCGCTACGCCGCGCTGGGCCTGCCGCTCGCCGACGATGCCGGCCAGCCTGTGTCGGTGCGCAATCAGTACGAGGCCGTGGCGGCGAGCATTAACATTCCGGACAGCAGCCTGCAGACGCTGGCGGAAGAACGCGATGTAGAGACCAAACGCTACCTGGTAAACGATCTCGGCATGGATGCTGAGCGATCAGTCATCGACTCCGTGGACCTGACAGAGGAGAACCATACCTTCAGCGGCGTGGAAATGGACGTCGACTAGCAACCTGTGCGACGTACCCGTCCCGCGCCAGGAGTCAGGGCAGTGGCCAGTCGTTAAGGGTCATAGCGCAGCTCGGCATTACAGTAGCGACATAGGTAGCTGGCGGTGCCACGCATCACGCGATTGTGCCGCGTTGAAGAGACCTCATGCTCGCGGCAGTCGCAACGATAGCGGTGGGTGCGCTGCCGCCGCTGTGGTACACCGCTGAGATCTGCGTTGAAGGTTACGCCGGGGTCCGCCTCGAACAGCCCCATGACGCCGCGCCATTCCTGGCCGTGCGGCCTAACGCCGAAGCCATAGAGTTCGTGCACGATGTAATGTGCGACCTCATGGGGGATCGTGCCGCTGAAATGCTCATCGTAGTACTTGGCGAAAATCCAGGGGTTGAAGCGTAGCCAGCGCCGGCGGCCCTCGGCCTTGAACATGCCCGCTGCACGACCGCGCAGATCGAACTGCACATGGATGGCTTCAAAGGGATAGTCGAGCAAATCGCTCGCCAGGGCGACGTAACGCTGGGTTTCATCTTCTACCGCGCGCCGGGCTGCGCTGTCGATCGGCTCAATCATTCTGCGTACGAGTAATACCACACAACTGAAGCCATCGCGATAGTGCTGCGCCATGGTATTTCCGGCGGTGCAGAATAATGTTCAGCTGCCGGCTGAAATCCCTGTGAGGAACATCCAGCGGCACCAACGAACCGCGGCCGAAGGCATCCTTGAGGGCAATTTGTGACAGACACCCGACGCCCAGCCCGGCCTCTACGGCGCGCTTAATGGCCTCGGTATGCTGCAACTCCAAAGAAACATCCAGGTCAGTCAGGATGCCATGCATTGCCCGCTCAAAGGTCTGGCGTGTACCGGATCCGGACTCACGCACAATCCAGCGCTGCGCAAGCAGCGCATCGTCCCCGATCGGACCGCCACTAGCGAGCGGATGCTCCGGTGCACAGAAGACCTGCAGTTCGTCTTCCCGCCAGTGCAGGGTTTCGAGCTCCGGGTGATGGAATTCGCCCTCCACCAGACCGACGTCCAGCTCAAATCCCGCAACAGCCTCGGCAATGGCAGCGGTGTTCTCCACGGTCAAGGAGATATCCACACCGGGCGACTGCTGACGAAACTCGGCGATCATCGCTACGGCCAGGTAATTGCCGATGGTGAGTGTGGCCCCGACTCGCAGGTCGCCGGCGGCCTCCTGCCCTGACAGGCCCTGCTCGAAGGCCTGAGCCTGGGCCAGCAGGTTTTCAGCCGCAGGCCGCAGCTGAGAACCCAGCTCACTCAGCTTAAGCCGCTTACCCACGCGGTCGAAGAGCAGCACATCGAACTGCGACTCCAGCTCTTTCAGCGCGCTGCTCGCGGCAGACTGCGACATCGCCAGCGCATCGGCGGCTCGAGACACATTCTCGAAGCGTGCCGTGGCCAGGAAGACCTCCAATTGACGAAGGCTGTAGCGCATTAACTGCCCCTTTGAGCTCGAGATTTTATATCTATTTTATAGATATAGATTATTCATTATTCTCGTTTTACCGATATAAGACAAGCCCCTATTCTTTACGCATTACAGGACAGACGCAGCTATTGGAGACACGCTCATGGCCTCAATCCTCAAGGAAGAAGTTACCGCAGTGCATCACTGGACGGACCGATTGTTCAGCTTCCGCACCACACGCAACCAGGGATTCCGCTTCAAGAACGGCCATTTCACCATGATTGGCCTTGAGCGCGAGGGAAAGCCGCTGATGCGCGCTTACAGCATGGCCAGTGCCAACTACGCCGACGAACTGGAGTTCTTCTCCATCAAGGTGCCGGACGGGCCTTTGACTTCCCAGCTGCAGAATATTCAGGTGGGCGATGAGGTTCTGGTCAACAGCAAGGCGACGGGTACGCTGGTTCTGGACAACCTCCTGCCTGGCCGCAATCTCTACCTGATTGCCACAGGAACAGGCCTCGCACCCTTCATGAGCATTATTCGCGACCCGGAGATTTATGACGCCTTCGATAAGGTCATTCTGACCCACGGCTGCCGCCACGTTGAAGAGTTGGCCTACGAAGAAACCATCACCGCAGAGCTGCCCAAGGACGAATACCTGGGTGAGATGGTGCAGGATAAGCTTCTCTACTACCCCACCGTCACTCGGGAGAAGTTCCGCAACAACGGGCGCCTGACAGACTTGCTGAAAGTTGGCAAGCTGCCTAGCGATCTCGGCCTGGAGCCTATCAATCCAGATGACGACAGATTCATGATCTGCGGTAGCCCCTCGATGCTCAAGGACATCACCGCCATGCTGGACGCCCGCGGCTTCAAGGAATCCCGCCACGGCAAGCAGGCGCATTACGTCATCGAACGTGCCTTCGTAGAGACCTAGGCCTCTACCGCCGCGACAAGCGGCTTGCCGCCGGCCCCGTCGGGCGCTGGCGGCGCTGTCACTTTCCGTCTACTTTTTTGTTTGCCTCCGTCATTGTCCACGCGGGGGCTTACTAACAGACTGTCGCGCTGTTATGCAGTGCGAGGAGTGACGGCAGACCATGAGTGCTCAGCATCTCGACCTGGAAAGGCTGACGCCCTACCTGGTGGAGCACATCCCCGGTATGGGCAATGACCTCAGCGCGGAGAAATTTGCCGGCGGTCAATCCAACCCCACCTTCAAGCTCAGCTCCCAGGGTCGGCACTATGTGCTGAGACGTAAACCGCCTGGCGAACTCCTCAAATCCGCGCACGCAGTAGACCGCGAGTATCGCGTCATCAATGCCTTGCAACAGACCGACGTGCCCGTCCCCAAGACCTATCTTCTGTGCGAAGACGAAGACGTCATTGGCTCCATGTTCTACGTCATGGAATTTCTCGAGGGGCGCGTGTTCTGGGACCCGGCGCTGCCAGAGATTGATGATAAGGCCGAGCGCGCCGCGATGTATGACGACATGAATCGCGTACTGGCGGCCCTGCATAGCGTCAATGTAGACAGCATTGGCCTCTCAGATTATGGCCGCCCAGGCAACTACTTCGAACGCCAGGTGAGCCGCTGGACCAAACAGTATCGGGCATCGGAAACCGAGCACAGCTCGAATATGGAGCGCCTGATCGAGTGGCTGCAAGCCAACATGCCCGAGGATGACGGTACCGTCAGCCTCGTGCACGGTGACTACCGCTTGGACAATGTCATGTATCACCCGACAGAGCCGCGCATTATCGCCGTGCTGGACTGGGAATTGTCCACGCTGGGGCACCCCCTGGCTGACCTGTCCTATCAGGTTATGGCCTGGCAGCTGCCGTCACAGCCGGGCGGTATCGCTGGCTTAATGGGCGTCGATCGAGACGCCCTGGGTCTGCCCAGCGATGACGACTATGTACAGCGCTACTGCGAGCGCACCGCTCGCAACGGCATCGAGAACTGGAATTTCTACCTGGTGTTCTGCTTCTTCCGCCTCGCCGCTATTTTGCAGGGCGTCAAGAAGCGCGCACTGCAGGGCAACGCCTCCAGCCCCGAGGCCGAGGCGCGCGGCGCCATGGTCGAACCCCTCGCCGAATTCGGCGTATCGTTTATTCATCCCTAATCTTCAGGAGATCCGCATGTCAGATGAAGTCTTGACCAGCGTTGAGGGCAATACCCTCATCATCACGCTCAACCGTCCCAAGGCAAAGAATGCCGCGAACAGGGCATTAGCGGAGGGCGTTGCCGCCGCGATCGACCAGCTTGAAGGGAACGATGAACTGCGCGTTGGCATCCTGACCGGCGCGGGCGGCACCTTCTGTTCCGGCATGGATCTCAAAGCCTTTGTCACCGGCGAGACACCGCAGGTCGAAGGCCGCGGCTTTGCCGGCCTGACCGAGTATCGTTGCAAGAAACCGCTGATCGGTGCGGTAGAGGGTTACGCACTGGCCGGCGGCATGGAACTGGCGATCACCTGCGACCTGCTGGTCGTTGCCGACGACGCCAAATTTGGTATCCCGGAGGTCAAACGCGGCCTTGCTGCTGCGGCCGGTGGCCTGGTTAAGCTGCCAAAACAGATTTCGCCGCGCATCGCCATGGAACTGGCCCTGACCGGTGATTTTATCTCCGCCCAGCGGGCCTATGAGCTGGGGCTCATCAACCAGGTAGTGCCCTCTGGCACGGCCCTGGAGGCGGCCAAGGAACTGGCCGCGAAAATCGCGGCCAATGGCCCCATGGCCGTTGCCGCAAGCATGATGGTCGTCGCACAGGCCGAGGACTGGACCTCGGATGAAATGATGGCCAAGCAGAACGAGATTGTTATGCCGGTGTTCTCCAGCGAGGACGCCATCGAAGGCGCGACGGCCTTTGCCGAAAAGCGCGCGCCCAACTGGAAAGGCAAGTAAGGAGTACAGAATGTCTGAAGCATGGATTATTGATGCCTGCCGCACGCCGCGCGGTATTGGCAAAAAAGGAAAAGGCTCCCTGGCGGAGCAGCACCCACAGCACCTCGGTGCCACGGTGCTGAAGGCCATTGTGGAGCGCAACGGAGTGAATACGGCGGAGGTTGGCGACGTCATCTTCGGCACGTCGTCACAGCGTGGGCGCCAGTCAGGTGACCTTGCACGTATGGCCGCACTGGAGGCCGGCTTTGATATCCGTTCCTCCGGCGTCACCCTGGACCGCTTCTGCGGCTCCGGCATCACCTCGGTTAATCTGGCTGCCATGAACGTCATGTCCGGCTCAGAGGACCTGGTTATTGCTGGTGGCGCAGAAATGATGTCCACCTACGGCGAAGAAGGCGCGATGCCGAGCATGTTCATGGACAACGACAACCTCAAACTACGCGCCATGCACCCACAGCCCCACCAGGGTGTTTGCGGGGATGCGATCGCCACCATGGAAGGCATTACGCGCGAAGCGCTTGATGCACACGCAGCCGAGTCCCAGAAGCGAGCGGCCAATGCGATTGAAAACGGGCATTTCGACAAGAGTCTTATTCCTGTTTACGACAACGACGGCAATCTCGAGCTGGACCGCGAGGAGTTTCCTCGTCCCAGTACCACGGCTGAAAGCCTGGCCGAGCTGCAGCCTTCATTCGCGGCAATCGCCGATTACCCGCTCGACGAAGCCGGCACCACCTACCGCCAGCTGGTGAACCAGAAATATCCCGATGTCGATATCCAGCACTTCCATCACGCCGGAAACTCTTCAGGCGTTGTGGATGGCGCGGCGGCACTCCTGCTCGCCTCGCCCGACTATGCGCAGAAGCAGGGCTGGAAGCCGCGCGCCCGCATCGTTGCCATGGCCAATATGGGCGACTGCCCTACCCTGATGCTGAACGCGCCGGTACCGGCGGCCAAGCGCGTGCTGGAAAAGGCAGGCCTTGGCAAAGACGACATCGATCTGTGGGAAATTAATGAGGCCTTTGCCGTCGTCTCTGAAAAGTTCCAGCGCGACCTCGACCTCGACCGCAGCAAGGTGAACGTCAATGGGGGCGCTATGGCCCTCGGGCACCCCATTGGTGCCACCGGCTCTATCCTTGTGGGCACCGTACTTGACGAACTCGAGCGCCGCGGCGGCCGCTATGGCCTGGTTACGATGTGCGCGGCAGGCGGTATGGCACCGGCGGTGATCATCGAGCGGATCTAGGCTCACATCTCGCTCGCAAGCGCTGTCTCTCGTCACCCCCGCATGCGCGGGGGTGACGCACTTAACTGCCAATCTCACGCCGTCAGATAAAGCACCAAAGCAGAGTACACCGCAAAAATCACCGACAAGGGCTTGAACCAGCTCGGTTCATAAATAATGAGCCCGGTGATCAGCACGCCAATCGATGGCACAGCCAGGGCCGGCGCCAGCGGGTTATCGTACATCGCAAGATTAACGTAAGGCCCGACCAGAAAATAAACCAGCATCGCCAGGGCCGATAGCTTCCCGAGGTGCTGGCTGTGGTTGAGAAAGTCTATGCGCTCCTCCTCCGTACCGGGCATGGCCAGCTCCGCGGCGCCATAGATACAGATTGAGCCAAAGATCAGCACCAGGAAATCGAAAAAACGCCAGGACTCCAGATCACGCAGGCCCCAGCCGACCCACCAGAGCTGCAGCGAGTAGGCCATAGTGCTCAGACCCCATAGCGCAGTAGACCAGTGGAAGATCACCCGGCGATGCGCGCGAATCAGCATCGCAACATTATGCAGCAGGCGCGTTAGCGCCAGACCGAGGATGATCGAAACTGCTACAAAAACGTACTCGTGCTGTGTCACGCCAAGGTCGCCTTATCGTTATCTGGCCAGCCCTACGCCAGCCAATCTACAGTACACTACGCGCTAAGAACAACGATCCAAGCTCTGAGACCATGACAGATTCCCCCGGATTCGGCCAGCGGGCGCTGGCCACCGTAGAGCGTGTTGGCAATAAACTACCTGACCCGGCGGTGTTGTTTATCGCGCTGCTGTTCATTGTTTGGGCACTGTCATTCCTTTTGTCTTTCATCAGCTATGATGCGATTGACCCCCGCAGTGGGCAGCCGATTGAAGTCATCAACCAGCTCTCGGGGACGGCCATGGCGGCCTTCTTCTCCTCGCTGGTCACGAATTTCTCACACTTTCACCCTATTGGCGTGGTACTGGTGGCCATGCTGGGCATCGGCGTTGCTGAGCACACGGGTTATATCAATGCTGCCCTGCGCGCGATGCTGGGCGTGACAGCAAGGTGGCTGCTGACACCTATGGTTATCGTTGTCGGCATCGTCAGCCACACCGCTGCGGACGCGGGCTATGTCTTGGTAATCCCAATGGGTGGCGTGATCTTCTATGCCGCGGGCCGGCACCCTCTGGCTGGGATAGCCGCCGCCTTTGCCGGTGTGTCCGGTGGGTTTTCGGCCAACTTCATTCCAGGCGCGCTGGACCCAATGCTGCAGGGCATCAGCCAGTCCGGTGCGCAGTTGCTCGACCCAGACATTCAACTAAACCCGCTCAATAACTTCTTCTTCACCGCGTCTTCATCTGTGCTGATTATTGCGCTCGGATGGCTTGTCACAGAGCGCATTGTCGAGCCGCGCCTGCAGGCCTCAGAGCTTGATGGAGACCTCGAAGACCTACCCACTATGAGCCCGCTCACCGAGGCTGAGCGGCGCGGGCTGCGCGCCGGCAATTGGGCGCTTTTAGGCGGTGTTTTGCTGCTAGCGCTGACGGCCTGGCCAGAGGACTCCGCCTGGCGAGGGCCAGAGGGCACTCTGACCGAACTCGGTGCCCCACTGATGGCATCCATTGTGTCGCTGATTTTTGTGCTCTTCCTTATTCCGGCCATCGCCTACGGCATCCGCGCGGGCACGGTGACCAGCGCGCGCGACGTCATCGAGGGCATGACCCGCGCAATGAATACAATGTCCTACTACCTGGTCATTATGTTCTTTATCGCCCAGTTCATTTACGCCTTTGGCCAATCGAATCTTGGTGTGTTGCTCGCCGTTAAGGGTGCCGAGGGGCTGAAAGCCCTGGCCTTGCCCGCCGGTTTCACCATTGCCGGCATCGTGGTGATATCCGGCCTGCTCAACCTCTTTGTCGGCTCAGCTTCGGCCAAGTGGGCCTTGCTGGCGCCGATTTTCGTACCGATGCTGATGGAACTGGGAATTTCCCCAGACCTGACCCAGGCGGCTTATCGCGTTGGCGATTCGACCACTAACATTATTACGCCCTTGATGCCCTACTTCCCGCTGGTCGTGGTGTACTGCCAGCGCTATATCAAAACAACCGGCATCGGAACCGTCACCGCGCTAATGCTGCCCTACTCGCTTATTTTCATGGTCACCTGGACGCTTTACCTGCTGCTTTACTGGAGCCTTGGCTTACCGCTAGGGCTACAATCGACTTACAGCTACCCATAAAGCTAGAGACATCAGTGCCTATTGCTAAAGACATAAGTGCCTATTGCTAGAGACATAAGTGCCCGAGGCCAGTGCGATGAGTACGTACAGCGCTAATCTCAGACTCAACCTGACAGGCGCCGAGGCAGAGCCTGCGGCCCGCAGCGAGCGCTATCGCCAAGCCATCGAAATGGCAGCCTATGCAGATCGCGCCGGCTTCTCGAGCGTTAACGTCGAGGAGCACCATGTGGCCGAGAACGGCTGGCTGCCCTCCCCTATGACAATGGCAGCCGCCATCGCCGCGCGCACGGAGCACTGCTCTATCGGCGTCATGGCCCTGCTGGTGTCGCTCTACGACCCGATCAGACTGGCGGAGGACATCGCCGTTGTCGATTTGCTTAGCCGCGGCCGCTTCACCTTCATAGCAGGGCTAGGCTACCGTGACATTGAGTTCCACATTGCCAACAAACCCTTTGAAGGGCGCGGCGCATGGATGGATCACGTACTGGAGACCTTGCTCAAAGCCTGGGCGGATGAACCCTTCGACTACCAGGGTCGTAGCGTCAACGTCACACCCAAGCCCTTTTCGCGGCCTCACCCGCCTTTCCTGGTTGGCGGCATGAGTAAACCAGCAGCTCGTCGCGCAGCCCGATTGGGCTTGCCCTTTGGGCCACCCGTCGCCGACCCGGAGCTCGAGGGCTATTACTACGAACAGCTGGCCGCCTTTGGCACAGAGGGCTTTGTGTACAGTCCGCCGGCTGACTTCTCGGTGCTCTTCATCGATGAAGATCCCGACAAAGCCTGGAATGAGCTGGGCCGCTATTTTCTGAACGAGGCGCTGGAATACAGCAGCTGGCGAACGGCGGGCGTAAAGCGCCCGCTGGAATTCGACAGCCATTCGGTGGCCGAGCTGCGCGCTCAAGGTCGCTACGAAATCATTACCCCTGAAGAGTGCCTGTCACGTCACCGCAGCAGGTCCGATTTTTTCGCCACCATCCATCCTCTCATCGGCGGTATACCGCTAAAGCGCGGCTGGCGCTGCCTTGAGCTCTACACAGAGAAGGTGCTTGCACCCCTGTTGGCTGAATCCTGAGCGGCGCTGGCCAAGGCACGATCCACCCTCTGACCTCGGCTGCAAATATCTACCACCACACAATTTCATATTTACATGAAACGTTTCATACAATAGACTAGTTCAATATTAAGCTAAATGATGCCCGGAGATCCTATGCCCTTTCTGAAGTCCCTTCCGGATCACGCCAACGCGATGCATGTTTGGCCCCTTCACGAACGTGGCTTTGAGGCCTGGGGGCCTCTGATTAAAGCCGTTATGCGCAGGGAACAGGATTCCGAGTTCGCCCACGGCGACAAGGAGCTGATCGGCGCCTACGCATCGGCAATGAACGGCTGCACCCACTGTTACTCCGCCCATTCGGCCACCGCAGTGGTTCTGGGGGTTGGCTCAGAACTGTTCGAGGATGTAGAGATCGATCCCTGGAAAGCACCGGTCGACGAGCGCTGGAAACCGATGCTCGCCTTCATTCGCAAGCTCTGTCGTGAACCAGCCCAGCTAACTCAGAGCGATGCGGATCGCGTATTCGATGCCGGCTGGAGCGAACGGGCATTAACCGACGCTATACAGATCGCCGGCGCCTTCTCCTTCATGAACGTAATGATGATTGGGCACGGTGCAGACCAGCAGGACCTCCGCGCCATTGGGCCGCTGCAGGCCATCCTGCGCGACAACGACGATTACGGCTATGCCACTGAGCATCGCGACATGAAAAAGCTCTACGCAAAGGCGATTGAACGCTTTGGCGCGGATGCTGCGGAGGAGTCATTCAAAAGCGCGCTGGGCGTGATGGCAGGTGGCAACGCGGAAATTAACAAGAAAAACAGCTCCGTCCTCCTGCCCTATCTGCTGAAGCTGCTCAAGTGGTACACGGTATTCAAACTCAGCGTCAGGCGCGCCGTAGGCATCAGCTAACACCTGAGCATTCGCGCCTGCGGGGCAAACAGAGGGACAAAGCATGACTTTCTTCAAAGAGCTAGACAGTTCGGCCGGCGACGCCGAGGTTTGGGCGCTGAACCCGGCTGCGGCATCCGCCTGGGGCTCGTTCTGGAACGCGATGATGAGTGGTCCTTCCGAGCTCACAGACACTGACAAAACAGCTGTCGTTGCCTACCTCTACGGGCTTCATGGCTGCAATTCAGCCTTTGAAGCCTCACGCACGAGCGCGCAGCTCGATACGGGGCTGTATCCTTTCCTCGCGGAACCTGACGTGGAGCTGGATCACCTCGGCCTGGATGATAAATGGCTATCGCTGCTGCGTTATCTGCGCAAGCTCTGTCTGGATCCTCATCGTCTCGTGCAACGCGATGCCGACGCCGTGCTAGCCGCCGGCTGGTCCGAAATGACCTTCACCGAGGCCGTTGATATCTCTGCCATGGTCAAGTACCACACCATGGTGCTGTTCGGGCACGGAGCGTCCTGATCGACATGTTGCGTAGATCAAAAAGGAATAAAGCCCTATGAGACTGCTGCGCGTGGGTACCAGCGGGCAGGAAAAACCGGCCATGCTGGACCATTATGGGCGCGCGCGCGATCTGTCCGGCGTGATCGGCGATCTGGCGGGCGACACACTCTTGCCTGAATCTTTGCAAGGGCTGGGGCGCATTGACCCTGACACATTACCGGAGCTTGAGGACGGCCTGCGGATCGGCCCCTGTGTCGGTCAAGTGGGCAAGTTTATCTGTATCGGGCTTAACTACGCCGATCATGCAGCCGAGACAGGCCAGGCCGTTCCCGAAGAGCCGGTTATCTTTAACAAGTGGACCAGCGCCATCAGCGGGCCAAATGACCCGATCATCAGGCCACGCAACAGCACCAAGCTTGACTGGGAGGTAGAACTCGGCATCGTCATCGGCGAGCCGGCAAGGTACGTTCAACGGGCAAATGCGCTGGACCATGTCGCCGGCTACTGCCTGGTCAACGATGTCTCTGAGCGAAGCTTCCAGCTCGAGCGCGGCGGCCAGTGGGATAAAGGTAAGGGCTGCGATAGTTTCGGACCAATCGGCCCCTGGCTGGTCACCGCCGATGAGGTGAACGATATCAACAGCATGGGTATCTGGCTTGAAGTCAACGGCAAGCGTTATCAGGACGGCAACACCCGGACGATGATCTTCAAAGTCGATGAAATAGTAAGCTACGTGAGCCAGTTTATGACTCTCCATCCCGGTGACATTATATCCACGGGAACGCCGCCTGGTGTCGGGCTTGGACAGGTCCCGCCTGTTTACCTCACCCCGGGCGATAGCGTTAGGCTCGGCATCGATGGCCTGGGCGAACAGCAACAGATCGTTATCGACGAAGAAAGTCGGGCGCCAGCGCGATTATGCGGTTAGCCGGTAAAAAAGCGCTGATCACCGCGGCCGCTGCAGGTATCGGCCGCGAAACGGCACTGCAGTTTGTGCGGGAGGGCGCAGAGGTTTGGGCGCTTGACATTGATAGTGGCGGCCTCAATTCGCTGGCAGCTGAGACTGCACAAATCAAGGCACAGGTCCTCGACCTGACCAACACGGGCGATCTGCAAAGTTTCATTGCCTCGGCCGGCAGCTTCGATATCCTTTTTAATTGCGCGGGCTACGTCGCACACGGCGACATCCTGTCGTGCTCGCTCGAGGATTGGCAAACCTCCTTCGATCTAAACGTGAAAGCTATGTACGTTCTCACCAAGCTGGTCATCCCCGGCATGGCGACGGCTGGCGCAGGGTCGATCATCAATATGGCATCAGTGGTCGGCGTTGGGATCGCAGCCCCCTCGAGGTTCGCGTACAGCGCTACCAAAGCGGCAGTTGTTGGTATGACCAAGTCAGTTGCTTGTGACTATGTCAGCGCAGGCATTCGCTGCAACGCAATCTGTCCTGGAACAGTTGACACACCTTCGCTACAGGCACGACTCAACGCCTTTGACGACCCGGAGAAGGCCAGGGCAGAGTTTGCAGCTAGACAGCCGCTGGGCAGGCTTGGGCAGGCTGAAGAGGTTGCCGCATTGGCCGTCTATCTCGCCTCTGACGAGTCCGCTTACACCACAGGCGTTGCACACTACATAGACGGCGGCTGGAGCAACGGCGGCCGCTGACTGCAAGACTACACCTCGGGAGACAGCATGGCGCACCGGAAACCGGCGATCGCATCAATCATCGTGGTATCTTCCGTGCTGTTGCTGACGCTATCACTGCTCTCCCCATCTGCCGGACGCGTGTCCTACATGATCGCCTCTTTCGCCTGTAACCAGGCCTACGTTGGCGGCTATCCCGCCGATTGGATTATCGCGGCGGAAATAGAGCCAATGGCTGCCCCGATAAGTGGTCTGTTCCAGCTCGACTTTGATGCACAGGACAAGGAAGTCAGCGCAAGTGTGTTTGGCTTGTTCGAGCGCAGGCTAGCCTATCGCCCGGGCTACGGATGCGGCCTCGTCTCGCCAGACAGCAAAAAGCTCCCGCCCCTTGATCGGCAGCTTGCAAGCGGCTCGGAACTTCCCGACGCTACATCAAGCTATCCCGAGCTTCAGCAGTTCCTGGCGGACAGCTTCGTCAAAGACCCAGCACAGGGCCATACAAACCTCAATCATCGCGGCATCATCGTTCTGCACAAGGGCAAGGTCATAGCCGAGCACTATGCCTACCCCTTCGATGATGACTCGATGCACTACAGTTACTCCATGGCGAAATCGGTGCTCGCTATGCTCTGGGCAATCGCGGACGACAAGGGCCTGGCTGACCTGTCCAGCCGAGCTCAAGTACCCGAGTGGGTCACCGGGGACCCTCGCCGGGCGATCACCAACCGCCAACTGATGGACATGTCGAGCGGGCTTGAGCCGGTCGAAGATACGACGCCAACTGGCAGCTTCATCAGGATGATGAGTTCCACCGACACGGCACATTTTGCGGCTAGCGTTCCACTCATCGATCATCCGGGCACAGTGTTTAACTACTCCAGCGGCAGCTCTAACATTGCCAGCCGCTCCCTCGCCCTTGCTCTATCTGAGCGAGGGATCAACCTCTTCCAATTCGCCCTGGATGAATTATTCCAACCTATCGGTATAGAGCATCTTGAAATGCTGGCCGACGAACAAGGAACCTTTATCGGCGGCTCTGCGATCTACGCGTCGCTGCGGGACTGGGCAAGGCTTGGGCAGCTGCTACTAAATGATGGCGTGTGGAACGGCCGCCAGGTTTTGCCACCCGGACTGCTAGAGAGCTTGCAGAATGACCATGCCTACTCCGCGGGCGAATACAAGATGGGCTTTTGGCTAAATGACCAGGAGAGCTACGGCGGAACGAAACACATAGACTTACCTGATGACCTTGTATTTTTCGCCGGTTACTTGGGCCAACGGGTAGTCATTCTACCTTCCCATGACCTGGTGATAGCGCGCGTGGGCCGCACCGCCGGTAAACCCGCTATTGCCAGGCTGAAAACCTTTTATATTGAGCTATTCGCACGCGCTACCGAAGCGATCTCTGGCTCCGAACCAGCTCTCGCTAAAGACGTCTGACCACACTCAAGCTTGACGCTCGGGCGTTTTAGATGTAACGTTTCACTATATTTAAGTGATTCTCATTATTATTAACGGCAGCACATCAAAAGGAGCATAGAAACGTGTCTGACACTCTTATCGTGTTCACCATCAGCTGCCTGACCTATGCTTCAGGCGTTGCCTTCTACCACAGCCACGTGAGCCGCTCGGCGCTTTCCCTCCCGGCGACCTCTCTGCGTGCCCTCCGGCTGGCGGCCTGGCTGACACTACTCAGCGGTTTCGGTCTGGCAGTCTCTGTCTACAGTTGGCAGCTTGGCATCTTTATTCACCTTTTCCTGGCCTCGATTCTATTTCTGGTGAGCCTTCTGCTTGCATCTCGTTGGCCGCTCGCTCACGCGCGTAGCGGCCTGATCGTGACCTTGGCTATCCCAGCTATGGCGATAGCCTGATGAAACTGAGGCTACGCGGCTGGACACTTTGGCTGGGCTCTGCCTTATGCGCCCTGCTCTGCCTGTCAGCCGTCGGTACGCTACTAGCCACTGCATTTTCGGATTCACCCAGAGCGGTCACCGAGTTGATGGTATGGAGCGGGCTCGCTACCCCGGTTCTGTGGTGCCTGCTCATGTTCTATAGCGACTGGGATCAATCACACTATCGACCAGCGCTGGTGATGGGCTCTGTGAGTGTCATCTGCGTTGTGTCGATTTATCAGGCGATGCAGTAATCGGTGTCGGGTTTATGAAACGGGATCGGCTAAAACGCCTGAATCATCAGCACACTCTGGTCGGGATCGTACTGGGATGGTTGCTTTACCTGGTGAACTTCTCCGGCACCGTGTCGGTGCTGGTTGATGAGATAAAGCTTTGGGAGGACCCAGCCCTTCGGTCAGCAGGCTTCGCGAATGCTCCACTAGACCCCATCTTTCAGCAACTGGCCGCGGATGCCAGCGCCAGTGAAGTGGACATCTATTTACCGCGCGACGGAAGCGGTGTGTATCAGGTGTACACAACGCACGGTTTTGGCGATGAGCAACGCCACACCAAGTCCTATTACAACAGCGCCTCCAGCGAGCATGTTGATGCGCGTGGCGGCGAAGGTGTAGCTCAATGGGTTGAGTATCTGCATCGCTATCTCTTGATTATGCCGAAAGACCTTGGCCGGGCACTGGTTGGATTGACGGGTATTTTCATGCTGCTCTTGATTCTCAACGGTATCGTGATTCATCAACGAATCGATCGTGATCTATACAAGGTGCGCTGGCATCGCTCCTTCCACGTGAAGTGGAAGGACCTGCACAACGCCACTGGCCTGTGGACACTGCCCTTCGGCATCGTTATCGCATTTTCAGGGGTCATCGTGGGCACGGTCATCCTATTCGCTTTGACGATTGCAGTGCCCGTGACCAAGGGCAACATCAACGAATTTGAAGAAATGGTCGAGTACGACGCCCCCGTACCCCCTGCCTATTTCGGTGCTGCCAACACGTTAGTCAACGCTGATGAGGCCTTGCGTCGTGTAGAAGAGACCACCGGGCTCATACCACGTGGTCTGTTGATGAACCGCGGTAACGATGGCGGCATCCATCTGAAAGTACTCGCAGAATCGACCACAGAGTTAGTGTACGACGCACCAATCTGGGTTCATCCGGCGAATGGCGAGGTTCTAAACCACTATAACGCGGGCGTCATCGGCTCATTCCATGATGCCTTCGCGACGCGAATATTCGTCGCCATGGAGAAATTACACTACGCACATTTTGGCGGCCTGGCCGTTAAGCTCATCTATCTTATATCGGGTCTGGCGATCAGCCTCTGCGTTGTTACCGGCATGCTGATTTACTTTGAAAAACGTTTGCGTGGACCCTCCGGCAGCCTGAGTGAAAAGAGCTACCACTGGCTATCACTCATCAATGCCGGGATGCTGGCCGGCCTACCGCTGGCATATATCGTCATATTCTTCGTCGATCGACTACTGGTCTCGATGCCTGACGGACGCTATACCATCGTGGGCGCAACGTTCTTCGGCGCGTGGGCAGCAGCGGTCAGCTACTGTTGCCTCGTCGGACAAGCCCGCAAGGGCGCACGCCACCTCATGTGCCTGACTGGAGTACTTTGCGTCGCGCTCCCGGCATTCGATCTTGTAACAGCCCCCAGTGGCTTTGGTGCTGCCGCAATACTGGCGGTGAACCTGTTTGTTTTTACCTGCGGCCTGTGCGTCCTGGCTTACCTGATGGCCAGTCCGGCCGATGTTCTGCACGCCAGGCAGAGGGGTCGTAAAACCAGGGAAATCCTCGGCTCTTCTCGCCCGGAGACTTCTTCCTGACGTGGACAACAATCGCTTACACACCACCTTACGACAGCAACTCAATTAGAGGTATTGAACAATGGCTTTTTCGCACAAATGGATGGCCGATGCCGCTGAAAGAGCTTTCAGCGGTATGTTCCGCGAAATAGAAGTGGAATCAGCGGAACGGCTAGATGAGAAACTGAAGCGCGTCCGACTAAGGGGGGATCTGACCAATACACGCTGCGAGCTCGGCAACATCATGCAGCTGCGAGTCAGCGATACGGCCTATCGTCATTACACGCCGATCAACTTCAACTCGAACGAGGGCACGTTCGAACTGCTTCTCTATCTTCATGATGGCGGACCGGGTAGCGATTGGTCAGCGCAGCTCAACCCTGGCGATAAGCTCACCGCCATGAGGCCGGCTGCCAAAATGCAATATGAGCCAGCGTTCAATTCACATTGTGTTTTCGGTGATGAAACGTCCCTTGGTTTGGCTCAGTGCTTTTATGATTCCCCGCTGTTGCGCACCAGGACGCTCGTTAACCTGATAGAGCTGGATGGCCGCCATCAACATTGGCCACATCTAATGCAGGTGCCTATGACCACAGTTGGCAAATCACAAACCCGCCCAGGCTCCGGTGCCGTTCTTTGGCTCAACGCTCTGAACACTCAGGAATGGCAAGCACTCAAGGATGGTGGGTTTTATCTGACGGGGAACGCGAAATCGATTCAAACGCTGCGGAATGCGCTGCGTGATCGAGGCGTGCACAAATCGCAGATACAGACCCTGCCCTATTGGGCGGAGAACAAGGTTGGCCTGTGAGCCTGTCGGATAAGGGCTTTCTTGCCCTTCGCAGCATGAAACGTTTAATCATGAACGTCGTTTAGAGCTCAGGCAAGACGAACAAGGCGAGGAATGGTCATGAGCAGGAAATTCAGTCGCAGCAAACGCAGCTTTCTACGAGTAATAGTACTACCGAGCGTGCTCTTCAGCAGTGTTGCTCCGGCAGAAAACCGACCCGAACTCGCACTTCATTCACTCGAAGAGGTGCTCGTTCTCGGTGAGAAAACTGGCCGTTCACTCATCGACACCGTGAACAGTATCACTGTGCTGAGCGCCGACGACCTGAAGATTCGCGGCGTTGCCGACCTGCGCGAGTCCTTCCGGCGCACCGCGGGCGTTCTCAACAGCGGGAACAATCAAGGGCTTTCAATACGTGGTATCGAGTCTGATGGCATCGGCGGAGGCGGCTCCAGCTATACCTCCACCAGCAACATCATTGTTGACGGAGTTGTGCAGGACAGGTTCAGCCAGCGTATCAACCCCTTTGACAGCTGGGACATGGCGCAGGTAGAGATTTTCCTCGGCGGTCAATCCCAGAACATGGGCAAGAATTCAGTCGCGGGCGCCATTGTACTCGAGACTGCAAACCCCGAGTTGAATACCAACGCCGCCGCGATAGAAGGCCGCGTGGGGGCAAACAACCTTTGGGGAACAATGCTAATGGGCAACCTCGGCCTGACAGACACCACTGCGCTGAGACTTGCGGCGGGCAAGACGGAGGACGACGGGACTATAGATAACCCCTTTCTGGGGATAGATGCGGACCCATCCGCTAATGAGTTCTTGCGCGCCAAACTCCTGTGGCAGCCAACAGACACCTTCCGTTCTATCACCATGCTGACCGACGACGAAGCAGAGACCGGCGACGATTTTGTCACGCGGGAAAATCGCTACGACCGCGAGATTTTCTCTGGCTCACCCGCTGAGGAAAACAACGACCGCTTCGCCGCCTCACAGCGTTTTTTTTGGACACTTTCCGATCAGTGGGGGCTGGATGTGATCGCCACCTACCAGGATGCCGAGTACTTTCGCACGGATGATCTTGATCGCACGCCCAGCCCAGGTGGCGTGATTACGCAGCAGCAGGATACCGATGAAAGTACGCTGGAACTTCGCCTCAATTACAACAGCGACAGCTTAACAGCGCTGCTTGGCCTTTATGGTGCGACTCTGGAAACCCAATCGTCCACCACCATCGAAAGCCTCGATCTGTCCACTGTCAGCAGCGCCTTTCCGCCCGGCGCCCTGCTTCTGAGTTCCTTTACTACCCTGGACGCCACGGTGGACAACATAGCGCTGTTTGCGGAAGTTGATTTTAAGCTCAGTGAACGCTGGTCGATGCGACTCGCCGGACGCTGGGATACCCAGGATGAAGAGCTTGAACAAACACAGGAAAGCAATCTGGCCTTCGTTTTTCCGACTGCCGAAGATGCCGACGGAACCGACTACAGCGAATTTCTGCCCTTCGCCTCGTTGACCTACCAGATCAACGACCGCTCCAATATTTCGCTTTTCTACAAGGAAGCCTATCGCTCCGGTGGCGTTGAGATCAGGCTCGACTCAGGCCTTACCAATACCTTTGACCCTGAGTTCTCCAAAACCTATGAAGTGGCCTATCGCGCTGCTTTCGACCAGCTGCTGCTGACTGCCAATCTCTATTACAGCGATTGGGAGGATATGCAGATTGGCCGTGCGACCAGTGACACGATGTTGATAACGGTTACGGATAATGCGGCGGAGGCTAGCCAGTATGGTCTGGAGGCCGCGCTCGATTGGACGCCGAGTTCATCAACGAGAATCTATACCACTGTCGCCCTGCTGGATACGGAGCTGGGTAAGTATGACCCGCTTCCAGAGGAGCTGGGCAACTTCAATGGCAACGCCTTCCGTCAGGCGCCGGAACTGGCCGCCAGTATCGGCATAACATACAGCTTTTGGTCGGCCTGGAGCTTCGACGTCAACCTGAACTACCAGGACGATGCATTCAATGACGTGGCAAACACCGTCACGAATGACAACTTCACACTGCTCAATGCGACTCTTAGCTTCAGCGCGCGCAAGTGGTATGCCGCGCTCACGGGTACCAACCTGACTGACGAGGATTACACCGTGAATAACTGCAGCGCGCCGTGCCAGCGTGTACAGATTGGCGACCCGCTTCTCTGGCAGGCAAAAATTGGCTACCGGTTTTAGGAGTCTAGTGGTTGTGGCGCGGTACGCCGCGATCGTTAATGCGTTGGACTTCGGTGGCGAATTCCAGACAGGCGCCGGTATCGAGCCCGCCGACGTGTTCGCGGTAGATGATCTCCCAGGGCGACGCGCTCTTCGGGCTTAGAGCGGTCTGCTGCTGCTCCGCCTCCGCACGGCGCTCATCGAGTTCAGATTCGCTGAGTAACACATCGATGCGGCGCTGAGCCAGGTCAATGCGGAGGGTGTCTCCGTCCTGCAACAGCGCGAGGCCGCCGCCGATGGCCGCCTCAGGTGTCATGTTCAATATCGAGGGGCTGGCCGAGGTGCCGCTCTGGCGGCCATCGCCCATGGTCGGCAGAACCAATACGCCCTCGGACACCAGATGCGCAGGCGGGCGCATATTCACGACCTCGGCGCTACCCGGGTAACCGACCGGACCACAGTTGCGGATAATGAGTATTGAATCCTCATTCACCGGGAGAGCCGGATCATCAATGCGCTGTCGGTAGTCCTCTGGCCCTTCGAAAACGACCGCCTTGACTTCACTGCCGCCATCGGCGAGATACTCGCTGCGAAAGGACTCACTGACAACAGACATTTTCAGTAGCGCTGTTTCAAAAAAGTTACCGCTGAGCAGCATGAAGCCAGCGTTCTCGGCCAGTGGCTGGGAGACGGGCTTGATCACCTCACGATCCAGCGAACGGCGCGCGCCCAGGTTATCTGCCACGGTGTCACCGGTCACCGTTAGCGGCGTGCCATCGAGACAGTCTGCGGCAAGCAATTCACCCATCACTGCTGGTACGCCGCCGGCTCGATGAAACTCCTCGCCCAGAAACTGGCCCGCCGGCTGAACGTCGCAGAGTAAGGGTAAAGACTCGCCATGGGCATGCCAATCATCAAGCGACAGTTCCACGCCCATGTGGCGCGCTATCGCAATGAGATGTGGCGGGCAGTTGGATGAGGCACCCAGGGCCGTGGCGACGCGAATGGCGTTCAGAAAGGCGCTACGCGTTAGGATATCCGATGGCTTGAGATTTGCCTCAACGATCTCCACCGCCCGGCGCCCGGTGTCATAGGCCATTTGACCGCGCTCCTTGTGAGGCGCGGGAATCGCTGCACAGCCCGGCAACGACATGCCGAGCGCCTCGGCAAGGCCATTCATACTCAGCGCCGTGCCCATCGTATTGCAGTGACCTGCGCTGGGCGCCGATGCTGCGGCCAGTTCAATAAAGTCCTCGTCGCTGATCTCGCCCGCTGCGTGTCGTCTGCGCGCTTCCCAGATAATCGAGCCCGAACCAACACGCTTACCGTCGACCCAAGCGTTGAGCATCGGCCCACCTGAAAGCACAATCGCCGGCGTGTTGGTGCAGGCGACGGCCATCAGGCAAGCGGGTGTGGTCTTGTCGCAGCCCGTTGTCAACACCACACCGTCAAGGGGGTGGCCCCGTAATACTTCTACGAGCCCCAGGAACGCGAGGTTGCGATCCAGCGCCGCCGTTGGCCTTCGCGCATTTTCAAAGAGTGGGTGCACGGGGAATTCAAACGCGACGCCGCCGGCATCCTTGATGCCGTCCTTGATGCGCGCGGCCAGCTGTATCAGATGCTGATTGCAGGGTGAGAGATCGCTACCCGTTTGTGCGATACCGATCACCGGTCGGCCGCTGCGGAGCTCTTTCAGGCTTCGACCAGAATTGGTATAGCGCTCAAGATAGAGCGCAGCCATGTCAATGTCTTCCGGGTTGAACCAGGCCTGGCTACGCCGCTTATCTCTATCGTCGCGATCAGTCATTGCTTCGCTTGCCTTATGAACTGCAGGATTCGCATGGGCCGGATACAGGCTGCTGGCACCCCAATCTATCAAGACGCTTTAGCAAAGTCCCGTGGGGCTTACAGGACCTGGTAGGTACCGTAAGCATCTGTCAGCTGCATACCGCCCTTCACCGCGTTGCGGAACTCACTTTCTTTTTCCAGCTTTGTCACGACGCCAGCGAGTACCGCATCTGCCATGGTTCCGGGTACTACCGCAACGCCATCCGGATCCACGGCAATGATATCGCCCGGCTCAATAGTGACGCCACCTATCTCAACAGACACGTCAAATTGCACGACCTTTTGCCGGTTAAAGCTATCGTAGGGGCTGACGTACTGTGAATAGACAGGAAAGCCCATCTCTCGCATCATCAATTGGTCGCGCACGGCGCCGTCCGTTACCACGCCTGCGGCACCGCGGCTCTGCGCATAGGTGGAAAGTAGCTCGCCCCAAATGCCGGATCGGTCCGAATTTCCCGTCGCGCACACCACGATTTCCCCGGGTTCAATGGAATCCACGGCTTGCAGCTCAAGCTCATAAGTCGCGGGGTCTTCGTGGGCGAAGTCCATCCACAGGAGCGTTTTAGCTGAACCGAGGGTACAACACTCAACGGTCCGCGGCGGTATGGGCACAGCTGGCGCCTGCTGGCGTCGTCCCAGACTATCCAGTACATCGAGTATGACAGCTGTGTTGAGCTGGTCAGCGATAGCTAACCAATCAGACGATAGTTTCATGCGGATGAACCTCCAAGGCGTTCATGGGGGCATCTATTCACGTGCCTCACTTTGCCAAAGAATACATGAAACGTTTCATGCTAGCAACACTCTCCTCCCCGCCAAACGGCAGCTTAAGTGGTCTCGCCAATCCTGAGACTGACCGGCAATACCAGTTCTTTAACGGCAAAGGACTCTCCTTCAGTTCGCTCTATCAGGGCCCTCGCGGCTTGTTCACCCAACTGCTGTGCCGGCGACTCAACGGTCGTGAGCTCGCGGCCGAGAAAGTGTCGGTTTTCGAGACCATTGAAGCCGGTTAGTGCAATACCGGTCGGGACATCCAGGCCGTGATCCTGGATGGCGTGGTAAGCGGCGATAGCCATTTGGTCCGTATTACAGACCAGCACGTCAGGCGCCTTTCTCGTTTTGCGCAGGTAGTCATAGACCGTCTTGCGCACGTCCTCATAGTGCTGGGAGGGAGAGGCGATGGATGAGGCCTTGAGCCCCCTTTTCCCGCTCCGAGAGAACGCGGCCCGTAAGCCTTCATAACGCGCCGCGGGCGCCGCCCAGGATGACTCTACGCCGAGGAAGACGGCCGACTGATAGCCACGTTCGAGAAAATGGTTGCCAAGGACAAGTCCACCGTCAAAATCTGCCTGTCGAACTATACAAAAATCGCCCGCAACGCCACTAAGATCCGTTTCCTGGATCAGCACCAAAGGGATTTGCAGCTTCAGCATGTCCCTCACCGCTTTCTTGCGCTTTTCAGGCTCCCCGGAAAGCATCAGGCAGCATCCGTCAATGCCGATCTCCTGGATGGCAGCCGTGCTTTTCAGGTTGGCCGGGCTGCAGCCATGAACCACAGTTAAGTAACCGCGACGGTTTAGATAAGAGCTGAAGCTGCTGGTGATGGCGGCGGGAAAGGGGTCCTGCAGAAACAGCTGCTCTTCATCGACAAAGATCAGAGCGAATGAGCGGTTCCTTGACGAACGCATCGCGCGCGCGCGTGCGTTTGGCCGGTACTGCAACTGCTTCATGACCGCGGCGACGCGCTTCTGCGTGTCCTCGCTGAAGTACTCTTTGCGGCCGTTGATAATGTTGGACACGGTTGCTATGGATACCCCGGCTTCCCTGGCAACGTCCTTAATCGTTGGTCCCGAGCTTGTCTTTCGACGGCCCTTTTTCTTATCCGCCAATGCCTTATCCGCCAATGCCTTATCCGCCCTTTAGAAGTTGTTACCAGACTCGCGACTACATCACGCGAGCGGCCGTCAGCGCAATAGCTGAGTTCTGCTCGGCCGGTTAGTCACGCGCTTGACCTGTGCCGCGGGCAACGAATACTATGGGTTCCCTTTTAGAATGAAGGAGCGGGAATGATGAAGACCGACGTAGAATTTTGTTTCGACTTCGGCAGCCCCACGGCCTACCTCGCCTACTGTCGGCTTCAGCAGTTGCAGGCCCATTACAGCTTCGACCTCACGTATACGCCGATTCTACTGGGCGGCGTTTTCAAGGCCACAGATAACGTCTCACCCGTCGCCATTCCAGCCAAGGGCAAGTACATGCTGGAACAGGATCTACCGCGCTTTGCCAAGCGCTACGGGGTCGAGCTGACCTTCAATCCCTTTTTCCCGATCAATACACTGCCGCTGATGCGCGGTGCAATCGCGGCCCAGCGGCTTGGCTGCTTCGACGCTTATGCAGCCTGCGTTTATCGCGCAGTCTGGATAGACGCCGGGAACATGGGCGATCCCGAGATCATCAAGGCCACCCTGGAAAAAGCAGGCCTCGATGCCGGCAGGATCATCAACATGACCCAGGACCCGGATGTCAAAGCCGCCTTGATCAACAACACGGACCAGGCGGTAAAGCGCGGCGCATTCGGTGCACCAACCCTGTTTACAGGCGATCAGATGTTCTTCGGCCAGGATAGGCTGGACTTCGTGGAAGAGGCCTTGGCGGCGGCATCCCATGCCTCCGCCAGTTAGCCGCGCCCGATAGTATCGACGCTACCGCTGCTCATTCGCTGAGCGTAAGGCGATCTATTTCCGCCGCATCCACATCAGCCTGGCAAAACGGCATATCAATCCAGCGACTCTCGGAATACAGCTGCGTAGCGTCTGCGAAATGGGGAGACATAGGGTTGGTCGACTGTGAGTAAGTCAGCACGGCAAAGGCATTCGGACAGTCCGATTCATCCCAGGTTACCGCCTGAATGTAGGTATTGCCCAGCGTGATATCCGAGTAACCCTCGCCCTCGACAAGGCCTGCGACAATTGCGCTGAACATCATGGACTCATCGCCGCCATGTATACCGTAGCGCTCCCCATTCTTCTCCTCGAACTGGATATTCCCCCAGGTTGCATCCAGGGCCACGCCGACTGCGTTAAGCCGCTCGGCCGCAGCGGCCAACGCGCTGTTAACAGCCTCGCTGATTTCGTCACTCGAGGCATTAATACCCCGCGGCGTATTCAGAGGGTCGGTCACGTCGAAGGGTACCGACCACAGCCCCGGTGTAAGTCGCAAAACCTGCCACATCTCCCAAAAAACCTGAGCGCCCATACTGTCGAGACGGTGCGCGCCGTCCCATGCCTGTAGCACCGCACAGGCCTCGGCATACAAGGCCGGGTTTTCACCAAAGGTCGTCCAGTCCTCCAGAGACTGGCACGCGGCCACCACATCCTCTTGCGTGAGCGCAGCGGCATAATTGTCGGCGCGGTACATCAGCTCGCGAACCGTATCAATATCAAAGCCCGCCGGGCCGAGCCCATCCGTTCCGGCACGCCGCTCTTCGGCCATGGCAAAGGCATGTCGGGTACGAATGCTGAGCTCGCTCCGCTCCGCACCCAGTGAACTGGGAAAGCCCTCGAGAAGCTGTCGAGGGTTAGTCATCCAATGACTGTCATTGGCGTTGGCGGCGTAATCACGCGTCTCAAGTTTCGGAAGACTGTTCCAGCCAAAAAGACCGGGCTCAGGCGCATCTTCGTCGCTGCCCCAGTCACAAAAGGCATTGGAGCCATCCAGGGTGAGGAAGCCACTGGAGGTCAGCAAGGTGCCCAGGGGCTCAGTAACACAGCTGTTCAGCTGCGCATCTGACACATTCGCACTTACCGAGATATTGCCGAAGAACACATCACCAAAGCGGTCGGTCGCCAGGGTATTCAAAAAGGGCTGGCCAATTGCCCTCGTGGCGTCTTGCAGCTCTGCTACATTGGCCGCCATGCCCATGCTCATCCACTGATCCACTACGCGGGCATTGCCCAGGTTCGCATCACGATAGACCAGCAAAGTGCCCAGGGCATTGGGCCAGCCACCCAAGAGCGGTGATACCGCGCCCAGGTCGATGACTGGGCCAAATTGTGAGAGGTAAAACGTCTTCTCCACGCGCTCCACGCTACCGTCTTCGAGAACCTGTTCAGCAAAAACCGGGTGCGCTTCCAATTCGCGTGTTTCGCCGTCGTATACGTATCGCAGCGGGTTGTCTGGCTCGAGCTGCAACTCGTAGAGCGTGAAGCGATTGCTGGTGCTCACCGTAATAGCCCAGGCCATGTTCTGGTTGAAACCGACACCAACAATGGGTACGCCGAAGGGCGTTGCCCCCATCACGTCAAGCTGATCGCCCATTGTTTGACGCAGCATGGTATAGCGCAGGGGCACGTCCCAAAACAGGTGAGGGTTGGAGAGCAAAACACCACTCCCAGACTGGCTTGATTCGCCACCGACGGCATAGGCGTTGGAGCCCACCGCATGGGCATGTGGTAACGCCAGCTTTCGAGCAAGCGTCTCAGGCGCGATGCCGGCTAGCATCTTCTCATTTAGATCGAGCGGCCCGGCCGCGGACATGGCTTCAGCAGCGGGTGCCTCAGGCGCCGCTATAAAGGGCGCCAGGCCATCGCCACTGGCAAATAGCACCAGTCGGTGTATCGCGCGCATTACGTCTGTGCTGTCGATATCGCGGACCCACGCGGCGCCGCGACACTCTCGGGGCAAGTTATCCGGGCCAAGGTCCCGGCGGTAGCGGTTAAAGCCCGCGGCATAGCCTTCGATCAGCGCAGCTGCATCCGGTGACAGTGCATCAAGCATACTCGCAATGCGCTCTTCACTGTTCAGCAGCTTCCAGACAAAGTCGATCTGCAAGTTACCGTCGCCGCCAAAGTAGCGCGCGGTCTCACCGCGGGCGACCACGAACTGGCCCATCATCGTGCAGTAGTTAAGCTCGGCAAAACTGAACCCGGTGCCGTAACCCAATCCGCCCCAGTCGTCGGCCTGGACATGAGGAATGCCAAATTCCGTCCAGGTCAGCTGCGCCCGAAAGCCACCCTCATCAATTTCATCCGTGTTGTCATTAGGCGGCTGTGTGGCATCAACAACTCGCGCAGGAGAATCAGAGGAATCACTACAGGCGGCGACCAATAGCAAGCACACTATGGTGATAAGAGCGCGCAGCCCCGGGGAAAAGAGACTCATATCAAACTCCTCGATCTTCTTGTTTTGATGAAAGGAACCAAGCGCACGCTCAGAAGCGAAAATGCTCTTCCGGCAGACTCATGAGGCTGCTTGCGCCGGCGCTAATAATCTCTGAGCAGGTGCGTGTCCGCGGCAGAATATGTTCAAAGTAAAATGCAGCGGTGGACTGTTTGGCCCGATAGAAGTCCGCATCTTGCGGCGACTGTGCCAGGCCAAGCAACGCCGCTGAATACGCCCTGGCCCAGAGGTAGGCGAGGCTGACGTAACCCGCGTACATGAGATACTGGACTGACACTGCGCCAACGACCTCAAGGTCTTTCTCTGCATCTTCAGCGATGCGCAAGGAGATTGCCCGCCACTCATCGACAAGCTCACGCAGCTCGATCAGATACGGTTCAAGCTCGGGCTCACCCGTAGCGCTGCGGCAAAAGTGCTCGATCTCCTGGGTAAAGTCGGCAACCATTTTGCCGCCGGACCCCAGCACCTTGCGGCTCAGTAAATCCAGCGCCTGTATCCCCGTGGTGCCTTCATACAGCATGGCAATACGCGCGTCGCGCACGTTTTGCTCAAGACCCCATTCTCGAATATAGCCGTGCCCGCCCAGGCACTGCATCCCCAGATTGGCTGACTCGAAGCCCGTTTCTGTCGCGAAGGCCTTGGCCACCGGCGTCAGGAAGTCGAGTCGATCCTGGGATGCTGCTCGCGCCGCTTGATCCTGACCGTCTTCAACCACATCGATATGCCGAGCGAGGTAATAAACCAGCATCCGATTGCCCTCGGCGAAGGCTTTTTGTGTCATCAGCATGCGTCGCACGTCGGGGTGCACGATGATGGGGTCCGCGGGCCCCTCAGGGTTTTTGGCGCCTGTCAGAGAGCGCATCTGTAGTCGTTCACGTGCGTAGGCAAGCGACTTTTGAAAACCCAGCTCAGCATGGGTAACTCCCTGTACCGCAGTCGCAACTCTCGAGGTGTTCATGAAGGTGAACATGCCGTTGAGCCCGCGGTTGAGTTGCCCCAGCAGGTAGCCGGTGGCGCCGTCAAAATTCATGACGCAGGTCGCACTCGCCTTGATACCCATCTTGTGTTCGATCGAGCCGCAGAAAACGCGGTTGCGATCGCTCAGCTCGCCATCGGCGCCTGCCAGATACTTGGGGACGATGAACAACGAGATGCCTTTATTCCCTGGTGGCGCATCGGGCAAGCGCGCCAGCACAATGTGAACAATGTTCTCGGTGAGGTCATGCTCCCCGCCTGTGATGAAGATCTTTGTCCCGGAGATAGCGTAAGAGCCATCTGCCTGCGGTTCCGCCTTGGTGCGCAGAAGACCCAGGTCGGAGCCACAATGCGGCTCTGTCAAACACATGGTGGCGTTCCAGGTGCCGGCAATGAGCTGACGTTCATAAAGATCGCGCTGCTCCGGCGTGCCGTGGGCGGCAAGGGTTTCAATCGCTCCAGCCTGACCGGCTGTGTAAAGGGTGAATCCCGTGTTCGCGGCGCCCATCATCTCTCCGAGCACCCGGCTCATGGAGGACGGCAGGCCCTGACCGCCATAGACGGGGTCGCTGGATATACCGGCCCAGCCGCTGGTCGCGTAGTGTAGGTAGGCCTCTCGAAAGCCAGAGGGCGTTCGCACCTCGCCAGCGTCCCAGGTACATCCCTCCTCGTCACCGGAGCGATAGATGGGCTCCAGCACTTCTTCACACAGCCGGGCGAACTCATCAAACACCGCATCAACGGTTTCCGGTGTCGCTGCTTCGCCCCGTGGCAGGCTGGCGAAGTGCTCGGCGTAGCCAAGCACCTCGTATAGAGCAAAGCGGATATCCCGCAGGGGCGCCTTATATTCCATCGCTAATACCGCTCCGATTTACAACATTGGTTCACAGGTCAGACTTTGGTTTACAAATTAAGGGTGACTTCCAGTCCGTAGCGACGACCGGGAGACAAGGGCGAGAAGGTTCCGCCCAGCGGGAAGCCAGACAGGTCCGCCGGAAGCTGACTGTCGCCGCCGAAGCTGACCTCATTCAGAAGATTGCGCCCGTAGATAGAGAACACCCAGCGCCCATCGTTCGAGTTGAAATCGAAGCCGGCATCCACCATATCAACGGACTGCACAAAACCGCGGTTGTTGTCGGTGTAGGCGAAGTCATCGCGATACGCCCAGTTCACCCGCGAACTCAAGTAGCCCCAATCGCCTATGTCGAGATCGTGAGTCAGGCCAAGGCTCCAGGTGAGCTCTGGCGCGCGTGGCAGATCGAGATTCTCGTCTGCGCCATCAATGGTGCCATCGCCATTAAGATCGAAGCGCACTTCATCGTACTCGGCGTCAAGATAACCGACCGACGCCAGCAGTAGCAGGCTATCAGTGAGGCTGATGGTTGCATCCACCTCTACACCGAAAATAGTCGCATCGGCCGTATTGCGGACGAGTTGAACAATGCCAGATGTCTCGCTGGTCAGATTCACCTCGCGCTGCATATCATCGATCTGGTTGTAGAAAATCGCCGCGTTCAGCCGACCCCAGTCATTCGAGGACTTAAAGCCAACCTCGAAGTTGTTGACCTCTTCCTCGTCAAAGGGGCCTGGCGCTTCATTGGGGTCGGTATTACGCAGGTTGTAGCCGCCGGAACGATAGCCTCGCGTCCAATGCGCATAAATGCGGCGGTCATCATCGAGGTGGTAGGTCGCACCAAGCTTGGGCGCGATATTGCTCCAGGATTCATCGTCATCGAAGTCCACGGGGCAGGCCGGCCCCTCAACGATATTGCAATCGGTGTTGAGGTTGGCTCCCAGCGACGCGATTTCCACGGTCTTTTCTTCGGCGCTGTAGTTAAGGCCTGCAGTGAGTGTCCAGCGATCACTCAGGTCATAGTCGACCTGGGCAAAAATCGTATAACTTTCGACCTCATATTCACCCCCGCCGCTTTGTGTCGCAAACGGTGTTCCATCACCGGTCAACAGGCCCAGAAGTTCGTTGCGCTGGAAGTAAGTGATGTCGTTATCCAGCAGGTAAGCGCCAAGGGTCACGTTGGCCGCGTCGGCGAAGACGCCGTTGTAGCGCAACTCAAAGCTGGTTTGTTCGGCTTCCAACCAGGTTGGCACGTGCAAGATGGCCTCAGGCTGGCTGTCGATATCACTCATGGTTTCATTCCAAAAGTCTCGATAGCCAAGAATGGCGGTAACGGTGCCTTCGCCAAATGCAACGTCATGATTGACCTCCGCGACCAGGAAGTTGGTCTCGGACTCCTGAAAACCGGCCTCGTCAATGGAGAAGTTGAAGCTGCGGCGATCATTGTTGACTGGCGTGCCAGGCAAACCGAATCCGTTCGTATGGGACTGCGCTGCGGGCCCTTCACCATCGGTCTCGTTGTACTCGTATACGACAGAGATCTCTGTGAAATCGGTAGGCGACCAAACGAGGGTACCGCGCGCCATGAGCTGTTCGATTTCGCCGAAGTCCGCGCCATCAAAATCATTCTCAAAGCGGCCTTCGTCGTCGTTGTAGTAAAGGACCAAGCGCCCACCGAGGGTGTCAGTTAATGGGCCACCGACTGCGCCCATATAGTACGAGTTCAACCCGCCTTCCTCGCCGACATCTGCGGCGTATCTGAACGTCGCTTCCATTTCGTTACCGGGCTTCTGGGTATTCAGCAGCACGGCACCGCCGGTCACATTGCGCCCGAACAAGGTGCCCTGCGGTCCGCGCAGAACTTCAATCGATTCCAGGTCGAAGACGTCAAAAATAATGCCGTTGTTAACCCCCAGATAAACGCCATTGACAAAAACCCCCACGGTCGGATCGATCGAAGGAATAGAGCTGTTGATACCCAGGCCGCGAATGGAAAAGTTGGCAATTCCTCGCGTGGTACCGATATCTTCCAATGAGACATTGGGCATGCCGACTGAAAGATTTGTCAGGTCGCGAACTTTCAGCGCATCCAGCTGCCCGGCGTTGAAGGCGGATACCGAAACGGGCACATCCTGCGCACCTTCTTCACGCTTGCGGGCCGTAATGACCACCTCCTCCAGCAGAGCCGATGACGCGCCCTGCCTCACCGGCTCCTGAGCGTTAACCGCCCCCGACGTCAGTGACAAGGCAACGGCGACAGCGAGGTTATGGGGGTGGCTTACACAGCCTTTAGCGAGTTCAAGCATTATTTTTCTCCTGGAATTTGCGGGGCACATTTTTATTTGTTTGCGTCGAACAAATATATGAATTTGAAGCCCTGCTCGTCAAGACTTTCGCGAGAGAAATTCCTCCCGCCGCACACGGTGTTTGTTTTTTTATTTATCTTTCAATGGTTTATGTGTAAATCTAAAGTCATTCGCTGCGCTCGCGAGGTGTTTACTTGAAGCAAACAAAGGTACTATTCAGGCTCTA
>JBCDJG010000036.1:0-48625 GCA_038748065.1 Pseudomonadota bacterium
CACCGGCGCCGAGGTCGGCAACGGCTTCTCTGACGCGCCAGGAGCCGATTACTCTGGTCAGGTCGAACTCCGGCCCCAGCGTGTTTATCTTGCGATCTTCATAGCTTAGCCGCGGTACGAGAAAGAATCGTGAATATACGTCAAGCGGTTGGAAAAACTCGCCCGACAGCAGGCTGTTCTCGCCGATCTGCCCGCGAGCGTAGACCTCGCCGCCAAGTTCATTGACGCCCTTGAGTAAGTAGCTGCCACCGGCATTGAGCTCGCTGCTGCCATCCAGGTCTGTGGTCAGGTTCAGGCCGAGTTTGAGCTTGTGGTTGCCGAGGTTCTGGGCCTGTGCATTAATCAGCAGGCCGCTGCCGCGAGAGTCATCAAGCAGTTCGTAATCGATGATTTCCCAGTAATCGAGAGCATAGATGCTGGCAATATCGTCCTGTAGCTGCTCGCGGTCCAGCGGCTCGCCCAGGGTCTGGTTGAGACGGGCGAGAATGACGGCATCGCCCACGGGGCTGTTGTTTTTGACGTCTATGAAGTCAATCGTGGAATCGAAGGTGTAAGGCTCCGCGCGCCAGGCGAGGTAGCTTTCCCATTGCTCCTGATCGATGGAGAAGGGCGCCAGCTCTGTTGCCATGGCCATGGTAGCCTCGTAACCGAGCTGATAAATCTCCTCGTAGAGGTCGAAGGCCAGCATTCCGCGGCCCTCGAGCTCTGGCCTTATAAGAACGTCATCGGCCGTCATCAGTTCGAGCTGCTCGATCGAGTTCTTTCGAGTAAGGAATCCAAACACCTGGTCCGTCACGCCAAGCACTGATGTAATCTCGTCGCGGCTCATCAGGGGCGTGCCGATGTCGACGACGATCAGGCGATCGACGCCCATCGACTGGCCGACCTCAACGGGAATATTCATCGCCAGGCCGCCGTCTACCAGCAGGCGATCGTCGTGTTCAACCGGTGCCAGCAGGGCGGGCAGTGACATGCTGGCACGCATCGCGGTAACGATGTTGCCATCCTCAAAAATATAGGCGTCCCCGGTCTCGATGTCGGTGGCGACCGCGCGGTAGGGGGTTGGGAGCTGGTCAAAATCGCGGATATGGGCAACGTTGCGCATCAGCTCCTTGATCATCTGACGCACTTGCTGGCCCTGTATCAGGCCCAGGGGCACGGTAAGCTGGCCGTCACGGAAGGTGAGACTGAAGTCCGTCGCGTAATCATAGTCGTCTGATTTGCGGCGTTGCGGCAGATCATTGCGATCAACGCTGTCCTGAAACGCCGCCTCCCAGTCAATGCTCTGCACAATCTCGTAGAGCTGTTGACTGTCCTGGCCTGCGGCATAGAGCCCGCCGACCAGGGCGCCCATGCTGGTGCCGGCAACGGCGTCGATCGGAATGCGCATTTCCTCGAGCGCCGCGATAACACCCGCATGGGCAATACCGCGAGCGCCACCCCCCGCCAGCACCAGACCGACTGACTCGCGACCCGAGGCAGGCAGAGTGAAGAGCAGCGCTAAAACAAGCGCGAGGGCCCTGCAGAGCGAGCGGTCAGGCATCCCAGTTGCTGTCGTCACTGAGCCTCGACAGGAGCTGTGGTGCGAACACCACGCTCTTGTCGTGGTAGTCGAGGGCTGCGGGACTCGTAGCAAGCCAAACAATCACACGGGCGATGTCTTCGGGGTCGTTGGCCTTGAAGCGCTTGGCAATGTCCTCGCCAATTCCGTTCGCACGCATGACTTCGGTGTAAACGAAGCCGGGCTCGACATTGAAGAAGCGCAGGTTTTCCGCGGGATGTTCCACCCGCAGGCTCGGTACCATGCGGATGAGGGCGGCCTTGGAAGAGGGGTAGGCGAAGCCCCAGCCTCCCTCGTCCGCAGGTGCCGGTGGGTTATTCAAGGCAGAGCCGGAGACCATGTTAATGATGCATCCTTGGCGGCGCTCGACCATGTTGGGTAACACGCGCTGTACGGCGAGCAGTGGCGTGAGGACATTGCCCTGATAGATCGCCTGCACATGCTCGGCCTCCACATCGAGCAGACGTTGCATATTACCCGGGCCCTGGTAGCAGGCATTGTTGAAAAGCAGATCGATGGGGCCGAGTTCCGAGACGGCCTGATCAATAGCTGCCAGCACGCTGCCGGGCTCTAGGATATCTGAGCGCAGGGGTAGGCAGCGACGCCCAAGCGCCTCAACCGCAGCAGCCGTCGTCTGCAGACTGCCGGGTAACGCCTGGGTGTTGCTATTCCAGCTGCCGTGCTCGTGCTGCTCACCCTCCGCCAGAGATCGTGCGGTAATCGCCAGGTCGAAGCCCGATTTAGCCAGGGCTATTGCAGAGGCGGCGCCGATGCCGCGGCTGGCACCGGTGACAAAGGCGACGGGAGTATTCGCGGCCATGAAGGCACCCTCAATCGAGTGAAGGCGCCTAGGGTACTACATCACGAGGTCATAGCGCGCGGACACGAAATCACTCGCCCGGGCGCGGTCCGGAAGGACCCGAAGCTCCAGCTGTATGGGCTGGCCACGAACCTGCTTGAAGATGTCGCGGGGCAGCTTATGGCGGTAGCCGTGGGTCGACAGGGCTGGCAGCCGGCGCGCATGCTGTGAGCTGATCTGGGCATCGCGTATGAAGCTGCGCTTGGGTTTTGACAGGTAGAGTAGTTCGCCCTCTGAGTAGATCGCCACCTGCATGCGCAGATTCTTGTGGGACAGGGCACTGTCAATCGCCCAGGCACTGATTTTGCCCCTGCCGGATACGTCAAAAACCTCGCCGCTGATGCTGCTTTCCGGTCGGGAGAAGCTGAATTCGGTTTGCCGGTAGGTGAGATTCGGGTAGACATAATCGCTGTGCTTTATCTGCCTACCGATGTCTGTCAGCGTATTCACGAAGGCGGCGCCCGTCTGCGGAAAGAACTCGGCAAAGCGGTCGACGCCAAAGCCAGAGTTTTCGGGGCGACCCTCGGGTGCGTCCATTGACCAGATGAAGGGAATGAAGGCGACGAATCTCGGTTCGCTTAGCGCGATCTCATAGTGATGCCTGAGGCGCTTGCGCAGGTTTCTAGCGTCGCGCTCGATACGCTTTTCCCAGGCGTCGCGGCTCTCCCAGAACTCGCGTTCGTAGTCGCTGTACTTCATCCAGGTTTCGGGTACGGCAATCAACATCTGCTCGGGTGTGAGCACCTCGAGCAGCTTGCTGTAGTAGCTGGTAATAGGCCGGCCCTTGCAGTCCCAGAGATTGTCATAGCAGTTGAAGCCGACCCAATCGTAGGATTCGGAGACGCGAAAATCGTCACGAAAGATCTCGCCCGCACCATAGATTACACCCACGGGTTTGCCTGGGAACAGGGTCTTGAGATCGCCGCTAACCTGCTCAATGGCGATTTGCATCTCAGCCCGCGTTGTAGCGCGGCTGTTGGCAGCGCGGTGCAGTGGCTCATCGATGGGGTAGAGCATCAGGATGATGTCTTCTAGGCCCTCTGCATCGATCCGCTCCCGCAGTGTCGATAGCGTAAAGAGATAGTCGTCACGTAGCAGATAGTCACTGTCGAATACCATAGCTTGTACGCTAAGCACCACGTTGACGCCGGCATCTCTTGCCTCGTGCATGCGCTCTATGGTCGCGTCGATGTTGCGAATCTCTATCCAGGTGAGATTGGTGAAGGGCGCCAGTTCTTCGGTGAAGTTCCAGTGCCGCATGGCGGAACCGTAAAAACCCACGTGGCGCAGGTGCCCGTAGCGTGCGTCCTTGCTGGTAAAGAGCTCACTGCCAGGAATTTCAAAATAGTTGTCCACCTGCGCTTTGGCGGCGGTCGAAAGCAGAACGCCCAGCAACAGTGCGGCCAGGTAGGGAAAGGAGCGATTGTCTCGTAACTTTCTCATGATGAATCCCGAAGTTTGGGTAGCGCGAAGCTGCCCTGAGTGTAAGACAGAAGAGTGCGGCACGGGTTCCTTGTCGACCATGGCCCGTGGCGCCATCGCCTTGGCCGGCAACGCCAGGGGTGCAGGCCCAGGCAGAGGGAATAATTCCTGTATCTGTCGCTGGCCACGGTGATACAGTATGCGGCGTCTGACGTGGCATCGAATAAGGATCCTCATGCTACGACTGTTGTTCGCAGTGGTTGCCCTGATACTCGCACCGTCTGGCTCGGCGGGCCTGTTGGATATTTATCGCCTGGACGATGGGCATACCAATTGGCAGTACCTGGCCAATACCACGGCCACTGTGCTGATTATCACGCTCAGCTATACCATTTTCCGATTGTTCCGCAGCCATCAGGAGACGCGCCAGCACAACCGTGATCTGGAGGCTATCCGCGGCCAGTTGGAAGAGCGGGTCAAGGAGCGTACTGCCAGTCTGCGCCAGTCCGAGTCCTACCTGAATGACATCCTGCGCTCCATGCCAATGATGCTGATTGGCCTGGACCGTGAGGCAGTTGTGACCCAGTGGAATCAGCGCGCTGAAGAGCTGACCGGCCTGGAAGCGAAGGACGTCGTAGGCCGCAAACTATGGCAGGCCTACCCGCTGATTACGGTGACGCCCGAGCAAATACAGGCCGTCCTGGAAAGCGGTAAAGGGCGCATGATCAGGCAGAGTCAGCGCGGGCGCTTCCACTTTGACGTCACAATCTATCCACTTGATGAGCAGGACGAACCGGGGGTCGTTGTGCTGCTGGATGACGTGACGGAGCGCGTGATGGCGCAAAACTCCCTGGTTGAGCGCGATAAGTTGTCTTCGATGGGTGAACTCGCGGCCTCGCTTGCTCACGATATCAGCACGCCACTCCAGGTTATCAGGCGCGACATTGATAAAGTCAGGGCGAATATTAATGGCACCGCGGCGGCTGAGCCCCTGCTGGACGATGCGCTGGAGCGGGCAGAACAGGTGTCTGCAGTGGTGGGTAACCTCGTGCAGTTTTCACGAGCTATGGCCGATGATATGCAGCCTACGTCAATGACGCGGCTGATTGACCACAGTTTGGATTTAGCATCCGCGCTGCTGACAGTACCATCTGGGCTTGGTTTCAGGGACATCCGGGTCGAGCGTGATTTTGAGGACGATCTGCCGGAGATTCCCTGCCATCCGACCTAGATGGAGCAGATGTTCCTAAGCCTGTTCAGGCACTGTAACCAGGCGCTCGGTGAAGTCGAGCGCCCCGGACACGAACCCCTCATTCGCCTGCAGGTCAATCGGTTTTATGATGCCCTTTGGATCAAGGTGCAGCACAACGGTCGGGGTCTCAGCCTGTCCGAGCAGCAGGAGCTGTTCGAACCTTATTTCACTGCAACTGAGCACAGTGCGCTTCAGGATTTTGATGCGGGTCGACGCCTGTCCTATGCTTATTTTATTGTTACGGAACAGCACCGCGGGCAGTTGGCTGTGACCTCCGAAGTTGAGATAGGCACCACGTTCCATATTCAGCTTGCGCTAACCTGAGGTTCACTCGCCCGATCGCGGGCATCGTGCTAGGCTCGCCGCGCGAGGGAAAAAACCATGGACTATACGCACATATTGCGCGACGCCAGACGGCAGTTCGAGGCGGGCCATCTTGTCGAAAGCGCACAGCTGTGCCGCAAATACCTGCGGCTGCGTCCGGCAGACCCCGAAGCCGCCCGACTCTATGGACGCATCGCGGTGGCGATGGATACGACGTCAGACGCCGTTGTGATTTTCGAGAAGTTGCTCGCTATGCGACCGCGCGACAGTGATGCTCTGGAGCAGCTTGCAATCGCCTACGACCGCCTAGGCGATGTTGATAAGGCGCGCTCCTACGCCGAGCGGGCACTTGCGGTGAACGAGCGAGCCGGTGGAGCGCTATTAGCCTTGGGTTCTATCGAGTTATCGCGAGGGGACGAGGAACGCGGAAGAGCGCTTCTGGAGCGTGCTAGAGATGCCGGCGTTATGGATGAGGTTATCGATACCACGATCGCCCAGGAATTATTGCAAAAAGGACGATTCGACGAAGGCTTGGCGCTGGCCAGGCGACTTATCGCGGCGAGCCCTGATCATGGCACCCACTATGCTCGACTGGCCCGCAGCAAGACCTTTGAGGCAGGTGACCCCGATGCTTCGTTGGTACTCTCTTTGCTTGAGCCGGGGGGGCAACTGCGTCCGGCTGTGGCGGCAGAAGGGCTATCGGCCGTCGATGCTTACCTTGCGCTCTACAAAATGGAGTCAGACCTGGAGAACTACGAGCAGGCCTTTGAATACCTCGCGTTGTCTAAAGAGGCGCGTCTCAGGGACGCTCCCGAGTCAGCTGGCGATCAAGCGGCGCAGGGCCAAAACGCCCACGATGCTGATGTTTTTACCGCCGAGTTTGCGGCACAGCGTCGCGCGAGCGCTTGTCAAGACGACAGCCCCATCTTCGTGGTAGGTATGCCGCGGTCGGGTACAACGCTGCTGGAAAGAGTGCTTGCCACGAATGAAGCTATAGCGCCCGCGGGAGAGCTCAGTCATCTTGGTCGCATTTTGCAAGAGGTATGCGCGCGAGTGGGCAAAAATCAGTTTGATATTAAAGCGATGAAGAAGGTGCCCGACACGATGTGGGCCCAGATTGGTGCCGAGTATGTGAAGCGCGCACGAGCTTCGCTGCCTGAGTGCAGGTATTTTGTTGACAAGATGCCCGGTAATTTCTCGCATATCGGCTTTATCAAGGCCGCCTTGCCCAAGGCCAGAATAATCCACCTGTATCGTCATCCAATAGCCACATGCTTCTCGATCTTTGAGCAGAACTTTGGCTATCGTCACGGCTATAACGCTAGTATGGAGACTTTGGCCAAAGCCTATCTGACCTACCACGAAGATATGGCGCACTGGCGGAAGGCATTTCCTGGAGGCTTCGCAGAATTGAGCTACGAGTCACTGGTGTCCAAGCCAGAACAGACCATCGAGCATCTCTCGGAGTCGCTTGGCCTGGTATTCGATCTTGGCGTATTGAATCGATCGCAGGAAGGGGGTGAAATCAGAACGGCCAGCTACTGGCAGGCCAGACAACCCATCAATGCCCGATCAGTCGCTCGCTGGGAACACTTCCGTGAGCAGTTGGCACCGCTGATCAATGGGCTGCAACCGATCCTTCCGGGTTAAGCGGGCGTGGAACTGGTAGCCGTTCATGAGGGAGAGGCTCTTCCTCTGAATGCCTCGACCAGCCTCTGGCTCAGCCGGCGCAACGGCAAGTCCTTCCCGCTAGCTAATCATCTGATCGAGCCGCTCAGGTCCTGTTCGACCCTCCGCTCGGTCGATGACCACATTCAGAGCCTGCTGCCGCGCTTGCAGGGACAGGCTGATGCCGCCTCACTCCAGGCCATTTTCCGGTCGCTAGGCGATGCTGGACTGCTGACCTACGGCGCACACATTACTGAGCGCTTCGCTGCCCAGACAGACGTATCCCCCGAGGAACTGGCGCCTACGAGAGTATTCATCCTGACCTGCGATCGCTCATCGGCCCTGGAACGTCTGCTGCGCTCGATTGAGAAGGGCGCCGATCTGAGTTGGCACGAAGCGCTCATCGTGCTGGATGACTCGCGCGACGAGAGCCATGCGCGGCGCAATCGCGACGCGCTTCGCGCTGTTCAGCCCCTCGTGGACGTGCCGGTACACTATGTCGGTCAGGGTCAGAAGCGCGCCTACCTCGATGCTTTGGCGGCTCGCCATCCTCATCTTGAACCTGGGCTGAGTTACCTGCTCGATCGCGAACATTGGCCCGGCCAGAGAACGTATGGGCTGGCCAGAAACTGGGCGCTGGTTTTGTCCTGCGGCCGGCGCTGCATCATGTTGGACGATGACTCCCTGTGCGAGGGCTACTATCTGCCCGACAGCGTCGATGCGGTCAGCCTGGCCGACCAGCCTCGCGGCCTGCAGGCTTTCGCGAGTGAGCCTGCGTGGCGCGAGGGTCTGCGCCCGCTCGAACAGGATCCACTGAGCGTCCATCGTAATCATCTGGGGCTGCCACTCAGCCACAGCCTCGAACTATCGGGTGTGGAGGCACTGGGTAATAAAGAGCTCACAGGGCTGGGGCCGGCCGAACAAATCCACTTGTCGCCTGCTTCGCCGTTACTGATGACCCAGTCCGGGTATCTGGGTGATCCCGGCTCCCCCATGCATCCTGTGTTTCTGAACAGCGATCAACAGACACTTGAAAATCTGCTGCGGTCCGACCCCGACCTGTCACTGAGTTTTGGGCGGCGGCAATTTCGTGTTGCACAGAGCGCCGTGACTTATACCGCCCGTGGCAATATGTCACTGATTACCGGCTTGGATAACCGTTACCTACTGCCGCCTTATCTGCCGGCAGGACGGGGTGAGGACGTTTTGCATGCCTGGGTCCTGCATCAGATGTACCCTCAGTCCCGGGTTATCAACTTTAACTGGGCCACACCGCACCTGCCGGTGGAGCAGCGCGGCAGTGATTATCGCGGCGAGGCGGTCATTCCGGGAATGAGCCCGGCTAGCTTGCTGCATTTTCTCGACAACCGTTATCGGCTGCGCGGTCTCGGCAGCGCTGAATCGCGTCTCGCTTTTTATGCCGCCGCCGCCCACGAAATGGCAGACCTGGATGGCAGAGATTTTGTTGGCCTGGCGCGCCGGGAGGCGAGCCGCTATCCAGCGCGCGTGTTTGCACGCTGTAACGAACGTCTGCCCTATTTCAGTGGACGTGCTCCGGCCTTCGAACGGTACTTGCAGTACGCCTCCTCCGAGGCCCTGTCACTGCTGCAGCAGCCGCGGCCGCTGGCGCAGGAATTCGGGATGGATGATGCGCTTAACGACCTGCAGGTTGCTGAGCGCCTGTTGCATGGTATCCGAGGGCTGGCAGATGCGCTGACCGACTGGCCGGCTATCCGTGCCGCGTGCGCTGATATCGATCTCGCGGACCAGGCTATATTCCCCCCTGATATCCCATCTGGTAAAGGAGACTGAAATGCAGGAATTTCCTCATCACTACACCATACAGGCCAGCGCTGAAGCTGAAGGCACGGTATCCCTGAAAGGTGAGAGCCTGCCGCAACTGGTGTCCGCACCGCCCGCAGAGTTTGGTGGCCCTGGAGACCAGTGGTCACCCGAGCATCTTCTGGTTGCTGCGGTGGGAGACTGTTTTGTGCTCACCTTTCGCGCAATAGCCGCCGCGAGCAAGCTGGAATGGCGCTCGCTTGAGGTTGCGGTCGACGGAAAATTGGACCGCGTTGAGCGAGTCATGAAGTTCACGCATTTCAAAGTGACAGCAAGCCTGAAGCTAGCGGAGGGCGGTGACACTGATCGCGCGGAGCGTCTACTGCAGCGCGCCGAGGCGGGCTGCCTTATCACCAACTCGCTCGAGGCCAGCGTTGAGCTAGAGGCAGACGTGCAGGTGTGAGGCCAAGTGACTGAGTTTCGCAACGCGGTTTTTGCCGGGGGCGGCAGTCGCTGCCTGTGGCAGCTCGGATTTTGGGAAGGAGCTAACGCCAGTGGCATGAAGCTTGCGGATTCGGTCGAATACGCCGCCAGCACCAGTGCCGGATGTGCCATGGCTCTGGCGGGCATGCTCGGCAGGCCGCGCCAGGCCTTTGATCTATTCAAAGGCATGACCGCGGAAAACCCCGCTAACGTCCACTGGTGGAATCTCAAGCCCGGGTCAGGTGCGCCGCTGCTGCCGCACATGGACATGTATCGGGCCGCACTGGAGGATTTTTTGCTACCAGGCGACCTGGAAGCGCTTGCATCCAAGCGCCTGGAGTTTTTGATCGCGCGCTTTCCGCGCTACTTGCCCTCGGCGCCTGGCACCCTGTTGGCTTTCACGGTTTATGGTCTGGAAAAGCATTTAACCGGGGTGTTGCATCCTTGTTGGACACGGCGGCTGGGCTTTTCGCCGCTGGTGCACGGCAACCGCAACGCGGTGAGTGTTGCAGACCTCATCGAACTGGTGCTCGCGGCGTCCTGCGTGCCGCCCGTTCTGCCGGGCAACGGCTACCGAGGCCGCCGAGTGCTTGATGGTGGCATTATCGACAATGTGCCGGCGGACCTTGCTGACGGCCGCAGCGGGCGCACGCTCGTGCTGCTGAGCAAGCGCTACAAACAGGCCCTACCTGAACCTGCTGAACGATGTTATGTGCAGCCCAGTGCCGCTATCGAGATAGACAAGTTTGATTACGCCAACCCCGATGGCCTGCAGCGCACCTATGACCTTGGCTATCTGGATGGAGAGAACTTTGCGCTCAGCGAGCGTCTCTAATGGAGTGCCTGGCTAGCGCCTCTAATGGAGTGCCTGGCTAGCGTCTCTAATGAAGTGCCTGGCTAGCGTCTCTAATGAAGTGCCTGGCTAGCGCCAGCGCCTTGCCTCGCCGCCTCGGCAAATAGATAGTCAAGCTGCAGACATTCGTCCGCCAACAGCCGCGAGCCGTCCAGGGTGTTGACGATAAATTCGTTGAACTGGGGCGCTGTGACGCCCGCTCCGAACAGGAGGTTGGATGCGACGACAAGTTGCGGGGTGGCATCATCAACGACGTCGAGAAACACCTTTAGATTTGGGTAGTCCATGTTGATCCGGCCAAGATCAGCTGCCAGCGCCAGGATGGCCATCGGCCGGATTTCCAACTCAGTGCTGAACAAGAGATTGGCCGGCTGCAGAACCAGGCGGCTGTTGACCACGCCCTCGAGGCTTTGCAGGGCCGTGATATGCAGCGAATCGCACTCCGGGCAAAGATGATGCTCAACGTGAATAGCCTTGAGCCATGCTTCGAGAAGTTCACGATCGGGTGTCTTGAGATCGGCCATTGCTGAGCGTCCCCGCTAAAACAGGCGCCTACTGTAACAGGTATTTACTGCCTGGCGGTTCACCAAATTGGCCGCTCTATAGTGCCCGTACCATAGTAAACTGCCGCGCTGAGAGCAGCCTCTAACGCCGGGAGACGAGAATATGAACAGCACCGTTGGAAGCCAGGGCCGGTAGCGCGTGAAACGCGCCTTCGTCACAGGTGCCAGCGCAGGCATCGGCCGCGAGTTTGCCACAAGGCTGGCTGCGGAAGGCTATGCGGTAACCGCAGTTGCGCGTCGTGAAGATCGATTACAGGCCCTCGTCCAGGCTTTGGCTGGCGACGGCCATCGTTATGTAGTCGCTGACCTGGCCTCACACGCGGGCCGCGAAGCGGTCATCGAGGATATGAAGTCGGCGCATGTGGACCTGTTAGTGAACAACGCCGGCTTTAGCGCACTCGAGCCTTTTTACCAGTCCAGCCTGCAGAAGCAGCGCGATATTCTTGGAGTCGACTGCCAGGCCGTAGTCGAGCTTGCCCATGCCTTTCTGGCGCAGGCGAAGCGTGGCGACGCGCTGGTTAACCTCGGTTCGATCGTGTCCTACCTGCCGACACCGGCCCAGCCTGTTTACAGCGCGAGTAAAGCCTTCGTGGCCGCGTTCTCTGAGTGCCTCTGGGAAGAGCAGCGCGAGCGTGGCGTGTATGTTATGTGCCTGTGCCCCGGGCTGACCGAGACCGACTTTGTCCGCACCGCCAGCGGCGGCGATGCCGATGGCAGTAACTTGCCGTCGGGGCTCACGCAGACCACCGATGCGGTGACTGATGAGGCCCTGGGCGCGCTGCGCCGGCGGCACAAGGCGATTGTAGTCACCGGCTGGTTTAACCGGCTGATGCTGCTCATGCCCCGCCTGCTGACCCGGCACCGGCTGATCAAGGTGCTGGCGGTGATGGGCGACCCTGCCCATGCTAAGGAAGATCAGGCCAAGTGAGACCAGGCCAAGTGAGATCAGGCCAAGTGAGACCAGGCTAGGGGAAACTAGGCCCCGGCTTCAGGCGGGGGCGATTCGCGGTAATGGTGCACGTCACGCTGCGGGAAGGGTATTGAAATGCCCTCTCGGTCGAAGCGCAGTTTAACCTCGCGCGTCAGGTCCCAGTAAACGTTCCAGTAGTCTTCGGTACGTACCCAGGGGCGCACGGCGAAATTGACTGAAGAGTCGCCCAGCTCATGCACTTTGATGAGGGCGGCGGGCTTTTTAAGCACCTTCTCGTGGCCGTATACGATGTCTTCTAGAACCTTCTCCGCCTGTTCCACGTCATCGCCGTAGCTGATGCCAAAAATCAGGTCGACGCGTCGCAGTCGCTGAGCCGTGACGTTTCTGATGACATCGCCCCAAATCTTGCTGTTCGGGACGACCAGTACCTGATTGTCGATGGTTGCAATCGTGGTCGACACCAGGCTCATTTCCTTGACCAGGCCTTCGGCGCCGGCGACCTGGATATAGTCATCGACGTCGTAGGGGCGGTAGAACAGGATCATGGCGCCGGAAGCGAAGTTGCCCAGGGTATCCTGCAGGGCAAAACCCACGACAAATCCCGCAACCCCAAGGCCCGCGAGGGCCGGTCCAATTGAAATACCCGCCTGCGACAGGGCCATCAGAAAACCCAGGGCCATGACCAGGCCGCCTGACACTGAAACCAGGATATTCTTCATCAGGCTCGACAGGTCCGCTTTCGAGCGTGCCAACAGGGCTTCTACCATGCGCCGGGTCAGTCGTGACAGATACCTGAAGATCAGGATGACCAGAAAGAACAGCAGTATTCTGAACAGCAGGTCAGGCGCATTTTCGACAGCGGCGGTTTGCATGGAGGACCAGCCATCTTGTAACAGCTGCAGCGCGACGTTTGGTCTGAAGACGTCGACAGATACACCCGTACCCTGCTGAAGCAGAATGGCCTGGTAGGTATCGATGTTAGCACCGAGGCGCTGCAGGAGATCCGCGACGGCCTCCAATTCTTCATGATAGAGGGCATGGTCTGCGTTGATGGTGTTCAGCGTTGCCACCAGATCCGCATTGGCTGGGTCCTGGCCCAGGCGAAACTGGATTTCCTTGCGTGCGGCGTCGGCAAACTCGAGGCGGCCTGACAGGACCTCGGCATGCAGGTAAAGATCTTCCAGAAGGTAGTCTCGCGTCGGACTGGCGTCCAGACCCAGCGCCTCGCGGCTCTCGACCACCTTGGCCAGTGCCAGGTTGTACTTGAAGCGCTGTCCATCCAGGCTGTCGGCGCGGGCGCGCTGAGCAACCTTGTTGCCGCCTGCAGCGTCCGCGTCCTGCAGGTAGGCCGTGATGCGCTCGTCAAGCTCGCCGATGCGCACAATGATGGCAGGGCCCACGTCCGCCAGCTCGCCCCCGAGACGCTCCACAAATGCGAGCCTGTCGGGGTCGTCCTCGGGTAATTTCGCGACCGTCCGGGAGATTTGGTCAAGCTTGTTCAACACCCGAAAGCTGCGCTGATCGACGCGCGACAGAAGTATCTCGCGGTCGCGCTCCGGCACCTGGTCGATTTTGCCGCCGAGTTCCTGCAGAGCCTGGAGCTCGCGATCCAGCTGACTGATTTGTTCGCTCAGGGTCTGATCCGCCGTCTGTCCGGACGCGGACAAGGACAGGGACAGCAGTAAACAGGCAGATAGTCTCTTGAGCATAGGATGCAGTGTAGCGCTGCAGGTCAGTAAATCCCAATGAATGCGTAATAGGCGGTGCCCAAAAGGGCGTGGGATGCGGCGACGGTTAAGAGCAGGCGATGGCGGTAATAGTCTGCCGTCCAGATGACACCGGCGATACAGGTGAGCACCGTCAGTTGCAGATCGGGCAGGTGTACGAGTCCGTAACTTAAGCCGCTAAGTGCGATCAGTACTGCGGGCGGGAGCCCGGGCGCGGCGCGCAGCAGGCGCCCCAGCAGGTAAAACTGAAACAGAGTCTGCTGCACGAGTGCCCAGGCCATGTAAACCAAGAGCCTGCTTGTGATGGCGATCGGGTCAAGCTGAGCGCCCTGCGTGACACCCAGCGCAACGAAGGCCACAAGCGTCGTGAGCGTGAGGGGTATAAGGGTCACTAACGAACCGCGCCAACGCTCACGAACACTGCCGCCCGGCGCGACCCAGACAAACGCCCGGGTATAGCGGGCGTCTGCGAGGATATAGCCCAGAAGCAGGCCTGCGAGAGCCATATGTATCAGCATGCCTCGTGGCCCAAAGGCGATGTAAAGTGGTGTGAAAAATGCCAGCAGTGCCAGCTCGACGCGGCACCTGGTCCGGGCATCAACCACCTTGGCTCGCCAGGCGTTGCTCAAGAAACTGGTAGATCTCCCCGCGCATATAGTTAGCGGCCAGCGGTGTCATGAACAGGAAGGCAGTGCGGTGGCCCGCCAGGAAACTCATACGCCGTGGCTCGCCCATGGCCTGCCATAGCGCGTCTCGCGCAGTGGCGGGCATGCAGTCGTCATAATAGGCATCAATCATAAAGACCCGTTGCGGATCTATGCTCGGTGTAAAAGGCCGCGGGTCGAGAAAGCCGATGCGTGCAGTCAGCTCGTTGCGGTACTGCTCAGTCGACCAGTTGAATCGATTCATCAGGGACTCCCGAGCCATGCCGGGCCTGCCACTGCAATAGCTCATCACCTCAGGCAGGTCTGCAGCACCCATCACCAGCACGCTGGCGGCGAGTCGGTCGTCGCTGGCCGTCACGAGGCTCCCCACTAGCGCGCCCATGCTGAAACCGATGAGGCCGATACGGGCCTGATCGATCTCCTGGCGCTGCGCAGCCCAGTCGATATAGCGACGAGTGTCGATCACGCTGGTGTGAAAGCGGCTGCCCATTTGCGTAATCAAACGATCGAAATCTGCGAGATCCCGGGCGGCGGCCACGTCATACCAGTTGACGAGGAAATCCTCACCCTCGATGACCAGCACATTGGTAGCGCCACGGCTGCGCCGCATGATGCCTGCACTGATCACATCCGGAGGATAGGTATAGCTGCCCCAGATCGGCAGCAGGATAAGCAGCGACTTTGCTCCGCTGCCCCGGCCTATGTAGTAGCGTGCTGTGACGATATTATTTGTCTGACCATTGTCGCCGGCTGATGGGATGGTAATGCGCTTTACCTGGTATTGAGCAGTGTCTTCCTCGGGCAGATCATGGTTGCTGTACGCAATGTCAGTGGGCACATAGTCAAAGGTTGGGGGGCGCTCCCGCGCGCCGCTTGAGCTGCCCTGATTGCTGGAAGAGATGCTGACACAGGCCGTCAAAAAGAGCACCAGCACGCCTATCGACAGCCTGAAAGGAATCATTCGCTACCCATTTCTCCGCGGTGGCTCAGCTGCGAGGGGCCCAGCTGGATCGCGCATTGTAGCCAGTGGGTTTCAAGTGGCTCAAGCTTCTCTTTAGGTGCAGCGGGAGGCACTGGCTGTCCTGTGGAACCGATAGAGCATACACTCTGAGCAGTGACTAACCTTGATACGCTGAACCAGGCCGCTGGAGAATCTGCAGGCGGGTACACAGGCTGGCGGCGCGAGCTGAGCCTCGCCCTGCTGGTGCTGGTAAACCTGCTGCCCCTGGCCGGTGTCCTGTGGTTCGACTGGGACGTGGGTGCCCTGATGATCCTGTACTGGTCGGAAAACCTGATCATCGGTTTCTATACGCTGGTTCGAATCCTGGTTGTTGCGCCGCTAGGCGGCATTTTTGCAGGGTTGTTTTTCACCGTGCACTACGGCGGGTTTTGCGCCGTTCACGGTATGTTCATAGTGTCGATGCTGTTCGACAGTGAGATGAACCCCCTGGCTGGTGACAGCTGGCCATTCTTTCTTGTGTTTGTGCAGTTGCTGGTGAACGTTGTCAGGCAGGTGCTGGAACTGGCACCGCCTGAGTGGCTGGTAGCTTTCGCCGGGCTGGCATTGAGCCACGGCGCTTCCTTCGTGGCGAATTTCCTGCTGGGCGGTGAGCGTCGGCGGCTTAGTGTAGGCACCTTGATGGGGTCGCCCTACGGCCGTGTGATGATCTTGCATGTGACCATCATCGGCGGCAGTTTTGCCGTACTGGCCCTGGGGCAGCCGCTGGTGATGCTCTTGGTGTTGATTGCGCTCAAGCTGGGTGTCGATATCATCATGCACCTGCGTGAGCATCGCAAACTGGCCGCCCGCGGCTAAAGACAGCTGGCTACTCCAGCGCGAAGGTGAGCCCGGCGTTTGACTGCAGTCGATCTATCAGCGTATTGCCTAAAGCCGACGCCGGTGTCCAGATGCCGCCACTGGCGAGGTCCGGGTGTTTTACCAGGCAAACGGCGGCTTCCGCTATCATTTTGCTGGTGGAACCATAACCTGGGTCGAGATCACCCTTCACGCTAGCGCGCAGCTGCCAGTCTCCGCCTTCGCCGACGAATAGCACGTCGTAGTGGCCAGCCTCGCGCTGCTCACGGCTTGGCCCTTCGCCCGGTGGGGTCGGGTCTGTTGCCATGGAATTGTCGCTGGCAACGGCCTTCGCCATGGCCTCGCCTTCGTCGCCCGACCCGGTGATTAACATTTCGTCATAGGCGAAGTCCTCGCCATAGGGGTGGCCTAGCAGCAAATTGCTGCGGTGGATATTCTTGGTATTGATGATGGCCATGACAAAGGGCGCGACCCAGCTCTGCAGCACATCATCGTAAAGCGGCTGCGTGCCATCCGGTTGCGGCGCACCCTGGTGGCCCGGTGTCAGGGCGAAAGGATCGATGATCACGGAGATCAATTCAGGGTTTTCCGCTGTGGCAGCGAGAGTCGCCTTGAAGCTGGCCAGGGTGCCGCCAGACCAGGTGCCGTTCATCGCGCGAACGCGGCCACGCACCTGGCTTGCACAGCCCCCGTGCTGTTGCTGTGCCGCCTGCTGCAGATAGTGAACACCGAGATCAAATGGAATGGAATCAAAGCCGCAGGAGAATACGATCCTCGCGCCGCTGTCCTGAGCTTCTTTGGTATGTGCGTCTATCATCTTGCGCATCCAGTTAGGTTCACCGCACAGGTCGACGTAGTCTGTCCCCGCTTTGGCGCAGGCGGCCAGGAGTTCGTTGCCATAGAGCTGATAAGGGCCAACGGTCGTCAACACAACACGCGCGCGCTCGACCATGCTGGCGAGAGACTCGGAATCACTGGCGTCGGCCACGACCAGTGGTATATCTGCGGGCAGGTCGAGTTCCTGGCGAGTCGCCTTGAGTTTATCCAGGCTGCGCCCGGCCAGTGCCCAGCTGAGCTCACCGCCCACGCCATATTGCTGTCCCAGATACTCTGCGACGAGCTTCCCGGTGTAGCCGGTTGCGCCGTAAACGACTATGTCGATGTCTTTCTTATCACTCATGGTGTCGCCTCATGCAAACACAAACGCGTTCAGTTTATTGCCGTCGAGGTCGCGGAAGTAACCCGCGTAAAAGCCTTCAATACGCTGGCCAGGCGCGCCCTCGTCGCTGGCTCCCAGTTCCAGGGCCTTGCGGTAGAAGCCGTCGACCGCTTCCTTGCTGGGCATTTGCATGGCTACCATGACGCCGTTGCCCACCGTCGCTGGCTGTTCATCAAAGGGGCGCGTAATCGCCACCGCTGGCTGATCAAGCGATACACCCCAGGCGACGAAGTTGCCGTCGTCAAAGACTCGCTGGTGGCCGATGCTGCCCATGAGCGCGTCGTAAAACGCCAGTGCTTGAGGATGATCGTTGGTCCCCAGGGTCACGTAACCTACCATGTCGGTTCTTCCTTTGCATGAAAATCAGGAAAGAGCATAGCTCATGGGCAGGAATTCGGTTTTTGCGTGAACCGCCATGGCGAACTAAGCTGGCGTGAGTAAGGACTCGTTCGACGCAACTACAGGGAAGCGCAAGGTGCAGACTGATCCAGAAGATAGACTATCACACGCTGAAACCGAGACCCGCGGGGGACTACCGAAACTGCCGTTGATCGCTGTCGCTTTGCTGATATTGATCGGTGTGCTGTGGTTCGGCCTACAGGAAGAAGAAGCGGCGCCCGAGATCGTTGTCGAGACGCCTGCGCAGGTCGCCACGCCCGTCGAGCCTGTGCGGCCGGAGCCTCCTCCGGCGCCTGACATTCCTGCACAGTCCGAGCCTGAGCCCGTACTCGAACCAGAGCTTGCTGAGCCCGAGTTGGAGCCGGTCGCAGAAGAGCCTCCGCTGACACTTGCGGAGAGTGATCCGGAGGTTCGTGCCCAACTGCAGTCGGCGGATGCGACGGATCTCTATCAGCGCGCGCTGGCCGAAGAGAACCTGCTGGAACGGGCTGCCGCCCTCGTCTCCGGAGCGCAGCGTGGTTATCTGGTCGACCAGGCCCTGCCACTTCCAGCACCCGATGGTCGGTTCTCGGTGACGCTGATTGATGACAGCGTGGTCGCTGCGCCGGCTAGCTATGAACGCTATGAGCCCTATGTTGATCTGGTTGAGTCGGTGGATACAGGCTCACTTGTGCGTGTTTTCCACAGCTTTCGTCCGCTACTGGAGGAAGCCTATGAAGCCCTGGGCTATAACCCCGAGGACTTTGACAATGCGCTAATCGCCGCACTGGACCTTGTGCTGGCGACGCCTGTATTAACTGAGCCCCAGGCGCTGGAGCGTGACGTCACGACCTATCATTACGTGGACGAGACGCTGGAGAATCTGCCGGCGCTGCAGAAACAGCTTATGCGCATGGGCCCGGATAATCTGGAGCGCCTACAGGCAGTGGCTTCACAGCTGAGGGAGGCGCTGCTGGCCCCGCCCTAGTCGCGCTGTTGGGTCAACATAGTCTCCGCCCCGGGGCGTTCTAGGCGGCCTCTTCGAGAGCCGCACGCAGTCGTTGGTGCTCAGCCTCGTCGATTGGGAAGTTATGCATCAGCGCCACGGCGGCGATTTTGAACAGGATACTGGGCCCACCGTAAAGTACCGCAAGAATTGCCACGGTCTCCGCCGGATTTTTGGCAGTTGCGTCAAAGCCGATAAGCTGCAGGAAGGGAAAGCTCAGACCCACGGCCAGGGCATAAGCCAGCTTGGACGCGGTTCCCCACAGCGCGAAGAAAAGGCCCGGTCGCCGCTGGCCGTTTTCGTGCGCATCCCATTCAATCAGGTCACTGTTGATAGCGCTGGGCAAGGCGAGGTCGGCGCCAATCATCAGGCCGGTACCGGCAACGATTGCGACATACCAGCCAATGTCTCCCGCGCCGAGGAAGGGTGCCCCGCAGAAAAAGATGCACGAGCCTATGACCGCAATGCACCAGGCCCGGTGTTTACCCAACTGCCTTGAAACCCGTACCCAGAATGGCACCGAAACGGCGCTGCAGATGAAGTAGAGAAACAGTATCGGCCCAGCCAGGGCCGGCTCCTCCAGCACATGCGTTACGAACAACAGGAACAGCGTCGCCGGAATTGCGTTGGCGACACCGTTCAGCAAAAAGGCAATTAGCAGGCGCCTGAAGGGCGAGGGCGCCGACAGGAGTTTCAACGCGCCCCGCAGGTTGTTGCCATCAGCCCGCGCTGTAGAGTTGTCCGGCACGACAATCGCAGCGGTGGGCACGGTGATCACGAGGCCCGCCGCGACCAGCAAGGTGATCACATACAGCGAATTGCCCAGGGCCTCATTGTCGCTATTGTCGATAAGCAGTAGCGCGCAGAGTGTGCCGGCCAGGCCAAAAACGACCCGTGATCCAGCGATACGACTGCGCTGGTGATAGTTGCTTGAAAGCTCCGCTCCCCATGCGTTGATGGGAATCAGCGCCATCGTGCCGGCGGCGTAGATTGCCAGGGCACCCAGCAACAAATAGCGGTTGCTCACCTCCGCTGGGGGATTGAAAAGTGCCCATACCGACAGACCGATTAGCGGTGCACTCGCTAATACCCATACTCTGCGACGCCCCCAGCGTGCGGGTGTTCTATCCGAGAGAAAGCCCACAACGGGATCGGTGACCAGGTCGAACAGTCGTGCAAACAATAAGATGCCGCCGATGGCAGCCAGGCTGAGGCCGAGTGCCTGTGCGTAAAAGGTTGGCACGATTACCTGCAGGGCAATGAAGCCGGCGGCCAATGGAAACGCCGGGCCGCCATAGGCTGCAAGAATGCCCAGGGGTACCGCGCTGTCGGCCTTGACGTTCATGCCACCTTATACGCGTACGGCAGCACAATAGCTCAGTAGGAGGCCTCGATACCGGAATACTCGGGATAGCGGAAGTCTGTGCACTCCTCAGTCACCTGCCACAGGCGTTCCGCCGCTTCATCATCCTCGGCCCAGGGCTTGGGACGGGTCGTTTTACAGTTGACGAAATAGGCACCACTCGTTTCGCTGACGCTATCGCTTGTGCACAGATGGATTGAGGTTTCCGCGCCTTTGTCCGGGCTGCGAAAAAAAGGTTTAAGCAAGGCGGGCAGCCAGCGTGCCAGCACGCCCTCGTTCTGCGAACCTAGTGAAGTGGCAACGGCTCCCGGGTGCAAGCAGTTGACGGTCGGTGCTTTGCCAATGAGCCGCCTCGAGAGGCTGCGAGTGAATAAAATATTCGCGAGCTTGGAACGGCCATACTCGCGAAAAGTCTTGTAGGATTCCTCGGCCTGCAGATCATTAAAGCCCATGTCGCGGACAAAACTGTGCGCATCCGATGCAACGTTAACGATGCGCGAGCCGGCTGTATTTTGCAGCCGGGGCAGTAGCATTCCAGTTAAAACAAAGGGCGCAAAATGATTAACTGCCAGCGTCTCTTCGAAACCTTCCTCGGAAAGACGCCGCTGGGTGTTGATGACCGCGGCGTTATTCAGCAGAACATCTATCGGCTTTTCAAGCGCAAGGCACTGCTCGGCGGCTTCGCGCACGCTGCGTAGCTGTGCCATGTTCATCGTGACCAGCGTGGGCGCTTTGCCCCCCGCGTCGACAATCTCCTGGCCAAGGGCCTCGGCCCGCGCCGCGTTACGATTGAGCAGGCTGAGGTCTGCGCCCATCTGGCCGAGGATTAGCGCGCAGCTGCGACCAATACCTGATGTCGCGCCAGTGATAATGACGTGTTTGCCGTTCATGTCCATTGCTTTATTCATCCTCATGGCGCGCGGATATCCAAACGCCATCGCTGTCTACGCTGACCGAGATAGTCATCGGCCGACAACAGACCTCGCAATCCTCAATATAGTCCTGCGCGCCAGCAGATGCATCTACCAGCACAGAGATCGACTCGCCGCAGTAGGGGCAGGACAAGGGCTGTTCCTCGATACCTGGCATGTCGTCAGGATACATAGCCTGCCGCTACCAGTGCCCGGTGCCGGGCTCGCCTTTAAAGGGGCCAACCACGCGAGAGGTTATCCAGCCGCCATAAGAAATCGCCGGGCTGGGCTTGCACGCGCTCGCCATTGACCAGGCAGGTCAGGCGGCCCGGGTAAAATGATGCGTGACGGTCTATCGCCGCGAAGCGTGCACTGGGTGATTCATACATCCAGGCCACAGGCCTGGCCGTCGTATCATCGGCCAGCGCCCAGTAACTGGCCTGGCCTTTCCACTCGCAGAAGCTGCCCCCCGGCACTCGCGCTAACGCGGACCAGTTGATGTCGGCCTCCGGCAGATAGTAGGTGGGCGGGCTAGCCGTTTCCAGCACACGCAGGACGGAGCGACTGCTGGCCAGAGGAACGTGCCGGTGACTGATATCGACCTGTTCATCAGAGCTTACCAGCGCCGGTGGACGCGGGTAGTCCCATACGGATTCTTGCCCGGGGCCCGGTGCCACGGCGAAATCCGGTCTTGCTTGTCCTCGATATTGCCACATGGCCCGTTGCTCCTTGGCACTGGTTCAGGAGTGTTACGCGTTTCGGCCGTAAGCGGCTCAGGCTCGGGTATCAGATCACCCCGAATCCTCGTCAATCGTGTCCGTATAGCCCTTTGGTGGCGGTGTCCAGCCGCGCTCGGTACGTGTGTGCCCGTCGGCGCGGTCGCGCTGCATCAAGGTGTTGAGCAAAGCGTGTAGTTCCATATAACGCTCGCGGTAGTCCTTGCCGAAGCGTTCACCATCGGACTCCTGCTGCCAGGCGTCATACATGCCATCGTGCCCGCGCCGCTCGACCTCATCAAAGGCGGCCCGCTGCTGCGCCGCGCGGAAGGGATGTATACCGGTAGCCTCGAGTGCTGCCGTCCCCAAAGCAAGCGCTGAGTGATGCGTCTCGATAACAGCCACGTCTGCGCCCGCATCGCAGAGCTGGTAGTAGTGCTGTCGATCAAAGGCGCGGGCCAGTATCTTCAGGTCTGGAAACTCGTGACGCGCAGCCTCTACGATTTGTACTGCGGTTTCCTGCTCGTCGATAGCCACCACCAGCAGGCTTGCCTCGGCAATACCGGCCGTATGCAGCAAGTCCGAGCGGGATACGTCGCCGTAGTAGGTCTTGAAGCCGACTGCTGCCATATTCTCGATTTGCCCCACGTCGCGGTCCAGCACGACGGTTTGCACGCCGCTTGCCTGCAGCAGGCGATTCACGATCTGCCCAAAGCGACCGATGCCGGCAATGATTACGGGGTGGTGTTCATCAATCGCGTCGGCCTCGCGGTCGTCCTCTGTTGATACATAGCGAGGTGTGACCAGCTTGTCATAGGCAATAAATAGGAGCGGCGTCAGGAACATGGAAAGACCGACGACCAGCGCCAGAATAGTTGCAAGATCCCGTGGCAGCACACTCTCCTGCAGGCTAAAGCTGAGTAGCACAAAGCCAAATTCTCCAGCCTGTGCGAGGCTTAGGGTGAACAGCCAGCCGTCGCTGCGGCGAATCTTGAAGAGTACGGCGAGCCCGAACAGAACGAGCCCCTTGATCAGCATGACGCCCAGCGTTAGCCCAATAATGGTACCGGGGCTTCCCGCCAGCACACCAAAGTCGATACCGGCGCCGACGGTGATGAAAAACAGACCTAGCAACAGGCCCTTAAAGGGCTCGATGTTCGCTTCCAACTCGTGGCGGAATTCACTGTTAGCCAATACGACGCCAGCGAGAAAGGTACCTAGCGCGGCGGAAAGCCCTACCAGTGTCATCAGGACAGCTACGCCGATGACCAGCATTAGCGAAGCGGCTGTAAAGGCCTCGCGCAGGCCAGAGCGGGCGACAAAGCCGAACAGAGGGCGACTCAAATAACGCCCGCCGGCAACCACCAATGCGATGGCCGCCAGCACCACTAATGCCCTTGCCCAGCCGCTCAGGCCATCTACCAGGCTGATATCGCCGTGCCCGTCACCGTGGTGGTCCGCGCTCGCGCCTCCGCCTGCCAGCTCTGGCAGAGCCAGCAGTGGAATCAATGCCAGCATGGGTATAACCGCAATATCCTGGAACAACAGCACGGAGAAAGCGCTGCGTCCGCCGGGCGTGCTCGACAGGCCGCGCTCGCTGAAGGTCTGCAGCACAATGGCGGTCGATGATAGCGACAGCAGAAGGCCAACCGCGACCGCGCTCTGCCAGGGTAGGCCGAACCCGAGCCCTGCCGCCGCAAACAGGGCTGCCGTCACGCTAACTTGCAGACCGCCCAAGCCGAGTAGCCGGTTGCGCATCGACCACAGCATCCTGGGCTCGAGTTCCAGGCCCACGAGGAACAGCATCATGACCACACCGAACTCGGCGAAGTGCTGTAGTGCTTCTGTTTCCTTACCGACGAGACCGATAACGGGTCCGATAATGACGCCGGCAATCAGATAGCCGAGTACTGAGCCAAGCCCAAGCCGTTTGGCCAAGGGCACTGCGATAACAGCGGCAGCCAGATAGATAAATGCATCGAGAAGATAGCCGGTCATGCAGGCGCACTCGTTAGCGAGTCGAGATTGTTTTTCAAATTGGACAGCGTGGACGCCCGCTGCAGATCAATTTTGCCGTCTCGCAAAGCCTCCAGTAACTGCTGCCATTGGCTGACGTGGCTGTCGATGCGGCCCTCCTCCAGCGCCGTGCGTGAACCAAAAAGGGCATAGGGCGCGAGATAGCGCATGCCCGTCAGTGTCGCTGTCTGTTCCAGTGGCGTGAGTAACTCGCGCAGCGTGAAATGGTTGTAGCCATCTGTGCAGTAGGCGTCTTCCGCTCCGCCGGCGGTTACTGCACACAAGAACAGCTTGCCGTGCAGTGCCGTGCCATCTGAGCCGTAGGCAAAGCCATACTCCAGCACCAGGTCCTGCCACTCCTTGAGCAGAGCCGGTGTTGAATACCAGTACAGCGGGAACATAAAGATCACAACATCGTGTGAGCGCAGCCTGTCCTGCTCGCGTGTGATATCGATGTGGTAATTCGGGTACTCGGCGTACAGGTCTACGACGGTTACGCCTGAGACTTCCCTGGAGGCCTGTAGGAGGTGCACGTTGACCTCCGAGCGATGCAGGGAAGGGTGGGCGAAAAGCAAGAGAATGCTGTGTTGCTCAGCGGCCATGTGCGTGCCTCGATAGCCTGAATGTGGTTAAGGGGTGCTTAGTGTAGGTCAAGTCTGGCAATAATCCGATGAAGAAAATTGGCTAGAATAAGCGACGGATAATATGTCGGCCCGCTTTCACCGCAGGCCGATCTGCTGTCGGGAGTGACTGCCGATGTTCATCGCCGCAAACCTGCTGCCAGCCTGGGCTATCTGGCTCTCTGCGTTTGGCGCATTTGGGGTGCTGGCCGTCGCTACCTACTATGCGGACTGGCAAGCCCTACTCGCTGCCCCGGAGCGGGTGAACAGCTGCGGCGCGGCCCTGGTCCTGCTGCTCTTCCTGCACCTGCTTTCCTTCGACGCAGACGACGATCTGGCGCTGCATCTGCTTGGCGCAACCACGGCCACCCTGCTGCTTGGCCTGCGCTTCGCCTTACTGATAGGTGCCCTGGTTGTGTTGGTCGTTAGCCTGTTCCAGGGCGAGTCGCTGCTCGCGGTGCCGCTAGCCTGGGTATTGTCCATCGCGATACCGGCTACGGTGAGTCGGGCCATGGTCTGGTGGCTGCGCGGGCGGAGTTCCCGGCAGCCCTTTATTTACATTATGGGCGCGGGGTTTGGCGGCGGCATCGCCAGCGCCCTGGCAACAGCAGCGGCGGGAATGCTTGCTCTTTCTGCAATCGGCCAGTGGCACTGGGTATCCGCGGCGCTGGGTAGTTGGCCGGTTATTGTACTGATTGCTTTTCCAGAAGGTTTTATCAACGGCACCCTCGTAACGGCTTTTGTGGTGCTTGCGCCGGACGCGATGAAACTCTACGACAGCGCAGACTACTCACCGGATGTCTGATTGCCTGTCAGCCCCGCGGATTCCGGTGATTATCGATAAGGTCGCCCATGCCGCCGGTGGTTAAATCACGCACCAAGGGTTTATCGAAGAAGTCATAGGGGTGGCCTTTGCGGAAGGCGCTCGCGCTGTTTAGCGTGGCCATCTGCTGCTCGCTCAGAGTCACCTTCAGGCTCGAGAGGTTGTCTTTTAATTGCGCGAGGGTTCGGGCGCCAATGATGGGGATGGTGCCGCGTTGTCTGACCCAGGCCAGGGCGACCTGCGCTGAGCTGACATCGAGTTCGTCCGCGATACCGTCAACGGCTTTGGCGATAGTCAGATTCTGGTCGTTGACATCGTGGAAGGGCAGTATGTCAAGACGACGCTCCTCAGTCGTATCGCGCGTGTACTTGCCGCTTAACAGTCCGCTGGCGAGCGGAGACCAGGCGGTGATGTTGATATCCATGTCGCGACATAGCGGGAAATGCTCTCGTTCGATGCCGCGTTCCACCAAGCTATACTCCAGCTGCAGGCTCGAAAACCGGGTCCAGCCGCGCAGCGCTGCCGTCGTATTACACTGGGCCGCAACCCACGCCGGTGCGTCCGACAGGCCGATGTAGAGAATCTTGCCCGCACTCACCGCGTCGTCGAGTGCGCGCATCGCCTCGTCGACAGGTGTAGTGAAGTCCCAGTTGTGCATCCAGTATAGGTCGATGTAGTCAACGCCCATCCGCCTCAGGCTGGCGTCCAGTGACTGCCGTAAATTTTTACGATGATTGCCAGCAACGTTGGCGTCATTGCCTCCGGGGAAGGCGTTACTGTATTTGGTGGCGATAATGAAGCGTTCCCTATCTGAGCGCACGAACTCACCGACCAGCTTCTCGCTCTCGCCGCCCGTGTATATGTCTGCGGTATCGATAAAGTTGCCACCTGCCTCGACGTAGGCATCGAATATGGCGCAACTCTCCGCGGCGCTGGCGCACCAGGCCTCATCTGAGCCGAAAGTCATTGTGCCTAGACAGATTTCAGAGACACGAAGGCCACTGTGGCCAAGCAACTGGTAACGCATAGAGGGGCTCCCCGTTATTATTGCTCAGGGAAGTATAGACCCCTCAGTTCATCGTGCGAAAACCTGTGTCCAATACACACCGTAGGGGCTGCCCGGCAGGTAGTATTTAGCCGCCCCCAGCGAGCTGAAGCCTGAACCCATCAGGTTGGCGCAGTGCCCCGGGCTATCCACCCAGGCCTGCACGACGTTGGCAACATTGGGGATGCCAGCGGCGATGTTTTCGCCATAGGAAGACCAGCGGAAGCCTGCGGCAGAAATACGCTGACCGGGGCTGGAGCCGTTCGATCCAGTGTGAGAGAAGAAACGATTGACCGCCATGTCGCGAGAGTGAGCGAGGGAGGCTACTTTGAGTTCGCAGCGCCAGACGAGTGGGCGGGCCGCCGATTTGAACCCGTAGCTGCCACACTGGCGGCCAACGGCCCGGAAGGCATTTACCGTTTCCAGCATCTGGATGTCCTCGGGGCCCATGACGCAGGGATCGCCCGGAATCTCATTGGGGTCATAGTTCAAGGTATCGCATGCATCACCTGACCCATCTTCATCGCTATCGGTCTGGCTGGGGTTGTACACATTCGGACAGTTGTCACTGTCGTTGTTGATGTCGTCCCGGTCCGGGTCGAAGTTGTTAACGGCATCACAGGCATCGCCGCTTCCATCCTCGTCGGTATCGAGTTGATCCGGGTTGAAGGAGCGGGGGCAGTTATCTTCACTGTCTTGCACATCGTCTTCATCGCTATCGGTGAAGCTGTCGCAGACGTCTCCAAGGCCATCTCGGTCAAGGTCGGATTGCAGCGGATTGGCGATTTCGGGGCAGTTGTCGCCAGCGTACGGGGCATAGCCTTCCGGCGCCTCGAAGGCGATCACGGTGTCGCTGGGGTCACCGAAGCCGTCGCCATCTGAATCCAGGTAAAACTCCCGCTCGGAGAAACCCTCATCCACCTCGCCGTCGCAGTTGTTATCCGTGCTATCGAATAACTCGCGTGCGCCGGGATGAATGGCGTCGTTGTTGTCGTCGCAATCGCCGCCGCGCGTAACATAACCGTCTACGGGCTCCAGTGACTCAATCGCACCTTCTTCAACGCCATAGCCGTCGCCGTCGACATCGGGGAAGTACTCTCTGCCGCCCTCGTCGATTTCGCCGTCGCAATCGTTGTCGCGGCCATCCATGGTTTCTTCGCTATCGGGGTTATCGTCGGCGTTTGTGTCGTCGCAATCCAGGTCGTTATCGACGTAACCATCTGGCTGAAGAAGCTCTTCGATACTGATATCCGGGTCGCCGAAGCCGTCACCGTCGCTGTCGAGGTGGAAGCGCGAGGCCTCAATACCTTCATCGATCTGGTTGTTGCAGTTGTTATCCCGTCCGTCAGGCAGCTCACCGGCGCCGGGATTCACGGAGGCGTTGGTATCGTCGCAGTCTCGCTTGTTGGTGACAAAGCCTTTGGGGTGGCGCTTCTGGGTCAGCGTCTCGCTTGGGGAGCCATAATCATCGCCGTCAGCGTCGCTATACCATGTACGCATCGTGGTGCGCAGTTCAAATTCTGGATAGGCGCCAATATCGCCGTTGTACTGCGCATATTCGCCGCTTAGAGGGCCCACTTCTACGGTACACACTTCGGTCGGTGCCCGGCCGCACAGCCCGTGCCAACGCACAAAGCGGTAGCCTTCAGCGGGGACAGCCGTGAGGCTCACGAGGGTGGTCTGCGGCATGGGGAAAACACAGGAGCCGCTAGTGCAATCATAAAGACCCGACGCGGATACGATGTAGCCGGACTCGTCTGTGGTCAGCACCAGACGGCAGCCGGTCATAACCAGTAGAGCGAGGCATAAGCTGGCCCGCCTGATGGGCGTGAAGAGCGTGGCACCGAGATGCGTGCTGGCCATTATGGTTTCCCTGCGATTCAGCGCGGTTAATCTATAACCGGCATTCAAGGAGAGCGCGCGCTCAACCTCAATAAAAAACTGTACTTTTCTACAATTAGTGCGCGATCAGGGGTCAAATGGACAAAAAACTGTGACAGGCCTCACAAAAATCTTGCTCGATATCTACGCGGAGGCAAAAAGTAGCGTTTTAGCCAGAAATCTCTTGTGCAAGCTCCCATAGCTGTGGCCACTGCTCGAGCGCCTCAGCAAATTCACCGCAGGCGGATGCTATGTGCCGAACGACTGCCGCATCATCGAGCTGCGACTGCATACCGTAGCGTTGGGCCAGCGGCGGTGGGTTTTGCAAGAGTTGCTGTGCGGTCTGTGCGGCATGGTTCAAGTACTGCTCGAAAGCAGGTACATGGCCGGTGAAATAGGGCAGTCGTTCCGCGGCGCGCGCGTATACGGCAGCCGGGGCGCGCTGTGCCTCGTAGCGGGCGTGAGCGACAAGTTCTAGTGTGGGCTTGTCGGCCAGTTCCCGAAGTACGGCGGCCAGCAGGTTGAGGCGGGTCTGCGGCGTGCTCTTACCGTCCACGCGCAGATGGCTTTCCAGATAGCTTCTGATAGCGCCTATGTCTACCGGTGGCACGACGGGTTCTTCGTGATAGCTTGAAGTGCGTGAATCTACGGGTAGGTGGGGGGTGCCCCAGTTGAAAGTCAGCACGCGCGACTCTGGATATAGATGCTGCACGGTCCAACCGAATACGCCGTCCTCGCCGCGAAACGCTGGGAAATAAGGCGGCAGCATGCGGCTGCAATCGAGGCCCGTCATCTGAGAAATACTGGCCTGTCTGGCGATTTTCACGCACTGGTTTATCGCGCGGAGCTGACGCTTGCCGAAGCTTAGGCTTAGATCAGGATCAGCCTGCAGTATGCGCTCGATATTTGGTTGAGCACTGTTCAGCAATAGTGGATGAATGGGGCACCCCGGATCACCCCAGGAACCGTTTTCGCTGATTAATATAGGGGCGTCCGCGGCCAGCAGTTCAAGATCTGTCGCCGGCATGCCCATCAGCGCCTGCGGCGTTAGGCCGCGGTCATCGAAGCGCTGCAAACAATTCCCAAGATCATTGCCCAGGTACTGCAGATGATAATTGAGGGGGTCGATTTCGGTTGCATGGGCCTCCTGTCGCCATGCGGCTTCGCTGGCAAAAATGTCTACCACACTGGTGCTGCAAAACTGTAGTGAGTGTCGAGCGTAGGGCGGATAGTAAGCCTCGCAGAGCACGTCATCATCAAGCATCAGGCAACGACGTCCGGCTGACAGCAACAACGCCCAATTCCGCGAAAGGCCGTAGGTGCAGTGTCCGGACCATTTCGCCGTGTCCAGCAGATAGTGCAGCGCTTCAGGGTTTTCCGGCAGTCGTCCCCTGAGCTCCTCCAACATCTCGCTCTTTTCAAGCGCGCCGAAGTAGCGCAGCGGTAGCGGTATCTTATCGGTGAACGTCTCGAGGACTTGACGGTTATCCTCTGCGCGCGCTTGATCGCGCGAGTCATCTAATAGATACAGCGCTTCGAATCCGCCTAGTTCTTCGATAGCCAGGATTGAGCGCAGCAGGCGGTTGACCGTACCCTTTCGATCACAAGTCAATATAAACAGACGTGCTTGAGATGGCGATTTAGGTTCACGCACCGTCGCGTTGAAGCGCGAGCACAGGTCGTCGCTGCTGGTGACTAAGCCTGCCGCCTCCAGCTGGGGCAGCGTCTGCAGCAGGTGGTCAAGCAAGGTGTTGTCGATTTGGCGTGCTCGGTAGGGCTGTATATGCTGCTCGGCCGTTTGTAGGGTGTTCATGCCCGTAATCATTGGGATAAGCGCATTGGCAACAGGGTAAGACCTGCCGCTCAAGCGGCTGACCAGGAGGCTGGAATCTGCATTTAAAGGCATCACATCCAGTGGGTGAGCGCAGAGTAACCGTGCTTCTTTCGTCGACCCGGGTCCCTGCGTAAAACGGCTAGTCTCGCTCATCGCCGGTCAGGCTAGCATCTGGTCCGTGCCTGCGCCAGCACCAGCACGCGCGGCGCTTGTTACACTGGGATAAGCGAAGAGTAAGGAACGGGAGTTTTTTATGCGGGGAGCGTGCCTTGTAGTTGGCGCTGGCGCCGGTATAGGGGGTAGCGTCGCAAAGCGCTTTGCTTTAGAGGGCTACCACGCCGTACTGTGCCGTCGCAGTGACGAGCCTGGTCTGAATCAGATGGTCGCTGATATCGAGGCGGAGGGTGGTCGCGCGTCCGGCCACCTGATTAATGCCGTGGAAGATCATGCCATAGAAGACCTTGTGGCTGCCGTCGAACAGGATATTGGCCCCATCGAGGTGGTGCTTTTCAACCTTGGCGCGCAGATTGGCGATCGACCGCTGGCAGATACCAGCTACAAGGCCTTTGAGCTCGGCTGGCGAATGGCAACCTTTGCGCTGTTCCGTGTGGCTTCATGCGTCTTGCCTGCAATGGAAGCGCGCGGTCGAGGTGCGCTGCTCGTGTCCTCAGCTACGGCCGCTGTACGTGGCAATGCCGGACAGCATTCCCACGCTGCGGCGATGGGTGGACGTCGGATGCTGTGTCAAAGTCTCAACGCTGAGTTCGCACCTAAGGGTATCCACGTAGTGCATATCTTGATCGATGGCCCCGTTGATGCGCCTGATACGCTGGGCAGGATGCTGGGTCCGGAAGCTTTTGAGGCGCTACGTGATTCGCTGGGTAAGGACAAGGATGGCCTGTTGAGGCCGGACAAGCTGGCCGAAACATACTGGCACCTGGCCAACCAGCACCGTTCGGCCTGGACGCATGAGCTTGATCTGCGCCCGTTCATCAATCGTCCTTGGTGGAATCACTGACCGAAGTCGGCGCTCAGCTTGTCGCGCAAAGCGATCATCGGGCCCTGGTCTGCGCGCACAGAACCGCCAGCGGGCCTGTCGAGGTCGGCGATCATGATAAGTACCAGCGAGAAGGACAGTGCGAGGCCGGTACTGGCGATAGGGTTACGTGAGCCCTTGGCGCCTGAAAAGTAGCCAATGCCCAGCATGGCAAGCGTCAGCAGGCCGGCCAGTATGGCCCAGAGTACACGGGGCACACGGTTTTTCAGACCGGCGGCGAGGCGCGCTTCGTGAATATCGAATACCTCGTTGACCGATTGAATCAGCAGGCTGTGGATGATCGTGACCTGATTGTTGTTTATAAGCGACTGAATCTGCTGCCAGATCTCCATCTGCAGGCGTTCAGACTCACGAATCATTGCTGGTGCCTGCTCCAGGTCGCCGACCTCCGCGCGCGCCACGGTGTATTGGTACAGTGCCTTTCGAATCACCTCGCCGTCCTCACCACCGATCAGCTCGGCCCGAAGGTAGGCAGTGCTGATGGCGTTGACGTCCTCCATGATGAGCGCCCGTCGCTCCTGGTAGTGGCCTGCGGCCATACTGAATGAAAACGCCATGATGAATGCGAGCAGCGCTAGGTGTGCCCCGGTCATGGCGCTAAGCTGTGCCTCGCTCTCCGCGAGGCCGGTCGACACGTCCCGTCGCCATCGGCCGATCCTGAAACCGATCTCAATCGCCGCAAGTACGACGACTACTGTCAGAATAATAATGAGTATGATAGGAACTGAGTCGAGCCGGTCGATTAACATCTTGCGGATTTTCCGTCAGGCGCGGCGTACACGTTGGTAGTCAGTGGCTCGAATATATATCGGATTGCGGTGACAGCGCCATTGACAGCATTAACCCGGGAGGATCGATGGAATTGTATGAGGTCATGCGCACAACCTTTGCTTGCCGTGAATTCACAGGGGAAGCGGTACCTGATGATGTTCTGCATCGCATTATCGATAACGCGCGCTTCGCTCCCAGCGGTGGCAATCGTCAGGGCTGGCGCGTCATCAAGGTGAGCGACCCAGCGATTCGGCAGACGCTGGCCGACCTTTCACTGGATTGCGCGTCGCGCTATCTGTTGGAAGTCCAGGCGGGCGAGAGCCCCTTGAACACGATAAACCCGAGCAGTGTAACGGACGCTGAAGTCACCGCGGCGGAGGCACCACATTGGCTGGTCTCTCACATAAGGGATGCGCCGACGCTGCTGGTGGTGACGGTTGACCTGTCGCTGGTGGCGAGCATGGACAAGGATCTCACCCGAGTAGGTCTGGTCAGTGGCGGCTCGATTTATCCGCTGGCCTGGAACCTTCTGCTGGCCGCGCGTAACGAAGGCTTTGGGGGGACCATGACCACTTGGGGCGTGTCCCGCGAACCCGAGATACAAAGCCTGCTAGAGATGCCGGAACACTGGGCGGTGGCAACAATCATGCCGCTGGGTCGCCCGGTTAAGCAGCTGACCAGGCTGCGGCGCAAAGCGGTGGCCGAAATATTGGTGGAAAACCAGTGGCCAACCGCTGTTACCGCCGGCGAGGGCGAGGTTTAAGCCGCCTCTTCCGCTTTGTCGTCTGCTGAGCGCAACTGCTCCAGTTCTTGCTCCGCCGCTTCGAGCTTCTGCTGGGCCTCGCGGTGTTCGGCACGGGAAGCGTTCAGAGATTTCTGCAGGAGTTCGTTGGCGCGCGTTTTATCGGCCAACTTTTTCTTGCTCGCGTCCAGGTTCTTTTTCATGCGCGGGGGATCGAACTGCTTGAGCGCTTTATTTTCTTCGCGTTCGCTGGCGAGATCCTTCTGCAGGTTCTTGACGCGAGCCTTGAGTGAGGCGTTTTCATCCTGCAGTTTTTCGGCGCGGTTGTTCAGCTCGCGGTTCAGCTGTTCCAGTCGCTGTCCACTCGTCGCACTGCCGGACATCTCGGTAATGGTGGCAAGCTGCTTATCGATGGTCGCTTGCAGCTCTGCGCGCTGTGCCTCGAGTGTCTCTTGTAAAGCGGTCAGTTCACTGTCACGGGCGTCCAGTTTTTCCTGGTATTCCCCGCGGAGCTGGTCCTCGAGTTCCATAATTCGTTCTAATTTGTCTGCTGTTAGCATGGTTTCCTTGTAGTGAGATCGGTATTGTTAATAAAAACAAAAGCTTAGGTGGGTTAAATGAGAGCGACGCTGGCGTAGCGACTCGCTGGCAGCGCGCACAGTAAAGTATCGCAGGCACAAGTGCAAGCCGCATCGGCAGTGGCGATAAACGAGCGATGGTACTGTCGGCCAAACTTCTGTAATAAGCTTGCTACCCGCCTACCGATAGTGACCCCATGGAGGCCACAGCCCAGCGACTATGAACTTTACAGACTTTCTGCCAGACGCCGTAATGCGCCACGGAGACGCTCAGCAAATATTCATGGAAAACGGCGCTATTACCGTATCCCGCATGGATGAGATTGTCTGGCTGGTGGCGATGTTCCTGCGCCAGCAGGGCGTTGGGCCGGGTACTGTCGTGGCGCTCAGGATAGATGGGATTGAGGACCATTTTGTCAGCGCACTGGCGGTGGCGCGGCTGGGCGCGACGATATTCGTCGTGGCAGGCGATATGCCGACCCTTGGCCGTGATGCGCTGTTACAGCGCGCGGGCGTTAAACACTGGGTCACTGACCAGCGCGGCAGCGCGCCCACGTATTGTGCGGAGCTTAACCTGACCAGTGATCTAGTGAACGGGGCCACGCAGGAAATTGACCGAAGTGTGGGTGACCCTGATCCGGACGCTCCCTGGCTGTTACTGCCGCGCTTTCGGCATGACGGCGAACTCAAGCTTTTGCCGATCTCGCACGAGGCCCAGGTTCAGCGGCTCGCGGCAGCGGCTGAGGTTCTGCCGCTGGCAGCGGGTGATACCTTCCACTGCCTGGCGCACATGGAGTCCCCCTCTACAAAAGCGCGCTTCTGCGAGGCGATAGTTGCTGGTGCTAACGTGCTGATGACGCGGCCCAGAGGCCTCTCTTGCCTGTCTGAGATAGGCGCCAGACGGCCAACTTCCCTCGCGGTGACTGTGTATCACGCTGAGCGTATCGTGGCGGAAATCCGTTCTGGCCGAATTCAGATACAGCCGCCACTGAAATCGCTCGTACTCAGCTCGTCTCGGGTTTCCATGAATTTGCGTGAGACCCTTCGACACGCCATTACCGAAGAACTTTTCGTGCGCTTCGGCAGCCAGGAGAGTGGCACTATCTCGGTCGCGGGCCCCCCTGAAATATTCGACCACGAGGACAGCTTAGGAAGACCGTTGTCATACTGCGAACTGGAGCTCGTTGATTGCGAGGATCAACCCGTCGCCACGGGCGAGACCGGGCAGGTACGCGTGCGCGGTCCAGCCAATATCCAATCCTATTTGGGTGATGACGGCGGCGACCGGGCCCTGCGGGATGGCTGGGCTTATACCGGTGACCTGGCCAGGCTCGGCGAGGGAGGCCAACTCTGCTTCACGGGCCGCGCTGACGATTTATTGATCGTTGACGGCACCAGCGTCTACCCCACTGCATTGGAAGGTGCGCTCCTGCACCATGCTGCCGTTGGTGAAGCCAGGGTTGTTGGCTTCCCCAGCGAAACCAGCGGTCACTTCATCGTCGCTGCAGTCGCTACGGGTGGTGGTGCCCGTGTCAGTGAGCTGGAGCTTTTGCGACATATTAGGCAATACCCCGGTGGCAGCCTCGTTCACCGCATCTACAGATTTGACGAGCTGCCGAAGGAGGACGCCTCGGGCGAGGCCGCGGTGAAAAGGCTGTTACGTATCGCCATGGATCGTAAGCCTTATGCATTGCAATCCGACGCCGGCCCCTATCCTGGCGCACTGAGGCCGCGGCAGATCTCTGAGCAGATCGCCTTCAATTTCCGAGAAACCGGTCCGCAGGATTTCAGTCAATTGGAGCATTGGTTTGCACTGCTCGAAGAGCAGGAGCATCTCGGCGAAGCATTACCCTACCGCTTTCCGGATGAGCTACCCCAGTCTTCTCGCGACTGGCTTAACGCCTGCATGCGCCTCATCCGCGTGTGCTTCCAGTCGGCCTATGTCCCTGTGTTCGACCTGCCGCACGTTGTGAGGTGCCAGTTAGTTGACGCAGGCCAGCGTACTTGGCAAGTGACCTTCACAGTGCCCTACCTCGTGGGTCTGCCGGGAGAAGTTGTGCAGCTCGCGCTGGATACCGCCAACCGAATTCTCGCTTGGGCCTTACGTGTTCAGCCCGATGATAACAATCGGACAATTCTCTTCAACACCGTCCAGCAGCTTTTCATCGATGCCATGCAAGGCAAGTTTATGACCAGCCCTTCTCCCTATTGGATATTGGAAGGCGCGTACCGACTCGGTATCCCCTTCCGTCACGTCGGTACGGGCACCTGTCAGCTTGGGTGGGGGGCGCGCGCCAAACTGAACTTTGCCAGCGCGACGGAGGATGACTCAGGGATTGGCGTGCGTCTGGCCACCAGCAAGAGCCTCAGCGCAAAACTGTTGCGAGCCGCTGGGCTCCCTGCAGCCAGTCATCATGTCGTGGAGAGTGTCGAAAAGGCAAATGAAGCGGCGGCGCAGCTGGGTTGGCCAGTGGTTGTTAAGCCTGACGATTGTGAGCACGGTGACGGCGTCAGCCTGAATATCCGGGATAACGCTGCCCTGGCGGACGCGTTTCGAGAGGCGCAGAAACTGTCGCGCAGTAAACAGGTGATTGTGGAGCAGCAGGTCAAGGGCCGTGGCGATAGGCTATTCGTCGCCGGTGACGCCCTGCTATACGTCGCCAAGCGGCCACCGCTTGAACTGGTCGGCGACGGCATATCCACGATATCGGAACTGCATCAACAGGCACTGCAGACTGAAGAGGTACGCCCACCCTGGCGACAAACCCTCTGGGTTCCAATCGATGACCTCGCCCGCGAGTGTATGGGTGAAGAGGGTTTCGTCGAGACGGATGTGCCCGCTGTCGGAGTGAGGGTGCCGCTGCGTCCGTTCAAGGCCGATGGCAAGGGTTGGGGTGGCAGCAACGTTGATGTCAGCGAACGGGTGCACCCTGAGAATGTGCGGGTGGCACTCGAGGCAGCGCGTCTGTTTGGTCTGTCCGTCGCCGGCATTGACCTGATTACCACGGATATCAGCCGGCCCTGGTATGAAAATGGCGCCGTGATCAACGAGGTGAACTCCTCGCCGGCTCTTGGTGTCAGCCCCATGTCGAGAAGTTATCTGCCGGCCGTTCTGAAGGGTTACATACCGGCTGCCGGCCGTATTCCCATAGAGGTTTTTGTCGGAGGTGACGCCGCCCTGAACGCGGCTCGGAGCCGCTGGGAAGCGCTGCTTGGCACCGGCCTTGCTGCCAGCCTGACCACCGCACAGAGTACCAGCGATCCGGGAGGTACCTTGCGCCCTCTGCCATTCGACAACCTCTACCGCCGGGTTTATGCACTGACCATGAGTCGCAGCGTTGAAGCGATTGTGATGGTAGTCCAGAGCGATGAATTTGTGCACGGCGGCCTGCCAGTGGAATGGGTAGATCGGCTCGAGATTATCGATCGGGAGATCGACTCTTTCGTTAATCCCGGAGCGCTACTGACAGATGAAGAGTTTGACACCTTGGAGCGACTGCTACGTTGGTGGGTCAGCCCAAGTAGTGACGTCGAGCCGACCCTAAGTAAAGAGCATGGATAGAGGCCGACGCTGAATCGATATGAACGCTAATGATCCCCTGCAGGAGTCCTCTGGAATGACCTCCGCCGCTTCAAAGCCGCGACAGATTTCGGAGCAGATCGCTTTTTTCTTCCGCGAGCGCGGGCCCCAGGACTTCAGTCAGTTAGAGCACTGGTTCAGTATCCTGGAGGAAGGGGAGTCTATCGGTGATCCGGCGCCCTATCCGTTGCCCGATGAACTCCCCCAGTCGTCAATCGAGTGGCTCTGCGCCTGTATGCGCCTGATTCGAATCTGCTTTCAGGCGGCATTGGTGCCGGCCTTCCATACGCCGCAAATCGCGAAGTGCGAACTGGTGGATGAAGAATCGCGTAACTGGCGCATCACGTTTACCGTGCCCCATCTTGAAGATCTGTCCACGGAAACGGTGCAACTGGCATTTGATACTTCGAACAGGATCCTCGCCTGGCTCGTTCGTACTCAGCCTGACGATCAGAACCGCACGATTCTCTTTAACACCATCCAACAGCTGTTTTTGGACCCGACTCGAACCAAGTTCGGGATGAGTCCTTCCCCTCACCTGATACTGCAGAAGGCCTACGAATTGGGTATTCCATTCCGACATCTCGGAAGGGGCTCCACGCTCCTTGGCTGGGGTGCCAAGGCAAGAATGGTCTACGCCAGCTCAACGGAGAACGACTCAGGTATCGGATTGCGCCTATCCACCAGCAAATTGCTCACTGCCGATATTCTGCGCTCAGCAGGCTTGCCGGCAGGAGAACACGTCATTGTCCGTGATGTCGCACAGGCCGAAGCCGCCATTGAGAAGCTGGGTTGGCCGGTCGTCGTCAAGCCGGACGATGGTGACCGCGGCGAAGGCATCAGCCTGGATATCCGGGATGAAGCGGGGTTGACCAAGGCCTTTCAGCTCGCGCAGTCTCATTCGGCGAGTAAGACCGTGATGGTGGAACGCGTGGTGAGTGGCATCTGCCACCGGCTGTTCGTGCTGGAAGGCCGGCTGTTGTTCGCAATAAGGCGCGAGCCGACTTCACTGTGCGGCGATGGTCGCTCATCGGTGGAGGAATTGGTCGCGGAGGCAGTACGAAAGGAGCGGATGCGTCCGCCCTGGAAGCGCATGTATATCGATCCGTCGGACGATATGTCGCAGCAGTCGATAGCTGCTGCAGGGTTTGGACAGGACGATATCGTGGCCGACGGCGCAATGCTGCCGCTGCGCCCTATCGAGTCGACAGCCTGGGGCGGCACATTCATTGATGTGATGGACAGCATCCATCCTGAAAACCAGCGCATTGCACTTGAGGCCGCAAGACTGTTCGGTTTGAGTGTGGCCGGCGTGGACCTGATTACGCCTGATATCAGCAGGCCTTGGCACGAGAACGGTGCTATCTTCAACGAGATCAACGCAAGCCCTTCGTTCGGCATGCACCACATATCCGAGCCTCTGGTACTGGGCTATTTACTCAGCTATCTGGGCGGCACGGGTCGAATTCCCGTGGAAGTGTTTGTTGGTGGTGATGCCGCATGGCTTGCAGCCCAGCAGCGCTGGGAAGGCATGCTGGCTGATGGCCTGGCCGCCATGCTGACCAGTGCCCGTGACACTATCGAGCCCTGGGGTGCGCGGCGTTATATGGCCTTTAACGATCTCTATCGCAGGGTCACAGCCCTCACGCGAAGCCGCAGTGTCGAAGCCATCGTGATGGTTGTACAGAGTGACGAGTTTTTGCACGCCGGCCTTCCCCTCGAATGGATCGATCGGCTGGAGATTGTCGACCAGCAGCTCTCCTCCTTCCTCAACCCGGAAGCACCACTCGCGGCCGATGGATTCGCGTCACTTGAGCATCTGCTGCAATGGTGGGTATGCCCTCAAGCGGGAGAGCCAAGCGCCCAGGTTACTGCCTAGACCCCGGGTTACTGCCTAGACGTAGTAGCGCAGTACGTAGGCCGAGAGCAGGGTTACAATCCACAGTGCCGTGGTGCCTATGGGCCAGGATCGTGCAAACATGCTGCGCTCCTCACTATCGGCCGTGTGTGGCTGGCCCAGATAGTGGACGGTCAAGTGCTTGTAAGCGTCCCGTGCGGCTCGGCCCAGTCCCTTGATCGCCTGCTGTGATGGCGCTACGAAACGGTTCATCCACGTAAGCAGCTGCGGTGCCCCGCGCCGCCACAGCCAGTCTACATCCAGGCTCAGGGTGTCGGTGCGCTTCATCAAGGGCAGTAGTAAGAAGAACGCCAGCCCGGAGAAGAGTAACAGCTGCAGGTAAAAAACAACCTTGCCGGGGGTATAGGCCTGGTAGTCCAGAGGGTAGGGCAGCAGTGCGTAAATCCACTGCGGGAAGACGCCAAGGAGAATGCACAGTGCGGAGAAGATCACCATGGCCGCGGCCATATTCCAGGGTGCGTCTTTTGGGCGCAGCCCGGAATCGTTCTGGAAGAATACAAACCAGGGGAACTTGATGCCAGCGTGCAGGAAAACGCCTGCGGATGCAGCGGTCAGCAACATATAGACCCAGACCAGCCCCTCATTCGCTGCCGCCTGGGAAATAAGCGCCTTGGTGGTGAACCCCGAGGTCAACGGGAAGCTGGAAATCGACAGCGCCCCAATCACACAGCAAACCATGGTCAGCGGCATGGTGCGAAACAGCCCACCGAGGTCCGTGCACTTGGTCTTGCCTGTTCTGTAGATGACCACGCCCGCAGACATGAACAGCAGCGCCTTGTACAAGATGTGCGCAAAGGCATGTGCAGCGGCGCCGTTCAGTGCGAGTTGCGTGCCGATGCCGACGGCGCAGACCATGAAGCCAACCTGGTTGACCACTGAGTAGGCCAGAATGCGGCGTATATCATTCTCGAGCAGGGCATAAATGATCCCGTACATAATCATGAACAGGCCGACGCCGACCAATACCGGCTCTCCGGGGAATAGCATGATTAGGGCGAGGACGGCCGTTTTGGTTGTAAATGCCGAGAGGAAAACTGACCCCGTCGGGCTGGACTCAGGGTAGGCGTCTGCCAGCCAGGCGGATAGCGGGGGCGCCGCAGCATTGATCAGGATGCCGATCAGAATCATCCAGCTGTTGAAGTCTTCGGCCAGCATCGGCGTGATTTGTATCGAGCCCGTGCTGATGACGACCCCCTCGATACCCACCTTGAGAATGACGCCGCCCATCAGGTGCAAAATGGCGTAGCGAATGCCAGCCGCGCGAGCCGCTGGCGTGCCGCCACACCAGATGACGACGGTCGAAAACAGCGCCATCAGTTCCCAGTAGAGAAAGAGCGTGATCAGATCCCCGGCAAAACTGACGCCAATGGCCCCAGCGGCATAGGCAAAGGCCGCCGCCAGCTCGTACCAGCGCGCGTGTCGGAAAGCAAACAGGCCGCCGACAAAAGCCATCAGCGAGAATACCGTGGCAAACAGCCGCCTGAGCGGGCTGCCCTCCACGGGTTCGATCTGGTAAGAGAGGAAACGAACCGTATCCTGCACTCCATCGGGAATCTGCCAAACTGCCCAAAGTGTGAGCAGAGGGGCAAGCAGGACGACAGCGCTGCGCAGGTGGCCGCGGGTTAGAGCGATCAGAACCGCGCCTGCGATCATGATCAGGGCGGGGGAGAATAAATCAGGCATCTTCGCCGTGCTCCCCGTAGTAGTTGCGCGGGCGTTTCAAGACGTAGCCCAGGGCCTTGGCAAAGAGCACCATCAGTAGACAGCTCAGGAAGCCGAAGCCGGCGCCAAAGCCGAACCAGCCATCTACGCCGAAGTAGCCCTTAACGTAAAACACCAGTTGCGCCAGCACGGTCAGTGCCAGTACGACGGAGAATATCCACCACAGGCGCCGGATAGTTTCGGGCCGCGTCAGCCAATGGTTATCGTTGGGTTCCGTCACGGTGTTACTCCCTGGACCAGCTGGGTTTCCAGATCAATCACGGGGCCGTTGAAAATGAAGAAGCCGAGCGTCAGCAGCGCCGTCGTGGTCAGCGCCAAAACCACCAGTGGTGGCGCCTCACCGTGATCTTTACCACCCGCTTCCTCCTTGGCAAACCAGACCATGAAGATGATCGGTAGGAAATAGGCGGCGTTGAGCACGGTACTGGCAATAATGGTGAAGATCGCAAGGAGGTTATCGGCCTGGAATGCCCCAGCCAGGATGTACCATTTGGAGACGAAACCCGCCGTGGGTGGCACGCCGATCATGCTGAGCGCACCGATGGTGAATGCCGCCATAGTCCAGGGCATGCGCCGTCCTATACCGTAGAGCTGGTGCAGTTCCGTCTTCTTGGCGGCGGTGTAGATGGCGCCGGCGGCGAAAAACAGGGTAATTTTGCCGAAGGCGTGGGCCACCATGTGCACCGCTGCACCGATCTCGGCCAGCGGTTTGAGCACGGCGGCCGCGAGAACGACATAGGACAGCTGTGCCACGGTAGAATAAGCCAGCAGGCGCTTCAGGTTCTGCTGTCTCAATGCCACTAGGCTGGCAACAATGATGGTAAAGGCTGCTGCGTAGGAGAGCCAGGCGGAGCTCGGCTGCGAGAACAGGAAGTCCACGCCAAAAATGTAGACGATCACCTTGGTGATGGTGAATACGCCCGCCTTGACGACGGCGACGGCGTGCAGCAGTGCGCTAACCGGCGTGGGTGCAACCATCGCTGACGGCAGCCAGCGGTGCACCGGCATGACCGCCGCCTTGCCGATCCCGAAGACAAACAGGGCCAGAAGCAGTCCGACGTCCGGCCCAGATATCTTGCCCTCAAGAATACCGCCGACGGTAAAATCGCCGGTGCCGGCTATAACATAGGTCCAGATGATGGCGGGTAAGAACAGCCCGATCGATGTACACAGCAGGATCGCGAGATAAATGCGTGCCGAGCGCACGGTCACTTCATCGCCCTTGTGTGAAACCAGCGGGAACGTCGATAAGGTCAGGATTTCGTAGAACAGGAACAGGGTAAACAGGTTGCCAGCGAAGGCGATGCCAATCGCTGCGCCCAGTGACAGGGCAAAGCAGGTATAGAAACGCGTCTGCTTTTTCTCGTTGTTGCCGCGCATGTAGCCGATGGAGTAGACCGAGTTAATAATCCACAACCCTGAGGCGAGCGCAGCGAACATCATACCGAGCGGTTCGACTTTAAAGGCGATCTGAAGCCCGGGTAAGACCTCGCCGATATAAACGGCAGGCCGCAGCCCCGCGTAGAGTTCTGGCAGCAGTCCCCATACGATCCAGGCGAGCGCCGCCGCGCCAGAGAGCGTGACGGCTTCGCGCAGGTTGTCGCTGAATCTGCCCGCCAAGGCGATGCCGATAGCGATCAGCGGCGGTAAGCCAAGGGCGGCAAGGATGGTGCTTTCCGGACTCACGAGGTATGCCTCAGCAAGAGTTCGGCGGTAGCTTGAGAGAGCGACAGTGGGAAATGTGGCATGAGCCCGAAATAGATGTTCGCGAGCGCTGCGATCCAGGCGGGAATCAGCAACTGTAGCGGCGCCTCACCCGGCCCCTCCGGTGATGCGACCGCGGGCTTGAAGTAAAGGGTCTCGATGATGCGCCAGACATAGGCCAATGCCATCAGCGAGCTCAGCAAGATAGCGGCAACCAACCAAATGCCCAGTGTGCCCTCGTCAATCGCCGCGCTGATCAGTAGCCACTTACTAATGAAGCCCGCTGTGCCAGGTATGCCTACCAGGCTGAACCCGCAAACCACTAGCGCCGCGGCGGTGAGCGGCATGGTCTTGGCTGCACCGGCCAGGGAGTCGAGGCGCAGATCCCGATAGTGATAGGCAAGGCAGGCTACCGCGAGAAACAGGCCGCCCTTGGCCAGGGCATGGTTGAAAATGTGCGCTGCGGATGCAATTAGCCCGGCCTGTGTGAGAAAACTCGCACCGAGAATGATGTAGCCGATTTGAGCCACGGAAGAGGTGCCGAGCAGTCTCTTCAGGTGACCCTCGTAGACCGCGACGGCGGAGGCGACGAGGATGCCCATCAGCGCCAGCGGCATCAGGAAAAGCGAGAACTGCAGGTCATGCCCCGTCAGGTTGGCCTGGAAGACGAAGAAGTCAAAACGAATCAGCACGTAAACCGACACCTTGGTAGCGCAGGCCGCGAGGAAAGCAGTGACCATGTGCGGCGCGTGGGTGTAGGCGTTAGGCAGCCAGACGTGCAGCGGAAAGACGGCTGCTTTCAGTGCCAGGCCGATGGTAACGAAGCCTGCCGCCACCAGGATCGGGTTGATCTCGGTGACGTTGACGATGCGGGTTTCCATGTCTGCCAGGTTAAGTGTACCCGTCATCATGTAGACGAGCCCGATGCCGATAAGGTAGAAGGTGGCGCCTATCGTGCCCATGATGAGGTACTTGAAAACCGAGGGCAGGGCGCGCCGGTCCGGACCGCCGGCGATCAGCACGTAGCTGGCCAGTGACGATATCTCCATGAAGACAAAGATGTTGAAGGCGTCCGCCGAGACCACGATACCCGCGAGGCCCGCCAGAGCCAGCAGCCAGGCTGCATAGAACAGCGGTTGGCGGGGTTCGTCGATCTGCTGGTTGATGCTGGGCCTGGCTGCCAGCATCACCAGCGCGGCCGCGCCGCTGATAATCAGCAGTAATAGTGCGCCGAAGGCGTCGACCGACAGAGCGATGCCATAGGGAGCTGGCCAGCCGCCCATTTCGTAGGCCTGTGAGTCACCCTGTGCCGCCCCGATAGCCAATGCAACGGCGATACAAAAGCTGAGGATAGAAACCGCGGTTGCGCCCGCCCAGGCGAGTCCTCGAGGCTGGAGCAGCAGGATGATGGGCGCTGCAAGCATCGGCACGATGACCTGCAGCGCTGGCAGGTGAGGCGTTAGCTCCATGACATCAATCCGCGTCCAGGATCTCGTCTTCTTCGATGGTGCCGTAGCTTTCCTTGATGCGCACCGTAATAGCGAGGCCCAGCGCCAGGGTCGAGACACCCACCACAATAGCGGTCAGGATCAGAACCTGTGGGAGAGGGTTGGAAAATATCTGGTCTTCCACGCCCTTTTGGATGATCGGCGCGGTGCCCCCCTCTACCTTGTCCATGGTGATGTACATCAGGAACACCGCCGATTGGAAAATAGAAAGCCCGATCAGTTTTTTGATCAGATTTACCTTGGCAATGACGGTGTAAAGGCCGATGCACAGCACAATGGCAAAGACCCAGTAGTTGAAGTAGCCAAGCAGCTCGAGCAGGTTCATAGGCGGATCGGCCTCGCTGCGAAAGCGTGGAAAATGCTGAGCAGGGCCCCGCACACGGCCATGCCGACCCCGGCTTCAATGAGAATGATGCCGTATTGCTGCCCCTTGATAGGATTACTGTGCAGTACGCTGTACTCAAGGAAACTGCCGCCCATCAGCATGCAGGCGACCCCAACGCTCCCATAGAGAAGTGCGCCCCCGATGACGAGACCCATCAGCACGGGGCGGGGAATCGCTTTTAGCGCGGCGGTCTCGCCTTGCAACAGGGCGTATAGAATTACGCCCGTGGCAATCAATGCGCCGGCCTGAAAGCCGCCGCCAGGGCCATACTCCCCGTGAAACTGAACGTAGAGCCCAAAGAGCACGATGAAGGGGATCAGCAACTGGCCGACGACCTGCGGAATGAGGTGGTGTTTAAGGCCCGAGTCCTGATCATCGCGCTCGAGTACCTTGCCGCCGGGCGCGACACCGAGAATGAACAGCACGCCGATGCAGGCCGCAAATACGACGAATACCTCGCCCAGCGTGTCGTAGCCCCGGAAGCTCGCCAGTACCGCGGTGACCACGTTGGGGAAATCCATGTAGACCGGCGTATTTTCCAGATACCAGGGTGCCAGATGTTGATGCACGGGAGCGTCCGGGTCGCCAAGCCGAGGCTTGTCAAACGTAGAATAAATGATGAGCACGGCCAACACGCTGACGACCAGTAGGCCAACCCGACTCGCCTGTCGGCCATAGCGCTCCTGGTCCGCGGTGAGTGCCAGGGCGCCAAGGAAGATCACGGTGGTGATCCCCGCGCCAACGGCAGCCTCGGTCAGGGCAACATCTGCGGCGTCCAGCACGAAGAAATTGGCTGCCATTAGCAGGCTGAAGATGGAAAGCAGCATGACCGCAACAAACAGATTTTCTGTGCGCACCACGGCTAGGGCGGTGATGACGAGCAGTGACAGCAGGAAAACTGAGAAAACCAGAATCATTCCACGCCCTCGGCGTCATTGCCCGCAAGCTTTTCCGCCTTGGGTTTCAGCCCGGATTGCAGCGCCGCATTGGCCAGGGCGTAGCTGGCGGTGGGCCCTGTCAGTAGGAGAAAGGCGAGTATCGCCAGCAGCTTCAGGCTGACCAGGCTCAAGCCTGCCTGCAGCATCAGGCCGGCGATAATCAGCAGGGAGGCCATCGTATCCGTGAGGCTGGCGGCGTGCAGACGTGAGTACAGGTCCGGCAGGCGCAGCGCACCTATACCGCCGACCAGAATGAAGCCACCGCCAAGGCTGAGTAAGACCCAGCTGAGCGCATCGAGGACGAGATCACTCATGGCCGGGCTCCTCCGCGCTGCTGGCCCTGTTTTGGAAGAATTCCAGGACCGCGAGTATGCCGACCATGTTGATGAGGGCGTAGGCCAGGGCGAGATCGAGGAAATCCGGTCGACCAAACAGGAATGACAGCACGGCCAGAAGTACAGCTGTTTTAGTACCGAACATGTTGACGGCGAGCACACGGTCGTAAACGGTAGGACCGCGCAGCGCCCGGATCAGGGCCAGCACCATGGTGACCAGGATGGCCATTGAGACGACGACATACATGCTCAGCGTATCCCCAGCTTGCCCGTGCGTCGCTGGGTTTCGCTGCTGAGGAGCTCCTCAGCGGCCTGGCGGTTGAGGCAGTGCACCAGCATGCGATCTTCGTGAAGATCGATGGTTACGGTTCCCGGCGACAGCGTAATTGTGTTGCCGACAATGACTTTACCTGCGGCGGTTGTTTCACCGGCGTCCAGTTCCACGAGAGTCGGGCTGATGGGCAATGACGGGCTGAGTACGGCACGGGCGACGTCGATACTGGATTTGATGACCTCTCGAAGCACCCAGCCCCAGAAGACGGGCAGTCGCAGCAGTGATCGCAGCGGCAGGGCGTGACGGAAAAAACCCATGCTGCGAGCTAGCCAAAGGCTGAGCAGGCAGGAAAACAGTCCAAGGATAAGCAGCAGCGGTTTGTAGAGGCCAGACCATAGGAGCCATGCAACCATGAGCACCAGTAGCAAGCCCAGGAGCTGCAGCGCGCCGACAGCACCTGCTTGATGATTGATCTTAATCATGACGTCTTTTTTGTTTTCGCGGCCGTCTCGAGGGCGGCTATCGCGCTCAGGGGGCGTAGTATAGGTCATATCACTCGCGCCATTCCATGAAAGCCGCTACAAGCGGTCCGCACTAATCTGGGCCGAACATTGCGCCTGTGGCGCATTGCTCCGGGCGGTGTATCCTTACGCTGTTGTGTTTATGGTAGCTATGTACGCTGAATGTGTGGTTTTGGGTTTCATTGCAGGGTTTGTTCGAGCACCGCTGACGATGGACGCTGTGTAGACGCGTCGTTATGAGCGAGCATGGGCACGTTCTCGAGCAGCGCATCGACATCAGTAACTACGAGGCTGCCACAGCGCAGATTATGGCGTGGGCCGGCGACCGCAAGAGCGCCCAGATCACGCTGTCCAATGTGTACTCGGTGATGTTGGCCCATGATGATCGGGAGTTTCTCAGGGTGACCACCGACAGCGATCTTGTCCTGCCTGATGGTATGCCGCTGGTGCTGGCATTGCGTTCCCTCGGTTTGAAGGGGGTAAGCCGTGTCTACGGCCCGGACTTGATGCTGCATTTATGTGCTGCTGCTGCGCAGGCCGGCGTTGGTGTCGCGCTTTATGGCGGTCGTCCCGATAGTCTGGTTGACCTGGAATCGAGGCTAATCCAGCGTTTCAGCGGCTTGCACGTGGCGTGTGCGATTGCGCCACCATTCCAGCCTCTAAACGAGCAAGAGGAAGCTGCCGTTGTAAAAAATATTGCAGAGTCCGGCGCTGGGATCCTATTCGTTGGTACTGGCTGCCCGCGACAGGAACTGTGGATCGCGCGATATCTGGATCAGCTGGCCATGCCGATACTCGGTGTGGGTGCCGCCTTCGACTTCCATAGCGGCAGGATGGCCCAGGCACCAGCCTGGATGCAGCGCCTGTCGCTCGAATGGCTTTTTCGACTTGCGATGGAGCCCAGGCGATTATGGCGACGCTACCTCATTCATAACCCCCGCTTCCTCTGGCACTTTGCGGGGCAGTTCCTCCGCGAGCGGGTGCTGAATCGCGGTGGCACGAGGGCATAGGGCCAGCCGCGCGCGGTACTTAGTGTGTGGTTCAGCGGGTAAAGGCCTTGATCAGAGTGGCGTGCTCCGGGAAGCGCTCCAGCATTTTATCGCGCTCGCCGAGCTGCATATCTTCGTATTCGAATCCCGGAGCAACTGCCTCGCTGATCAAGCCATAGTCGCCCGTCGGTAAATGGGAGGCCTTCCAGACACCGCCACGCACCACGAGCTGTAGCTGCTGGCCGGCTTCAAGGTCCGGGCCAAGTACGGCCCTCTCGAGGCGCCCATCGGGGTGGATCATCGAGTAATGCACCGGCGCGCCAAGGTGGAAGTAGTGGATGATGTCAGAGCGGTTCAGGTGCCAGTGGCCAATGGGCGACTCTTCAGTCAGCAGGTAGAAAATGGATGTCATGGTGAAGCGAGGGCCATCGCCGCTGTCGACCTTTGACCTGTGGTCCGCCTGGAAGGTGCGTTTGAAGTAGCCACCTTCTACGTGCGGCTCCAGGGCCAGCGTGCGTATCACGGTTTCCCGATCTGGCTGGCTCACCGGTTTCGTCTCCGCATACGAGATTGTCGCGAGCAGTGACAGTAGAAAGGCAAGGTGAAGCCTCAAGGCGAGCTCGCCTGCGCATCCAGGGCATCACGGACCCGGGCGCTGGCTGCTGCGACGTCCTTGCGAAGCGTGCTCTCGTCGATCGTTAACACTTCTCGCTCGTTCATCAGCAGCTGGCCGGCAACAATGGTCGTTACCACGTCGTTGGCGTCCAGTGTGTAGACAAGATGCGAAGTGATATCGTAAACCGGCTGCCTGCCAGTCGCGCTGAAATCGACCTGGATCATATCTGCCTGCATACCCGGCTTGAGCTGGCCTATGCGATCACCGTGGCGAATGGCAGCCGCGCCGATGCGTGTTGCCATTGCCAGAGCCGTTGTCGCTGGCAGCGCTGTAGGGTCGCCCGCCTTAACCTTGTGCAGCAGAGCCGCCATGCGTACTTCCTCCCACATGTCCAGATCATTGTTTGAAGCGGCGCCGTCGGTGCCGAGCCCAACGTTGACGCCGGCGGCCAGCATGGCCGGTACCGGTGAGATGCCTGCCCCCAGTTTCATATTGCTGGTGGGGTTGTGAATGGCTCCCACACCGGATTTGGCGGTCAGAGCGATATCCGCTGGACTGAGTTGAACCATGTGGGCCGCGATCAATTGTTGATCGTACATGCCCAGGCCCGCAACGTGCTGGACCGGCGTTGTGGAGAAGTTCTCCTCAATATAGGCCGATTCAGCAGGCGCTTCTGCCAGGTGCATGGAGATCAGGGACCCGCTGCTGGCTGCCGCTTCGACGGTAGCCTTGAGGTGCTCAGGTGACACCGTATAGGGTGCGTGGGGCGCAAACGCTGGCGTAATACGCGGATGCTTACCCTGCCAGCGTCCGACGAAGTCTCTGGCTGCGGCGAAGGAGTCGTCCCAACCCTTGAAGCCCGGGCTGGGATAATCGATGTGGGGCGCCGCCACTACGGCGCGCAGCCCGCAGCGCTCCACGACACCAGCGATTTCGTCTGGGTAAAAGTACATGTCCACGAAGGTGGTAGTACCGCCCCGAATCATTTCCCAGCAGGCTAGCGTGGTGCCGGCGCGCACGAAGTCGGGCGTGACAAAGCGGCCCTCCATGGGAAAGACATAGTTGTTGAGCCAGGTCATGAGGTCGAGATCGTCGACCATGCCACGGAACAGCGTCATGGAGGTATGGGTGTGGCCGTTGACCAATCCCGGCAACAGCACGCGGCCTTTGCCGGGCACCGATTTCGGAGCGATGTATTGCTGATCGATCTGCTCGCGTGAGCCAACGGCAACTATCTCGGTTTTTGAAATAACAACGGCGCCATCGCTG
>JBCDJG010000037.1:0-48474 GCA_038748065.1 Pseudomonadota bacterium
CTCATAAGTCTGGTCTCCTGTAACCAAGCTGCCCGGCCCACTTGTCTCCTCCAATCAAGGACTTAGTGAAACCGGACAGAATACTTGCTACACAACCGGACAGATTATTTGCTACCTACATACAGCGACGGCCAATCTTGACAGCTAACACCACGAACTCTAAAATGCGCGGCTCTTGGAAGGAAGTCTGGGGCTAAAAACTTCAGTTTCTTCAAAGACTTACAGGAAGTTTTGGGGCTATAGCTCAGCTGGGAGAGCGAAACACTGGCAGTGTTGAGGTCAGCGGTTCGATCCCGCTTAGCTCCACCAAACATGCGGCATTTAGGGTTAGGGTCCACTGACCGTACAGTAACTGTACAGAAACCCGAACAGAAACCCCGAAGCCGCGCCCAGGCATGGCGTTCACCGCTGTGTAAGCGCAGAAGGGGTCGGCTATCAATGATGGTCGGCCCCTTCACTTTACTGGCGCTCAAACAGGTTTTCTGTGAGCCCACTCCGCCTGCTATCAAAATGTCCCCCCGATCATTTCCTCGGTGAAGATCACTTGCGCGTCGTCGTAGGGCAGCTGGTGATCTTCCATGTAGCCCTCGGTGGTGCTGGCCCGGGTGTGCGCGCTGTTGGCCTGGATTTCCGACATACTGAACCCTGCGTCCTTTGCGAGCTTTATGGCCAGCGACTTGATCTGATGAAAACCCGGGGGCCTCCTTCCCTCTGGCAGGCTCTTATACAGGTTAGTGCTGTCGCGCACTTCAGCGAACATGTTTACCAGTCGGTTGGCCGTGACCTGACACGCGTGAGTCTTTGTCGTTCCGGTCTTTTTGACCCTCGGTGTGTGGCTGATTACGTAAGGGCAACCGTAGTTCTTAATTGCCTCCTCTCGTGCACGAGCTAGCAGCCTCTTGAGCAGGACGTGCCGCGTGTTGCTCCACTGAAGCCTGGCGGCGCCGACTGTTCCGCGTTGCCCTTCTGATTTGCTTATCACCTTCTTGAGCAAGTCGCCTTCCAGGTGCTCGCTGAATTGCAGCGCGCAGATGTCCCCCTCGCGCATGATGGTCACCAGCGATATGCCCATTGCGATTTGTAGCGCGGGATATTTGCTCGCGGCGTTGTAGAGAATCCAGAACTCTTCTTTACTGCGGATGCGCACAACGGCTCTTTCTTTCTCGCCCATCGGATACAGTCGTGCCAGCGCGTCGTTACTCGTGAACGGGTTGTGCGGCAGGCTCCTGCACAAGCCTTCCGACATCAGCCAATTGAACAGCCGTCTAAACTCGGCATGCCTGGCCTTCTGTTGATGAAAGGTCAGCTCCTCCCACCAGTCCTTAAGGGCGTTCCAGTGAATTCTTGCCAGAGGCAGGCTCTGAAAGTCGCGGCCGAAGCCCCGCAGCGCGCGCTTTCTGTTTTCCCAGCTGGCCTTGCCGTGCAGCTTAGACTCTGTTTTCTCCCGCCAGTTGATGTACAGCGGAATCTGATAGGCAATAGATTCTCGGGGTATCTTCGACAGCACAGGCGCACTGTCGCGCTCCTGGTTGGCCTCTGCAGCCATGCGGTTCGCCTCGCGCGCAGCATCCGCGCCCGTCAGTGGCAACACACTAAAGGTTTTCAGTTTGCCGGAGGGCTGGAGATATCGAAAGTACCCAGGGCGTTTCCGCGTGTCCGTGAACAGGTTTTCTTCAAGCACAACACCGTCCAGGACCCTGGGCTTTTTGGGCCGGGCCATAACATTCACCTGATTGTAAGCGCCCAAGAAAGATACTCTATGTGAGGAGCGTCATGCCACTGGCTTTGCGTACAGTGGCGGTGGGCTGATGATTGACAGAGGACAAAAAGTGATTCTCATCGATCCACACATCGCTGCCGGCTATTCTGCCCTCCCAGGTGCCGTCAAGTATGTGCTGAATGCACTGCTCCTTCGTGGGCCTAGAGCCCTGCTCGAAGTAGCGTTTGGCAAACACGCTGTGCGTTACAAGCTTCATTGAATCGATCCATATAGCTGCTTTTCGTTGACGCAAGGTAAGCAGCAGTTATGAGCAAAGGCGTCCACTGATTAAGCGGCCTCTTCTCCGGCCCGATAAAACTCCCTGCCCACTCTGACAGGCATCAAGACGACCATTGATGTCGAAAAAAACAGGTCGCCCGGGTCACCTTTGCGCAAGTACGGCGAGCCCTGCAGTACAACTGGCTCGTGCTCGGTGCCATGGCAGCAGGTGACCAAGCTGCCTGCTCCGAATATCTTGGGCAGCAGAGCCAGGTAGTTGGCGTTGGCGCTCCAGCCGTCACTTAACGCTTTAGGCTCTCCCAGTCGCTTAAGCGGGCTTAGCACCCGGTCGATGTCTGGAAATTTGCCGTCGATTACCTCAAAGCAATACGCCCGCGCATTATCCGTCTTGCAGAATCCGCTCTGATCATCCTGGAAAATGAACGTGCAGAGCTTGGCTGAGGTCGGCACCTTTCCCAGCACGTTGACAATGATAGGGTGCTCGACCCTGTCTGCCTTGTCATCAGCATAGGTCGCGACATAAAGAACATGGCCGTTGGTGGCCGCGATACGTCCGTCCGGCAAAAAGCAGAAGCCGTTGAGGTAGTACCGAACATCATTGTGTGCCTGCGCCGCCTGAGCTGCCCGCACAAACCTGGCGTCGATCTCTATGGACTTCATGACTTATCCCGCTCGGCCTTCCAGCGCTTGTACGTTGCGCGCCTGAACCATAGAGCCCAGGTCTGTCTCGCGCCCAGCGCCACGGATGTCACGACGAACAAGGCGACCGGCAAGCCGACCATGGCAATTAAGAACCACTGCAAAAACGTCATTGCGTTAACTCCTTTTCCGAAACAGATAGGCTCGTACCAGCGGCCGCAGCGGCTCTGGCATCGAGGTGATGGGCACGCCTTGCTCGACGTGTCGGCGAGCCCAGTGTTTGATCATTTCGCATCCGTTTTTCGCAGCTGTCTTTGCGATAGGTAGCAGGTGCTCGGGTGCCTGCGCCTCGATGCTCGATGGGTCTCTGCCTTCTACCCAGGCTTCCACAAGCGCCAGCGCGATACCCCTGGCTGTGGCCAGCTTGGCCAGCGGTGCGTTCATCCCGCATTGCCATACACCAGTTCACAGACGCGCTGGACCTTGCCCAGATCAAACCAGCCATCAGTCCGCACGTGGGTCTCCATATCGATCCAGTACGGCACCTCTGGCCCGCCGATCATGTCGATGTACTGCAGGACAGTCTCTGGCCCCATGCCGCCCGCGTAGCCACACATGGGCCCGTGCGGCGGTCGAGGGGGCACATGTTCCGGCATGACCCCCTGGCCCCCGGAGGCGTCTAGCAGTAGCGACACAGGGGCCCCTGCAAACGTGTCCTTCCTCTGCAGAATCAATCTGACGCCGTAGGTCTGCTCAAGGCCTTCGAGCTTTGAAAGGTACACGGCGCCGTTGAGCTGTGCCCTGGAGATACGCTTGTGATCCACGACGTGGGGCAGCGTCCCGGAGGCGGCGGTCTCCCGTGCATACCGGCCGCACAGATGTGCCGCCTTCTGGCCGGTGATATCGAGAATTTCGTCAATTGCCTGCGCGCACGGATACCGGGCATCTTGGTTTGAGATCGAATACAGCACTCCCCATTCGATAGGGTATTGAGTCGCCAGTTCGTCAGCCCAGTACAGGTCGGTGCGGTCATCAATGCCGGTGAAGGTGATGAATGTCGGTTTCATGCTGCCTCCAGCTGCTGATGGATCAGGTGAGCGCGAAAGTACTGCTTATGCTTAACCGCCCGGTCTATGTGGCGTTCGATTGCCCTGGATTTTTCCCGGCCCGACATTCTCTCGCGGAGGTTGGTCGGCACCGATGTGCTAATTTCGAAGCACGCCACGTTGTGGACCAGGTTTCCATTTGAAACCACCCACCACATATTGTTGATGTTGTAGCGGGTGATCCCTGTAGCCCAGCGGCCGCAATAGTCTCGGAAGTAGACGCGCTGGCCTTCATCAAGCAGGGCGCCGTCCATACTCTTCCTGTTGTAATCGCCGTTCCATGAGCGCCGTCCCAGCTCGGGCTTGTAATGAACGCACTTCTTGATGTCGGCTTCGATCTTTTCTCTCCGCGATAGAGCCCTGTCGAAGATCCTGTCGATCCCGATGGGCTCGACCTCTACTTCGTAGTGCCGATGCAGGTGTGAAAGCACCCGCAAGCAAGTTAGGCGATGGTGTATTCGTGTTACAAAAGGCATCTTGCTGACCTTGTCGAAGATGTGACGTCCACCGTTCGAGTTGTCGGCAGTGTGGTCGATGATGTCCTCCCAAAACTGAATCTCAAGCAGGCGCCCAAAGAAGTGAGCTTCCAGTTCCAGCCCTCGGCATTCGCCTTTGCGGTGCATCTCTGCACAGCTCCTAGCAAAGCGCTTACCGTGCCGCTCGGCAGCGTGTGCATGCTCTTCGTAGGGGACCCAAATGTTCCAGCCATGCTTGCGAAGCATTGCGCAGGTGCTCTTCATAATGCTCCGGAGCAATGTTTCATCGTTTTTGTCAGTCCGGATCATTAACTTGGCGTTGTGGTAGCCGAATCTAATCGAGCGCTCTTTCATGCCGCTACCTCCAATCCCTCGGGATCTACATAGATAGGTTTCTTCCCTGGCCCGGTGCAGACGACTGCTACTGTTCGCCTGGGGCCTGTTTCGACGAAGTAATGGCCGCAGTCGCTGTCATATTCGCGATAGCCTTCCTGTACTGTGCGCATCCCGAGAAACACGCCCACGTCTGGCGTGTCGTACGACAGCGGCTCCCAGAACCGCAGCTTTCGCTGACCGTATCGGTTGCGTCCTTGATCCAGCCGGGTATTTCGATACATCTTCCGCTGGAACGTGACCTTGTCTCCGAACTCCGGTTTACCCATCGCGCTGCTCTCCAGACTCGACATCGCTACTCATAACAAAGAGGGCATGGGCCGAACCCGTTACCCATGCAGCGCTCAGGGTCTACGCCGCACCCTCGACGAAAACCGACTCTGCCGTCGTAACTGATCCATACAGGTGAGCCCACGCGATCCGACACCTCGTTGAACTTATGCCTGGTCGCTGCGCCTAGATCGATGCCCAGCTGACAGGCAAGGTCCGAGATTTGGCCCTGTGCGTTCTGAAAGGGTGCAGTTCTGCCTACCGCCCCTGATCTGTCAATCTGCTTTGCGACCAAGCCTAGCGCTATAGTTATTCGGCATGCCCGCGTCGCTGGTGAAATTTCGATATTCAGGCCAGCTGTGCCTCTGCCACCTATCTTGCCGTCGCCTATAGTTTGCCCGCACCGGAAGGCGAGGATATCTAGATAGGTGAGCGTATCCGCCAGCTCGCCACCGGCCTGCTTCATGAACTCCTCATGCGATAGGTCACCGCGGTCAAATTTCTTTCTTACGTTGGCGTACTCGCCCAGTTCGCCGAGCGTTGCCTGAAACCACTGCGCCGGCGACCAGTCGCTACCATCTGGCTCCGAATGCGCCGGTTCGCCTTTCGAGTTCTTGAACGTCGGCAGTCGGGCTACGTTGGCCTGGCGCAGCGTTTCGAATGTCAGTTCCATTTACATAGGCTCCTTTGGCTCATCGATATCACTCCAGTCATCCATCAGCGGCCATAGAACCTCACCGCAGATGACTCGGCGGACATCGAGGCGCTTCCTCTCGGCGGCCTGCATTATTTTCTGCATACCTGCCTGGCAATCCTGTACTTGCTTTGCGCTGACGCTACACTGGTCAGTACCAGGCGCGCAGACGATGAACACGATTTCGAGCAGTAGGGCTTCAAGCATTAATCTGATCCTCGGTTTGCGTTTCTTCGCCATGCGCAAGTGATGCCAAAGCCCGGACTACATCAAAGTTGATCCGTCGATCTGACACGTATTCTCTGAGCGAGATAGCCTTGTGGTCGCCGTCTGTGGAGCGCTCAGTTGCCCGCGCTTCTTTCTCGGTGTAAAGACCAGCCTCGGCCAGGCTTGCCGTGTAACCAGCGCTGTCTGGCCGCCATAGCCAGCCGCAGCTGTCGATAATCAGGAAAGGCTCGTCTTTAGCCATGGTCGTTACCTAGCGGGTATTTAAGCTCTGCCAATTTCATTAATGCGCGCCTCCGGTTGTTGCCGGTTAGGGATAGCAATTTGCGCAGTTCGGAATGGGGCGGCTGGGATATTTCGCCATCCGGCGACCTGATCAGTCCGAATGTATGGATTCGAACGCCGTCATGCCTTTCATAGACCGGAGGCATGGGCTTCCAGGGGCCCTCGATTTTCACGGCGCTCATTTCTTCGCCCCATTGTCGTTAGCCTCTGTGGGGGTGGGGAGCGGGTGCTCAATATTGTCGAGCCTTACTGCATTCATGAGCGCGATCAGCGCCCTTCTGGTGTGGGGTGACTTGCCGCCCCCGGCCATAAATGTGCAAAACTCCAGCGTTACGCTGCCACCGTGCTGGCCGTTGTCGCAGTCCTCTTTGGAGATTCCTATGCAAGCGTCGCCGTCATCGTCCATGCACAGGGTTAGCAAGCCGGTGGCGCTCATATCGTCGCGGCGGCGAACGTATTCATTAACCCGAAGCGGAGCGAACCTGCTGGCGAGTTCAACGAACTGCGACCAGTAACGTAGGCGTTGACCGTCTGATAGGTCGAGGCGCTCCAGCGTCGCCATGGTCGCCGCTTTACATAGCTCGTCTATGTCGATGTCGACCTCAGCCATTGTCGTTACCTCCCTGCTGGCTTTCTGAGGAATCGAGGGTTAGTGAGCGCGGCCAGACTGTAGACTCGAAGTGCTTGCCGACAAATGCATCAAACGCCCGAATCTTGATCATTCCCTTCTTTGTTGTGCTCAAGACTTCCGCGGGCATCGGGGTAGGGCGTATCGAAAACCCATGCGGACCTTTGTAGTAGTACGTCACTTTATCGCCGGGCTTCATCTAACCCCCTCCCTAGGTATCAGCACGGCCCGAGGAAATAAGAGCCTCCACGCCGCTGACGATTTCCCCGCCAACTATCATTGCGCTGGGCGCCCATCCTGCCTTTATCATGGAAAGCCACTGTTCGTAGGTAGCAGTGTCCTTGCCATGGGAGCTTGCACCGGTAGATGCCAGCCACTCTGCTAAGGCCTCGGGTGTTTCGAAAGCAGGCGAAATTGGCGTACCTTCGCTGGTGGTTTCGTACATCATCCAGTGAGTGCGCTCGTGCTCTGGCCAGTCAGGCATGAAGTGCTCTCCAATCGGGGGGCCACCATATTCCTCGTTTGCCGCTTCCAGGCCTTCCTCGTCGATGAGTCGCTGATAGCCTTCCATTTCGTCGAGATAGCCATCGAAAAGACCGATGTAATTGCCGTTTTCGCGCCGGGGATGTTCCCAGTCAGCGGGTACGCGCCTGACTTCTCTGCTCATAGCTGCTCTCCACTGGTTTCAGCACCGGGGGTTGATTCATCCTTTTTCATGCGCTGCCCGAGCAAACGAAACACGCGTGCTTCGATGGCCTGTGACCAGCATCCCGCTATGCTCTCTGTTATCTCTCGCTTTTTAGCTCCTCGGGTCCAGTGGTCCTTGCTCGGCCGTTCCAATAGTTCACGGGCTACGCCTCTATTCAGCATAGAAATGCGCTTGTCTATATGGCGGAAAATCTCCTCCAGCTTCATATCAGCTTTCCTCCGCTGGGGTGTCGCAAAGCACTAGCCTTTCCTCGTCGGAACACTGCGAAGCCAGTACGTCTTGCCAGCTTGGCTCGAGACCTGACTCAGCCAAAGCTTCTTCCCAATCCTTGATAAGAGCCTGGGTCCAAGAGAGAGCATAGGGGTCATCGCAATCCTTCTTGGCTTCGTCGACGATCTGCTGCAGCTCCTGCGCCATGAGCTTCGCGACTTCAACCACGCGCGTCATTTGATCTGGCAATTCACTCATGCCGCGCGCCTTCTAGATTCGTTACCCAGGTTTGCCCGCACAATTGCTGCAACTACTGGTGGTGCCACACTGTTGCCGCACTTGGCTACCTGGGCGGTGGTGGTGATCTTGTTGCCCTGAGCGTCTCTACCGATGATGTAATCGCCGGGGAAACCTTGCGCTGCGAAAAGCTCGTGCGGCTTAAGCATCCGCATACCGATATCTACGATCTGGTACTCCTCGCCATGGACGGTGACCAGGCCGAAGCGATGCTTGCTGGTGATCGTGTGCAGAGGCTCTGTCACAGGCAGTCCAATATTGGGCCCGTAATACTTCAGCAAAAAAGCGCGAACCTCCCCGAAGTGGCCGCCCGTGGTGATCGTGTCGACTGGTTGGCGAATGCCCTGACCGACGCAGTTGTTCCGAAGCTTAACCAGGTGGCTAGTAACAAGCTGATTCTGACTTCCTGCGGTGGTGATCGTTGGAAATGGCGTTTCAACAGGAACGCCTGTCATGCCCCCGTAGTGCTTCGCCAGGAATGCTGCTACCAGTGCGAAGTGCCCACCCTTGACGCTGGCCACCTGAGTGCGCAGAGGCTCGTCAGCGCGGAATACGCGCTGATGTGATCCGTTGGCGTGCTCGATTAGGTAGGGCATAACCAGAGCTTTCTCGCCGCGATTGGCGGCCGTTACGGTGCGCAGAGGTTCGTCGATAGGCTCCAGCCTGCCGCCGTGCGTGAGGTTTAAGATAAACGGCTGCTTAGCTTCGATCACAAACTTCTGCATGCCCTTAGCGATCCGCGCCATAGTCTTCTCTGCAAGGGGACGCTTGCGCTCGAAGATAGATGGGCAGGGAATAGACCAGTCAATGATTTCTGCGGCGGTGCGGTAGGGCTTGAGTCCCTCGCCGTGCGTCGCCTCCGGCCAGACAATGGGTTGACCGTCACAACGAGCAATCAGGAACAGTCGCTTGCGGATAGTTGGTGCGCCGTAGTCGCAGGCTCGCAGCTGCTGCCACTCCACCTGATAACCAAGATCGCGCAGCTGGCCGATGAACTTTTCGAAGATCATGCCTTTGCGTTTCTTGCAGGGCCTGCGTGTCCTGGTCAGGGGTCCCCAGTCTTCGAACTCTTCCACGTTCTCCAGCATGATCACCCGGGGGCGGACCAGCCCCGCCCACTTCAATACGATCCAAGCCAAGCCGCGCACGCGAGGGCTGACCGGCTTACCGCCCCGCGCCTTGCTGTGGTGAGTGCAATCCGGTGAGAACCAGGCCAGGCCGACAGGCTGACCCTGGGTGACCTCCCTCGGATCGACTTGCCACACGTTATCCAGGTAGTGCTTCGTTCGAGGGTGATTGACTGTGTGCATTGAGATAGCGAGCGGATCATGGTTGATCGCAATATCTACCGGCCGGCCAAGGCCCTGTTCGATGCCTGTCGATGCGCCGCCACCTCCGGCAAAGTTGTCGACGACAAGCTCGTCGAAGTTCCAAGCCAGCTGCGCACTCTTGCGATAGGGCTGACCGCTCACGCAACATTGCTCCACTTGAACTTTTGCGCACCGCTCTTGGTGAACTCGTCGGGTACACGTGTGCGCGCTTGAATGTGCAGATCTCTATGCCTGCCCCTACTCGCCAGCTTGATGTAATCCGATGCAAATTGAGGCGCGTCATACAGCTGAGTTAGCTTTACGCAGCGAGTGCTCGCCATGATCGCCTCTGCAAATTCTCTACACTCTGCTAGCCACTCATCCATAGGCTTAGGGCGACTGCCTTTTTCTTCGGCTCGAACCTTTCTTTGAGCTTCGGTTAGCGCCCAATCCCAGGTCATACCAAACACTGCATACGTGCTCATAACGCCTGCCCTAGTAGATGAGGTTTCTGGCCGCGCCGATTGGATTGCGGCCCTGGCCAATGCGGATATCGACGGCAATCTCAGCCCGAAGCGCCCGGCAGTCTTCCCCTGAGACGATAGTGATATCTCTGGGCTCGCAGGGCTTGCTGCGCAGCGTTTCCTTGCTATCGGTGAAGCTCACTAAGCCGAACTCCTCCGACTCAAAGTGCTGCAGTGCGAGCTTGCTTTTACAACCGTCGGTTTCGGTGAGATCTAATTGCATGCGACTAGCCTTTGTTGTTGCTGTCTGATGACTTCAGCGTCGTAGGCCTCTTCAAGTGCGGTTAACTGCTCAAGCAGTGCTATGGGCGCGTTGTTGGATTCGAGGTAGTTGCGTGCTGCTTCCAGTGCGCCGCGGTGCGTTCTGCGTATTACTATCCACTTTGGGCGTGCTTCAAAGGCGGGAACGATGACCCGCTGAGACCCGTCTTGCAGAGCCGCTCTTGTGATTTTTGACACTTCGCTCGCGCTGACGATCATGCAGCATTGCCTCGTTCCAACTATGCGTCAGCACGGAAGATAACGCAGCGTGATTGTTTGAGTCAACACATAGCGTGATTATTATTTTGTGGTCAGGGTGAAATTGCTATGTTTACTGAATTAGAGAAAGGTCTGAAATGCTGCAGGCAGACTTGTCTGCCTGTGAGTGCATGAAGCCCATTTGAAAGTCGGGATAGCTGCGAGTTTGGCCGGCTGGGAATATCTCGAAAATTTCTCTTCTGTTGCGGTCAATTTGAGTTCCGCTTTTGGCAAAGTGAACGCAAGTTATTTCAAGATCTTTTACGTCTACGGCGTTGTTATTGGTGATTGAAAGGTCCGCTACCATGAACATGTCAAGGCTTCTCTCCCACGTGAACGTAAGTTCCATGCCCTCGAGTGCTTCGCTTCTGGTCGGTCCGCGATCTAGACGATTCTGATCACCTTGTACAGGTGCATCTGGGCTAAAAATGGCGATAGCCCCCATAAATACGGCAATTACTGCAACGAACCATGTCAGCGCAGACGTTCGGCGCTGAGGAGCGCCGCAATGGGGGCACTCTTTCGCCTTCTTGCTTATTTGCGACCCGCACTCCCTGCATTCAACCAGTGCCATTTATCTCTCCTCAAGTGAACTATCTCATTTAACGGTGCTTTCCTTGCCGCATTGCTGGCCGAGATACTCAATTAGTCAATAGAGTAGTCCTGATCGCGATCAACATAAGCAGCTTTACCGGCCTGCCTCGCCACTCATTAGGGGCGGCTGTGCTATACACACGTGACTTGCTCGATGCCAGGCGGAAAATCAATGGAAGAGACGTCGGATGAATGCATAGCTCTACTCTTAGCTATTTATCAGCTATTGAGCAATGAGAAGCGCGAACACATGGATCGGCGCATCAGCGAGATTCTAGATCAGGATCAAGAGCCAGGCGGGCGACCCTAAAGCGAGCTGCTTCAGGCAGTTCAGCGAGCATCTCTGCAATGAGCTTTTCAGCTCGCTTATTGCCGAGTTGCTTCAAGCTGTCGATTGATACCCCTGACTCCTGGCCGTCGGCCAAACTCTTGATAACGCCCGACCATTTGTCGATAGACTCTGATGACTCGTCAGTTGACTCTGATCTTGGGCTTACGAGCCACTCTACTGTTACTCCCGTTGCTTGGGCTATTTCAAGGATATCTATGATCTTCGGTAATCGGCTTCCGGTCTCATAATTCGAAACTCTCGACTGGGCAGGATCACCGCTGTCGTTGTACCAGCCGCAGGCTCTTGCCAAGTCTGGCTGCTTCATGTCCAACCGACCCCGCGCCTCAGCGATGCGTTTTCCGATCATTTTTTTTAGTCGCGCCTCATCCATAACAACAAATTATCACGCTGCGTCATGCCCGACTAATCACGCAATGTTGTTTACAAAAATCACATCGCGTGATACTAATGTCCAAATGTTTAATCAGATCAAAGCTCTCAGAGAGGGGGCACAGCTTTCTCAGCAGGCCCTTGCCGATGCTGCCGGCTGGAGCCAATCGAGGTGGTCTAACTACGAAAGGATGATCAGAACGCCCGACGTGAACGATGCAAGGGCAATGGTTCTGGCTTTTCGCAGCCTTGGAGAAACCGTTTCGCTTGATGATCTTTTCCCGATAGATGCCCAAGGGAAGCTCGTTGCGTAGCTCCGCCTCGTTGGTTATGCGATCAGGTTAACGCTGAATACAGATAAAGACTTCATGGGGATGGGGGCTTTTACATGAACGACTTCACTGGAGCGATCTTATGGATGCGCTAGATATTGCGAAGCACGATACCGTCCATAAGGACCCGAATTTATCTGCGCATGAAATCGCCAAGCGAATCGGGGTCGTGTATGGCGTGCTCAACAACAAGGTCAACTGGTCATGCGAGACCAACGAGCTGATTGATCGCGAGTCGATAGCACTGCAGGTGGTCACGGGAAATGACTCGATCATCAGAGAGACCTGCCGAATTCTCGGGGGTGAGTTTGTTCCTAACGATAAGCCCGCGGATATCGATGTTACCACTGCGGTATTAAAAGCCACCGCTGAGCATGGCGATGTAAGCCGAGCAATACACGACGCACTGGGAGATGGGCGCGTCACTGCAAGGGAGGCCGCCCATATCAACCGCCAGATCGACGAGTTGACGGGAGCCTTACAGCAACTAAAGACGACCGTGAACGGGATAGCGGAAGGCCCCAGGCCGGTGAGCCGATGACTAAGTTGCCTGCTCGCCGCGTGATTCGCCTCGACGATCAAGATTTATGTTCAGGCTATTCCAAGCAAGCACGGCCGCTACTGGAAGCCCTCTTGGCTGCGCCTCACCAAATAGATTGCCTGGTGCTGCATTCTCGCCCCGAGGATGCAGCTCGCTTTTCTGCGCTACGACTGCAGCGCGCTATCGATATTTGAAACCTCAGCGCGGGGGTGACTTCCGGGAGAGAACGGCAACCACTCAACAGGAGAACGTGTATGACAACGATTGTGAAGGTGCAGGCCCACTGCAATGAAAAAACGGAAGTTCGAGTAACCAAGACCGGCTATGAGCCTATCACGCTGCTCGACGGGCAAGAGACTGAGGTGACGGTCGAGGACGACCGGCTGGTGCGCATCCAGGAAATTCCGCGGAGCACGGTAGCAGCCGACGATCCAGAACCAAGCTCTGGTGGTGAGGAAGAGGGGAGCAGCGGCACAGGGGACGCTGCAGTAGGCGAAGCGCAGGAAACTGCGACCGCCTGAATAACAGAGCCCGGCCCTCGGGTCGGGCATAACAACGGAGTTGGGCATGGACCTACCGATACCCTGGCCGAGAACGCGCACGCTGGCCATAGAGGCCTCAAAGCGCATGCTGGGCCAAGTTATTCGCCGCGAGCAGCGTTTGTCTGTGCCGGCCGACAACGCTACTGGGTGCCGCAAGTACGACACTCGCGAGCAATGGATCAGCGAGACGCAGGCGCGCCTGGTCCGTCTTGAAGAATTCAACCGCAGCTTACTGGCGCAGGGCCGATGAGCGCAGAAGCAACCTTCTGGGCATGGATGATGGGGGTGAAGCCTGCGCCGGCCAAGTTGACGCTGCTGTGCCAGGCGGACTGCCACAATTCAGAGACAGGCCGCTGCGACCCGTCTGTGAACTACATATCGCTATTCACCGGTCTCGACAGGAAAACTGTCTACGAGGCGATCCAGAAGCTTGAACTGATGGGCCTGATCTCGGTCGAGGAGCGTCCAGGCAAGTCATCACAGTACAACCTGCTGATCAGTGAAAATCCCGCGCCGTCACGAGGCAAGGATAAGCCAAAACAACCGGTGCCGATTCGGCCAATCTCTCGATCACACCTAACCCAAAAACGGGTCAGCTCAAATACGGTTCAACCCGAATTCGAGCAAGTGGGGTCACCCGAAAACGGGTCAACCTGGGCAGCTAAAGACGGGTCAGACCAAGAACAGGTTGACCCAAATTCGGGTCAACCCAGCCCGAACTTACCCACAACCCTACCCGAAAACGGGTCAACCGGGCCGGTCAAACACGAAGAAGGCCATAAACAGGGTGACCCGAATTTGGGTTACCTTCCCCCCGACTTACCCACAACCTCACCCGAAAACGGGGTAGCCCAAAAACGGGGTAACCCAAAAACGGGTCAACCCGAATTAGGATCAACCGGGTCACCCGAAAACGGGTCAGGGGGTGACCCGAACTTGGGTCACGAACCTACAAAGAACCTACCAATTGAACCTACCAATTATTCCGATGCTGTCGCATCGGCCACTGGCGTGGCCAATTCTGTGGATAACTCCATGCAGGGTATTGGGGTGGATTATCGCGATCAATCCTGCGAGCAACTCATTTTCAACCGGGGTGCTGCGTTCCTCGGCGGCTACGGCATCGGCAATCACGCTGCCCGAACGTTTATGGGCATGTGCAAGAAAAAACACGGGCTGGGCCCGACCCTGGATGCACTGGTGGTGGCGATCCTCAGCCGACCTGTCGACTGCCCGAAGGCGTTTATCCTCGGCGCGCTGAAAAACCAGCCGACGCCCATGCGCACCGACTGGCAGCCAGAGGCCCATCAGGTCACGGAGCTTGAGGCCCAGCAGATTCCTATGGCGCTGATCCGCCATTCGCGCGACGTGTTCGTGATCTGGTTCAGCGAGCTTGAGATATCGCACAGCGATTGGCCGCGGCTGTTCCGCGACTGGGTTATCCGTGAGTGGGAGCGCGCCGAATTCAAAGCCGAGCGCTATCGCCAGTGGCTGGCCAAGTCCGCCGGCCTCCCGTTCGACAAGCCGTTCCAGGAGGCGCCATGAAGCCACCTGCCAGCAAGCCACGGCCAGTGAAGCTGCCGCGCAACCAGAAGCCCACTCGATCATCACAGCGAGGTAATGTCCGATGACTGCACTAGCCAGACGCACCGACCCCGAGACTTCGCACGCGGCCGCCAAGCGAGTCAACTTGCGCGGCCAGCGGGCCATCATTGCCGGGCTGCTCAAGTCGGCGCCTGACAGCACCTACCAGGAGCTGTTCAAACGACACGCGGCCAATCGCCGCCGTGCCGGCAAGGACCTGCAAATCCCCGATGCGCCCAGCGTGATGAAGCGCCTCAACGGCTGGGCGAAGCGCACGGGCGAGCGCGCATGTCGCGTGACTGGTCGCACGGCCAGCACTTGGGCGCTGCCGGACAGCTTGCAATGAGTCAGCTACTCCGAGGCCCCGCCCTGATCGAAGCCGTGTCGAGCTACCTGGCGAACTCGGATTTGACGGACTGCAGCCCCGAGCATTTTGCAGCCCTGGTCGGGCTGCCCGTGCGCACACTGCAGTATCGATTGAGGCAGGCCGGGAGCGGCTGGCGGGAGCTTAAGCGCGGCGAGAAGGAGTCTCGCCTGCGTCAGCTCGTGGACAGTCCAGGCAGGATCAACCTGCAGTCGGCCAGCCGCATCTGTGGGTTCACTTACGTCGACGCCTTCCTGGTGTTTTTCAAAGACGTTATGCGCATGAGTTATACGGAGCATCGCCTGGCCCAACAGGAGGGCCCCTGGCTGTGAGTCCTGATACAGCCGTCGCGCTTTGGATTTGCTACGGGATGGCAGGCCATATCTGCTACCTGTTCCTGCGAGCCCTGTGGCCTGAGCGCGGGCCGCTGGGCGCCAGCGCGCTGTCGTTCGCCTGGCCGTTTGTCATGATCTTTATGCTCGTGACCTACCTGGTGGGCCGCAAGTGATCACCACAATGGATCAGGCCGTGCAGGTGCAGCTCAGAAGAATCTGCGCTGGCCGGTATGGCTACGCCAAGGCCGTCCATCGATTCCGGCGCCGAGAGTTGCGCAAAATGTCGTTTAACGTGGAACACCAGCTGTGGAACCAGCTGCCGGTTTGTCTCCCCAACCGCTTGGGCGACGCCCATGACGCCTGAGCAGCCTGCCGGGCCCATCACGGTACATACCTATGCACTGTGGAGAGAACTCTGGGACGCAAACCCCGACTATGAGGCCGTCACCTGCCACTGCCAAGATCGCGGCTGGGATGAGGATGGTGTCGATTACGACGAGGCAAGCCCCTGTCCGAGCTGCGACGATCATGGTTATTACCTCGCCCTGCGTGACGGAGACGACTATCAGTCAATCGGTTATCGCGCTTACCTGCGGGAAGTGGCGGCCGACATTTTTGAGCTGTGTCGGGTTAAGCGCTGGGACTTCCTGGGCGCCATGGGCCAGTTCATCAAATCAGGAGCTGGCCGCGATGGCTAAGAAGAAACGCCCGACCAAGGCCCAGCGCGAACATATGGACCGGGTGGTGCAGTTGGGCTGCATCGTCTGCCTCAACCTCGGCTACGAAGACTCGCCAGCTGAGTTTCATCACACCAGAACAAGCGCCGGCGGTGCGCAGAAATCAGATGTCGTGCTCGGTATTCCCCTCTGTCCCATACACCACAGAACAGGCGGGCCCGGCTTGGCCATTCACGCCGGGCAAAAAACCTGGGAAGCCCATTTTGGCACCGAGGAAGAACTGATAGCGCAAGTGCATGAGTTGCTGGGGGTGGGTCAATGGCCAATTACCGAGCGCGCATGACCGTCAACGAGCACCAGCGCAAGCGCTTCTCGGCGGCAAGGGAACAGCGCGGCTTGGCGGTAGCGCTGTCGAAGAAGATCTTGACCCAGGTCCACGCGAGCCGCGAGGGCTTCATGATGTGGAGCGTCTTCCATACCGCGGTACAGGACCTGTTCGACAAGCATGAACGTGCGAGCGCAACCCGTTATCTGAAAGGCGACCTGCTGCACCTACAGCTCGCGGGGGTGGACCCAGATTGGGTGCACCTGCAATTCAAGCGGGCCGGGATTAACTTGGAACCCATTTTCGACGAGAGGTAAACACCTATGACCGAAGACACAACGACCGATGCTGACCAGTTGCCCGATCTCGATGAATCGGTCGCGACGCTGGCGAAGGCGATGGAGGGCTATTCCAATGCGGCTGGCGACTATGAGGCTGCCTGGGATGATTTGTACAGCGCTATTATGGCCGTGATCAAGGCTAGCGGCGTACCCTCGGAACTCCTGTGATGGAAATACCAGAGTCAGACGGCGGGGCCACATTTCTGCTTGAGGGCATCCCGACGATTATGCTCGGCATTGGCGGCATCAAAGTCGCCGACACCTTCGCCCTGGATGGTAGCTTTGCCGGCGTCGGCCTGGCTTTCTGTGGTGGTGATGCCGAGCCTAAGGATGCTGGGCCGAGGGCGGTGAGAGAGAATGAGTTTATCCTGCAACTCATCTCAGCCAACGCTGAAGGCCTGCAGCTGCTCATTAATCGGCTGGAAGCGGCTAAGGGTCGACTGCAGGGGGGTGAGGCACCTGGCCAGGCACTGTCACTGGTCGCCCGCGAGCGGCATCGCCAGGTGCATCACTACCGCTTCGATGCCGAACACGACGATGTCGTTAACGATCAGGGCGACCTGATTTCTGCCGCGGTAGCCTATGTGCTGCATGCGGGGTACGCCGTTACTGGTGGTGAGAATCCTATGGATGACGTGCCGGACGGCTGGCCCTGGGATGCCATGTGGTGGCGGCCGTCGACACCTCAGCGCTCGCTTGTCAAAGCCATTGCGCTACTCATGGCAGAGCTTGAGCGACAAATGCGGTTGAGCAGCACCGACAAGGAAGCGGCCGAACTGTGAGCGAGCCATTTGGGGGCAAGCCTCATGACGCGCTTGTGCTGCGTGCGGAACGCTGGTTGCGCAATCAGGGCTGCCAGGTGGTGATCCGCGACCCTTTTCGTACGGTCAACCAGGAGCAACCTGATGCCATCGGCTGGCGTTCAGGTGTGTCGATAGTGATTGAGTGCAAGGTGTCCCGGTCGGATTTCTTTGCCGACGCCAAGAAGAGCTTCCGGGCGCGATCCGGTGAAGGCATGGGGCACTGGCGATTCTATCTGTGCCCGCCGGAGGTCATTGAGGTTGAGGACCTGCCGGGCGGCTGGGGCTTGCTGTACGCGGCGGAGAAGACGATACGCAAAGTGCACGGCGTTCCGCCTAACACTGGGTGGTATACCCGGGCGCCGTTCATGCCCAACCTGAGAGCGGAAAGCATTGTCATGCAGTCTGCGCTGCGACGCATGCAGCTGCGCGGACACCTCCAAGAAATCTACGAGCCCATCCACAAGGGTCCTGCAGTCATCGACCGCGATAACTGGGCGCTATGAAAAGACGGCCTGGCAAGCTCCCCAAGTATCGCGAGCCGCGAAGAAGGCGCAGCACCAACCGCAGCGAACTCGAGCACGAACTCGCGAGGCAGATGGCTTCCACGGCGATCCCGGCGCCGATACCGCAATACAAGTTCTGCGCCCAACACGTCGGCGCCGGCCCGGGGGTGGTTTCACGACTCCGCCAGGCTGGCTTAAAGAACTGGGTCTTCGACTTTGCCTGGCCGCAGTTTAAGTTTGCGGTTGAGGTCGATGGGGGTGGATGGGTTGGTGGTGGTCACAATACCGGCCAGGGCTCTGCGAGAGACAAGCAGAAGGGCCACGACGCCACGAGACTTGGCTGGACGGTCTACCGCTGTGACGCGGACCTGATTCACTCGGGGCGCTCTCTGCTGCTGATCGAGAGTCGCCTAATGGACTACCAGGCCCGTGCCGGCAACTTGGCGGAGCTGGTTGAGTCCTGGGACGAGCGCATCCAGGGCGTGAAGCAGCGGCGCGCGGTGGCAAAGCGTGCAGGGGACATGGAGCTGGATGGCCTGTTGGGTTACGGCCAGTTGATTCTAGAAAACTGTCGGCGAGATCTCGCGAGACTCATCGACTGATAGGGGTAACAAGGGGCAATGCACGAGGACAGAGAGTTCATTATCGGTGTCGGCTATAAGGGGGTGAGCCAGGCTTATGGCCTTAACGCTTCACAGGCGCAAACGGGCGGCGCCTTCTCCGGCTCGCATCATCGACCGAAAGGACAGCCTGGTGGTGGCCGCTTTCGCACCAAGGCCTGCAGGATTCACGCAAGCGAGTCGATGCGCACAGGTTTCAGCAAGCCCCTCCTGGCCAGTGGGCAGGCGCTGACCGGTATCGTTCACCGATACATCGCCGAGTTGAAGCCCTACGAGCAAAACTGGCTGAGCTATTGCTACCGAGGATTAGGGCCCGCTCAAGCCGCCAGCGGCAGTCGGTTCTTCCGTGCCTATGTCCCGCTGTTTGAAGCGATGTACATGAAGGGCGCGAGCGCTACCACGAAAGAGCGCGTGCATGACATGATCCTGTTTCGCATGCAGCAAGAGGCGGGACTGCTCCCCGATTGGGTCAGCTATCGCGACGTGTCGGGCACTGACATTTCCAAGCAGCTCTGGCATCAGACGTTTGCGGCACGATGGGAGGAGGTCTGTTCTGACCTGCATCGAGTGGACGAATCGACGCTCTATAAGATCGGCGTCAAACTCAACGTAAACTAAATCGCCCCCGGCTCTTGAAATCTATTTACCGCGGGTCAATAATCTGGCCATAAATTCCTATCCTGCGGATAAAAGCGCTCAGGGGATTAGCATGTAAAAACAGCGCTTGAATTCGTCCGAAGGCCCGCCCTCGCAGCGGGCTTTTTTGTGCCTGTCATTCCAGTGAAGCCCCCATCCCCCAAGGCAGCTGGAACGGCCCTGCGCCCTTCGGGGCGCGGGGATTTTAACTCCATCTTCTCGGTGATGTGTGTGCGCCGGGAGACTCCACTGCCCGGGCTTTGGCTCGGGCTTTTTTATGCCCCGCCATTGAGGAGCGACCTATAGCGATGTCCAGAGGCTACGAAATTCGACAGGGCGACAGTCTGCCGCTCCGCTTTGCGCATCCCGATGGCGATTCGCTCGCCGGCTGGGCGTGCCGTGTCGAGATCAAGGCGGCCCTGGCTGATGTTACGCCCCTTGTGGGCCTGTCTCTGACAACGCTGGAAGAGAGCGACATGGTTTTCACTGGCTTACTGACAAGCGATACGACAAGCGTACTGCCGGAAGGCGACCTGTTGCTGTTGGCAGAGATCAGCAAGGAAAGCGAGGGCCGACGCCGTGAAATTCATCAGGTGCTGCGTGTGCTGCCTCAGGGGGTGCTGTAGTGCCCAGCTTTGGACCGACCAGCCAGCAGCGGCTGGCGACCTGTCACCCGGACCTTCAGGCGCTGTTTAATGCGGTCATTGTCGAGATGGATTGCACGATCCTGTGCGGCCATAGGAACCAAGCAGACCAGAACAGGGCCTTCGCCGAAAACAATTCCAGGGTGCAGTGGCCGAACGGCAAGCACAACAGTATGCCCAGCATGGCCGTGGACGCAGGGCCCTACTTCGCTGAGATAGGGAATGTGGACTGGGATGACATTAAGGCGTTCTGCATTTTCGGTGGCCGCGTTATACAGACTGCGTGCTACCTGCGCAGCATCGGACAAATGTCTCACGGCCTTCGCTATGGCGGCGACTGGGACGGCGACGGCCGAACATTGGACCAACAATTCAACGACCTGGTGCACTTCGAGCTGATTGCGCCATAGCGGGAGAGAACAATGACCCTTGAGACACAGCTGCCGAATATGCCGACCAATGTTACGGGAAATCAGTTCGCGCTTATCGAAGATATTAGCCCGCTCTGGCTGATCTACGTCATTACTGAGGCCACATCTGGAACTGCACGGCTCTACTATCTCCCGCCTGGAGCACAAGACTTAAGCATTGACTCACCCGAGTGGACGCCAGCGCACGCTCAAGATGAGGCTATAGACTTCGGCGACGAACATGATACGCGTGGCTGGAAGGTTGACTGGTCGGTGGTTGGATTCAAGGTCGTTCCCAGCGATCCGGCAATGGTTTACTCGATCAACTGCGGTTACTCAACGCTGTAATGCGGATACGCGGTAAAAAGCTCGCGGCGAAAAAGCTGGGAGCGAAGAAGCTCAGCTGCGTGAAGCTGGGCGCGGCGATTGCTTCGGCGGCTGTACTCCAATGGCCTGGCGCCACTGCCTATGGCGAGTTTGAGCCCTGGACACCTACGGGGTATGGGGATCGGATACCGTTTAAGTTTATGGTCGGCTCTGGAACTGGCAACCGAACCCTCGTTAATGACAATAACTCTACAGATTTTAGGTTTCGCCTAGCGTCCAATGGAGCCCTTCAAGTCCGCTATCCAGACACGAGTGGCTCAATCAGCACGCTGGTCACATCGGAAACCTTTGCGGTTGGCGATGAGGTTGAAGGATATGTAGACCTTAAAGCGGATGGCTTGGACATAGTCGCCAATGGCGTAGTTACTTCTGGTGGTAACGCGCCTGACATTGCTGCCATACAGGTGGGCCTTGTAGCGACACAAAGCACCCTGTCCAACTATTTCAACGGCCCCTTTCCTCTTCTTGAATTCGTTAACGCCACACCCCTGCAGGGGATAGAGCACGTACCTTTCGCCGCCACACGCACGGTCACAGTTCCCTCAAGAGATTTAAGCAACGCCACACTCAGCGGGCAGCTACTGTACCGCTCGGGCGACCAGACGATATTTACGGGTTCGGTCGCCATTCTCACAGTGGCCAGTGATCTATTCGTATCAGGGGTTAACGTCGATGAGCTGAGAGTCGATGGTCAGGTTTATGGTAGCGAGACCCTTGTAGACGGACAGCACTACGACATTGAGCTGGATGTCTCAGGCGGCACGCTGACAACGATAGGGGCGCTTGCTACGGGCGGGCATCTCTACCAACCCACCTTCATAGATAAATCAGACCCCGCGATGATCAAGGCGCTGGGGGAGGAGGCGTGGAGTGATCCAGCCGATACGATCAATCCACCGTGGCAATACAGCGCTGGCACTTACAGCATTGACGGCTCTCAAGGAGGCTTGACCAGCTTCCAGTCATCCGTTTTAGAGGCGGGCAAGCGGTATTTGCTGGAGTTTACCGCCGACATTGCCGCTGGCGTAGTAACAGGAGATTTCGCTGCTCTTGATGGGTTCACGGCTTCCAGTGGGCTTAACCGCTTCGTCGGCGTGCCTGGCGGCAGTGGCTTGCGTCCGCTTCGCTTCTTTCCCAACTCATCAGCGGTTGCTGAAATCTCTAGCATGTCAGTCCGCGAAATCCTCGACTGGCACGAATTCAGATACGACCTATCCGGTGCTAACGGCGATACAGCGCTGAACCTTGATCCTGTGACTGGGCAGGTTGGGGCTGAGCTACAGGCTGGGGGCGACTTTGCAAATGGTCTGGGCGATGTCACTTTCGATAACAGCGACAACACGGATTGTGTTACTACGCTTTCTTCAGAAACTGCTGGTGGCATCCGTATTACTCGCGGTGCGGGCGGAATCGCTAACGCCCCTCGATTGCCTGCTTTCGATTTAGAGGCGGGTAAAACATATAAGCGCACAATCCGCGTTCTCGGCGGGTCTAACGCAGGTGGACGAGTATTTCTGACAGGTGTCGGCGGTTCCGGAACATTTATAGCGGGGGCGGGCGCTAATACTTACGAGCAGATATTTACGTCCGGCGGAACTGGCTCAGTCCAGCCTGCCATGTGGTGTGATGCTAATCACTGGGTGGAGATTGACGACGTTTCTATTGTCGAATGGCCTCACGCCACTTGGATCAACAAGCCCCCCGGCGCTGCGGTTTTACTAGATCGCGAGTCGCGTAGATACGAGTACAAAAAAACCAACACCGTTTTCGATAACGACGGTAATGCGCTGTATACGCCTGATAGCTTTAATCCTCCGAGCAGCAATTACGCCACGACAGATTATGCGAGCTGGAGCGCCCAGAGCGCCACGACGATTACGGACTTGGGCGGTGGCGTTGGTGAGATCTATTTACCGGGTGTAGCGGGAAGTGAGCAGGCCTTTTACAGAGAAGCTACTGAAGACTGGAGCGGGCGGCGCATCTACGGGCATGTGGAAGTCCGCGCCAAAACGCCCGCCGACGCTGGGAATCAAGTTCGGATGGTTATTCGTGGCAACGGCCCCGACTTCACTGGGCTGGGTATGGTTGTTCACACGCTGACCGAAGACTGGGCCCCGGTGACCACGCTCGCTAGCGCTTCGGGTCTGGATTGGTCAGGCGGCGTTCGGCTATCGGTACAGCAGGTCAGCGGCTCCCCTGTAGAAACCTCGCTGGAGATACGCAACCCACAGCTTATTGATCTAAAAAGCGCCACGATCCACACCAACGTATCCGAGAGTGATTTCCAATGAACGTCTATTACGAACTCAAGGTAGAGGGCCAGCCCACGGACGAGGAGGGCAACCCTACCTTACAGAACACAAAGATATGGCGGGATTCGAATGTCAGCCTAGACGGCACGCTACGCATTCTTACGTGGTTTAAAGGCAGGCCTGTCCCTGACGTTATAGAAACCCAGTACGACACTGATGATGCAGTCAAAGCGCGATTACAGAGTGAGGTTTACACCATGCCCCCGACACCGCAAGAGATAGCGCAAAAGATGATCGACACCGCCACGCAAGCCCGTGAGCGGTTCATCTACGGCGGGGACTTCTGGACGGACTCTGAAGGCAATGCTTATGCCTACGGCACACACAAAGACGCTGCTGCCGACATGAGTTCGGCGCGACTTGCAGCGGTAGAGGGGAAGTGGAAAGACGGTGAGATTTTCCCGTTGTACAACGAAAGCGGCGAATTTGAGTGGCGCCCAATGACTTCTGCCGAAATTATTTCGATCACGGATCACGCGATTGATCGCCGATTCATGGCGAACGGTGCTCACGAATCGGTCATTCAGAAGGCGAAAGCAGGTGAGTCTACGGACTTTGCTGCTGAACTGTCAGCTGTCATCGCTCAACAGGCAGTGCTCGAAGCATGATGGAAGCATTTTTAGCCTTGGCGCTGCGTGTAGTGGGTGAGACCCCTGATCGCGAGTGGATGATCCTTAAGCCCGCAGAGATTCATGTCAGCCGCGACACGACTCGCTGCTCTGGTGTGTCGTGGGGCTGTGCGACATGGGAAAAGGACGGCAGGTGCACGGTGAGAATCCCCGATTATGCGTCAGACGATCTCCGCATCCACGAGGGCGTTCACTGCATGGGTTATATCCACCCTCGCGGCAAACAAAGAGCGACCCACCCAAGAAACATGATGGCTCGACATGACGCCAACGTCAGCGGTCCGATTATCACCGAGCGGGAGATTCTAGAGCTTGTTAAGCAGCGGGAGTCGCTGTTGTGACCTGCGGCTGCACACACGGGCCGGAAGGGGAGCGGGCGCCACTTAAGGAGTTCAGACAGTGACGGCGCAGGACTGGATCAACGTAGCAATCGCTGTATTCGGCCTGTTTGGCGGGATCGTGTTCAAGAACATATTCGATTCGCTCGAGGAACTGCGAAAGAGCGGCAAGGAACTCAGCGACAAGGTGCACAGCATAGATACCTTGGTCGCGGGCGAGTACGTGAAGCGTGCGGAGCTTAGAACTGATTTCGACAAGGTATTTTCGAAGCTAGATGAGATAGACAGCAAGATCGATAGCAAAGCCGATAAGTCCTAACGGAGGGCGAAACGATGGCAACACCAGCAACTAAAGCTCAGCTCCAATCACAGGTCAGCAAGAACTTCCGCAAGCTGCGGGATGCGCGACGCGCCGAGAAGGAGGCAAACAGGGCCGGCGATAAGTTGGCGCTGCGCAAAGCTAGGAAGCGCATCAAAGATGCGCTCATACAGTTAAAGGCTGGCCGCATCCTGCGCGCCGAGTCCAACCGCAAGGGCGCAGTCGGTGTGGGCAAGCCTTACAACAAAGGCGAGTGGCACTACAGCATCCTTAGCCAGGACATCAAGGACAAGTTCGAGGCTGACGTGGCTGCTGCCCGAGTGTACTGCGACGAGCGTAACTTGCCGTACTGATTGCAATGGCCGACTGGATCATTGAGAACCTCGCCACTGAACGAGCGTTCCTCGCGTGGGTGGTGATAGGGGGGAGCGTCATGATCTGGCATTACGTTCGGCATCCTCTTGGTAGCGCGGGCGGCCCAGACGCTGCCATATACGGCACCTTCTTTGGTCTACCGCCTTTGGCTGTTGGGCTGATCAAGTGGGCCCGCGAGCGCCGCCGACCATGATTCCTGGATGGTTGTCGCTGATCACCGGCAATAAGTGGCTGCGCCATGCCCTGATTGCTGCTGGTGCGGTGGCGCTGGCCGGTGCGTATTCCGCCTGGCTGATTCACGTTGGAGTTCAGAAAGAGCGCACGCGCCAACTGGCGGAGCAGCTGGAAGCCAGGATCTCGGTGATCGTGAAGAACCGAGACGTGGAGCGCCAAGCGGGGCAGGCGAGCGACGAGTCACAACTGGAGTTCGTTCAGATACAAGCGACCCAGCGGATATTGACCCAAACCCGCATCGTGGAGGTGATTCGTTATGTGGAAAGCCCTGATCGCGCTGAGTGTGTTCATGATCCTGAGTGGGTGCGCATCAACGACGCTGCCGCCGCAAATCGTCTGCCCGGCGCGGGAGCCAATGCCGCCGACACTGACAGTCCAGCCACTGCCGCTGGAACTGATGGTGCCTGATGGTAAAGACAAGGATGTGCACGAGGTTACTGACGCGGACTCACTCCGTGTCATCACGCACAACTATGGCCTCTATCACGAGCTGGCTAACCAGGTGAGATCGATCATCGCCTGGGAGTTTGCGCAGCGCCAGGTGTACGCGGCTTGCTCGCTGTAAGGCCGCGGGTCCTTTCTGAGCGCTTCCAGTGTCCACGGGGGCGCGGAATCGCGGTTTCCGGATAATTTTCGGGCTCATAGGGCCTCAGCACCAAATTATTGCAGCCCTGCGCGGTCACTGGATTCGCGGCTTGGGGATGATGGGGAATTGACTGAATTTCTTTAAGCGGCTGGGGGGCCGCTGATAGTGCGCTGGGGGGCGTGAACATTGGGGGATGTAGTAGAGCGGTCTCAGGCCTTCTGCTGGTCTATTTCTAAGCTGGCCGAGTGCTTCAGCATGGATCGCAAGACCGTGGCCAAGCGGATCAAAGAGAGCGGACTGGCGCCGGCTGGCGAGCGTAGCGGCAACCCGGTCTATTCAGCGAATGAGTTCGCGCGCATGGCTTTCGGGCCCGCGGGCCAGGCCGGGCCTGATCTGGATCTTGATCGTTACCCAGAGGCGCGTAAAGCCTGGTATCAGTCTGAACTCTATAAGATCCAGGTCCAGGAGAAGAAGGGCGAACTGATTAGGGAGTCCGACCACGTACGGAACATGGCTGACATGTCGAAAGAGATGATCGCCGTTCTTGATTCTCTGCCCGATATACTTGAGCGCGACGCAGGTCTTGAGCCTGATGTTGTGGTTGCCGTCATACCTATTCTGGATGCCGCCAGATCCAATCTGGCTGAGAGGATTCGGTCTGCGATAGTGGCTCGCGCCGAGAAGGATCAGGACGATGACGACTGATCAAAGCGGCCGCTTCAGGCAGCGGTCAGATGAGGCTGCGCTGGGCGTGGCCGAGCTGTTTGAGCCGCCGCGGCGCATCCGTGTCAGCGAGTCGGCAGCCGAGTCGCTGTACGTTGTCAGCGGCAATGGCACAAAGGCGCTCTGGTCGCCGCAGGCTGCGCCCTACATGGTCAAGCCCATGGACAGCATGAGTTCGCGGGAGTACGACGCAGTTATCTTTGTCGGTCCTGCGAGGACTGGCAAGACCATGGCTCTCCTAGATGGCTTTCTGGCTTACAAGATCATCAATGCGCCGGCTGATGGCCTGGTCGTTCAGATCACTGAAGACAAGGCCGCGCAGTTTTCTAAGAAGCGGTTGAATCGTGAGTTCAACGCGTCGCCCGAGCTGAAGAGCCGGCTGAGCCCACGGACGCATGACAATAACGTACACGACAAGATTTTTAAGAACGGCAGTTATCTTGGCATCCAGTGGCCGTCCAAGAACGTGTTCGCCAGCTCGGACTTCGAGTTTGTGCTCCTGACCGATTACGACCGTATGACGCAGGATATTGATGGCGAGGGCTCGCCATTCTTGCTGGCCAGTAAGCGCACCACGACCTTCGGCTCGACCGGCATGTCGATGGCAGAGTCTTCGCCAGGTCGGCCGATCCTGGACCCCGACTGGCGGCAGCCGGCCGATGAGCCTCATGCTGCGCCGCCCACGACGGGCATCCTTGACCTGTATAACAGGGGTGATCGTCAGCGCCTGTATTGGAAGTGTCCGCAGCACAGTTGTCGCCAGTGGTTCCAGCCGGTCCTGGAAAACTTCAACCTGGATAGCTCGGTCGTTTACTGCCCGCACTGCGGCACAGAAGTTGACCCCAAGTTGAAGCGGCAACTGAATCTGGAAGCGGAGTGGATTCCCGAAGGGTGCTGGATAGACGAGGCTGGGCAGCTGCAGGGGCAGCGGCGGCGGGGTCGGATCGCATCATTCTGGATGGAGGGGCCGGCCGCCTCGTATCAGACATGGGCGCAGCTGACAGAGAAGCTGTGCGCCGCTGAGAAAACGTACGAGGATACGGACGACCAGCAGGACCTCAAGACGGTCTACAACACAGATTGGGGCAGGCCCTATAAGGATCGCGTCTACGCTGATGCTCGATCTAGTTTGCAGCTCCTTTCTCGTGCGGAGGACATAGAGCGGCGCACTGTGCCGGAAGGCGTGCGGTTCTTGCTGGCGACAGTTGATGTGCAGGGCGGCGAGAACCGCCGCTTTGTGGTCCAGATTCACGGCTTCGGAGTAGGGCGCGAGAGCTGGATCGTCGACCGCTTCAATATCGCCGAGGATCGCGGCCCTGAAAATGATCAGGCGCCGCGGCGCATTAGCCCCGCAACGCAGCCCGAAGATTGGGACCTTCTGACTCGGGATGTCATCCGCCGCACTTATCGCCTCGGCGATGGGTCTGGGCGTCGCATGCCAATTTTGGCGGTTGGGGTCGATACGGGCGGTGAGGGCAAGGGCGCTGAAAGCGTGACGTCCCAGGCCTACGAATGGTTCCGGCGCCTCCGCAAAGAAGGGCTTCACCAGCGCGCCCATCTCCTCAAGGGAGGAAGCACGACCACGGTAAACCGTGTGACGAAAACCTGGCCGGACAACACGAACAGAAAGTCTAGAAAGTCTAAAGCCCGCGGAGATATACCCATGTACATCCTGGGCACAGACCTACTGAAAGACGCCGTGGCCGGGATGATTGACCGTGATAGCCCCGGCGCCTGGTATCTGCATGTGCCGAGCTGGTTGGGGCGCTGGTGGCATGAAGAAATGACCGCCGAGGTTAAGAAGCCCAGCGGCAAATGGGAAAGGATAGGCAAGCGGGCCAATGAAGCGTTCGATCTGACTGCTTACTCGCTCGCAGAGTACATCATTATCGGGGCGGAGGGCATCGACTGGGACGCGCCGCCGCTTTGGGCCGCGGCCTGGGACAAGAACGCTCTTGTCTTCCATCCCGACGACGACAACAGACCTGAACCTGCGGCGCGCAGGCCTGCTGCCCGTCAGGGTCGGCGCGTGGTCAAGCCAAAGATTTAGGAGCCGCGATGGCCTACACGAATGAAGACCTTGAAGCCGTGCGCCAGGCAAAGCGCGATCTGGCGGCCGGTCGTCGTGTCCAGCAGTGGCGGGCAGCTAACGGCAAGAGTGTCGTCTACCAGGGTGTCACCAAAGCCGATCTTGATGATTTTGAATCTGAGATTCGGCGAGACCTTGTCGCGCAAGGCCTGATTTCGCCGCGGCGTCGCACCCGCCAAACCATCTCGCGCAAAGGGGTATAGCTGTGTCCGACATCGTAAAGCCCCGCCTTCAAATGACGATGCGGGGCGGCCAGCTTGTACCCGTGAGCGCCCTGTATGAGGGCGCGAGTTCGTCGCCGCGCTTGGCGGGCAAGGGCAATGTTCTAAGCGGGCCGAATATGCCGCTCGCGCGCTCCCTGCCGTTGCTGCAGTCGCGCAGCCGAAATGCGGTGCGAAACAATGCGTATGCGGCAGGTGCGCGCGATACCTACGCCAGCAACCTGGTGGGCAGCGGTATCCGTCCAGATTGGAAGAACGAGGCTATACAGACCCTTTGGGATCGCTGGATTGGCGAATGTGATGCTGATGGCGTGAACAGTCTCTATGGCCTGCAGTCGTTGTGCGCCAGCGGGCAGTTCGAGGCCGGCGAAGTGTTTACCCGCTTCCGGTTCAGGCGGCCGACGGACGGTTTGTCCGTCCCCCTACAGCTTCAGCTCATTGAGTCTGAGCAACTGGACGCAGGCTATTCCCGCGCGATGGATGGTCGCCTGATAAAGATGGGCATTGAGTTTGACGCCATTGGTCGCCGATCCGCCTACCATCTTTGGCGTTACCACCCGCACGAAAAGCTCACCGCGCAGATGAATGTGCGCGTGCCCATTCCTGCTGATCAGATCGTACACGTTTATCGGCAGACTCGGCCCGGGCAGCTGCGCGGCGTGCCCGAGCTGTCCTCTGTGATTTTGCGGCTTTACGAAATTGACGAGATGCAGGATGCGCTGCTCGCCAAGCAGAAGCTATCGCAGTTGTTTGGCGTCTTTGTCAAGCGCAAGCCTGGCGAGTTCAATGAGGATAGCCCAGAGAATTTTCACGGGGAGCTTGTCACTGACGGCCAGGGCGAAGAGTTCTCGGAGTTTGTGCCCGGTGGTATCCACTATCTCGACACCGGTGAAGAAGTGCAATTTAGCAGCCCGGGCGATATTGGTTCGGCCTACACTGACTGGCTACGCAGTGAACTACTGGCGGTTGCCCGAGGCGCTGGCCTTACCTATGAGCAACTGACCGGCGATCTGAAAAACGTTAACTACTCCAGCATTCGCGCGGGGCTTCTTGAGTTCCGCCGCCGCGTTGAAGCGCTGCAGGCTTATCTGATGGTGCATCAGTGGTGCCGGCCGATAGCAGCAAAGTGGCTGGACACAGCGATTGTGTCGGGCGCCATTGCCCTAGAGGACTACTGGGAGCTGCGTAGCGCTTACCTGGCCATTGATTGGATCGCGACCAAGTGGGAATGGGTAGACCCACTGAAAGAAGAGATGGCCGACCTTATCGCTGTCCGCTCTGGCTTCAAGCCTCGCAGTGAAGCGGCTGCCGAGCGCGGGTGGGACATTATCAGCTTGGACCGCGCCATCGCCGAAGGCAATCAAAGCGCTGATGACAATTCGCTGGTCCTGGACTCTGATCCTAGGGCGGTTAACAAGTCCGGCACGCTCCAAAAGGACGCGCTGGAACTCATCAAAGAAACTGAGGAAGACTGATATGGAAGACTGGTTTGAGATAAGCCCGATGGCTGCCGCTGTAGCCGGTGCCTCGGCGCCTGAAGGCGCAGCAAAGATCACCATCAACGGCGACATCGGCGATCACTGGTGGGACGGCGGCGACGTAACCAGTGATCGCTTCATGAACGCCGTGAACGCGCTCGGTGATGTCTCCGAAATCGAAATTGACATGAACAGCCCGGGCGGCTCGGTCAGCGGCGGCCTGACCATCGCAAACTATCTGCGTAACCACAAGGCTCGCGTTGTTGTGAACGTTCTAGGCCAGGCTTCCAGCATCGCCTCCGTCATCGCCTCGGCCGCTGATGAAGTCAGGATGGGCATCGGCGCGTTCATGATGGTGCACAACCCCTGGTCCGTCATGGCGGGCAACGCAGAGCAATTCCGCGCCATGGCCAGGGATCTCGACACGCTCAGCGAGGGCATGCTCGACGCCTACTCAGCAAAGATCGGCGAGGAGCGGCGGGACGAGATGGCCTCGCTGGTGAACGGCACCGATGGGGATGGCACGATTCTTTCCGCTGAGATGGCCGTCGAGATCGGTCTCGCTGATTCCATGCTGGAGACTCGCGCAGCGGCTTCGGTGTCTGACATTACTCGCGCCATGGCAAAAGCCCGCGCGGAAGGACAGGCCATACTCGAGCCCGAGACTCCTGCTGCCCCTAGTGCGGTCGCTGCGATAGCGCAAGGCCTTGGCATCGAGGAAAGCGAAGTAGAGGCCGACCTTGATGCTGCGGCCCTGCAGATTGTTGCGCTGCGCGAGTCTTCTGAGGCAACGGCCGAGTCGCTACAGCTAACGCCGGAGCTGCTCCAGGCAAGTCATCCACAGGTGTTCGAGGCAGTCCGGTCTTCCGTGGACATCGAGGGGCCCGTGCAAGCCGGGGTGAGCGATGAGCGACAGCGAGTGGTCTCCATCGTGAAGGCCTGCGCGACCACGGGCAGCTTCAAGAGCCTGGAGAAGCTCATTACAGATGACTGGGAGGCAGACAAGGCTTCAGAGTATGTGCTCGCCGAAGCCTCCACAGCCGAACACATTGATCCAACTCATTCGCCCGAAGGCGGGCAGACTGCCGGGATTGATACGACAAGTATCTATGCGCGGCGCAATCGTAAAACCACTACTTAGGAGTAGTTCTTATGCAAAAGTTTACTGAGCCCCGCCATCGAGGGGAACACGTAATTTCCGAGGCCAATGGCTCGCTTTCCCGCGAAGAGGGCGTGCTTGTGACAGGCCAAAATCTCGTCGTGGGCACGGTTCTCGGCAAGATCACGGCGAGTGGCAGTTACACGGCGTTTAATCAGGATGCATCTGACGGATCGCAGGTGGCGGCAGGCGTGCTGTATGGCGCGGTCGACGCGTCTACTGAAGACAAGCCTTGTGTTGTCCATGTGCGAAGCTGCGAACTGATGGCCCAGGCTTTGACCTGGCCGGCAGACATCACTGGACCAGAGCAGCTTCAGGCTCAATCTGAAATGGCCGCCCTGGACATTATTTTGCGCTAGCAACCCGCCGCCTTCTCGACGGTGACCTGACCCTAAACCAACTTCCAATCGTTCGCCAGCGACAGCTGGGGGCATCCTTTTTGTCTAAATTTAGGAGTGATTCATTATGAATCCGTTTGACAGTGACATCTTTACATCGGCGAACCTTACAAACGCCATAAACGACGTTGAACATCAGCCTCGACGGCTGGGCGAACTGGGCCTTTTTGAAGAGGAGGGCATTACTACAACAAGCGTCGTAGTGGAGCGCCAAGGCCAGAAGCTGGCGCTGGTGGGGGCCAAAGATCGCGGCGCACCCGGAACACCTATTGGCGGCGACAAGCGCACTGGCGTCACCATCAGGGCAGTTCATCTGCCGACTACGGCCACAATCATGGCGGACGAAGTTCAGAACGTGCGGGAGTTTGGCTCCGAGACCGGGCTCCAGGGGCCGCAGCAGGTTGTCAACACTCGATTGGCCAAGATGGCCCGCTGGCTGGAAACGACACACGAATATCAGCGCATCGGCGCGATAAAGGGACAGGTGATTGACTCTGATGGCGCGACGGTCCTGATCGATTACTGGAACGCTTTTGATATGCAGCAGCTGTCCGTCGACATGGCGCTCGGCACGGCATCGACCAAGGTGACTGGTAAGTGTCTTCAAGTACTGGAGGAGGTCGAGAAAGGCCTTGGCGGCCTAGTGTTCACCGGAGTCCGGGCGCTATGTGGCAGGCAGTTCTGGCATGACCTTATCACTCATGACCATGTTGAAGAAGCCTATAAGTATCAGCTGTCGCAGCGCTTGCGTGGCGACGGGCGTGAAGAGCTGGACTTTGGCGGCATCATCTGGGAGCGCTATCGCGGCTCCGTGAACAGTACTGCTTTTGTGGACGATGACGAAGCCTATGCAGTTCCCATGGGCGTTGATGATATGTTCGTTACGAACTTTGCGCCTGCTGATTACATGACCGCAGTGAATACAATCGGCCTTCCGCTTTACGCCAGCAGTAAGATGCTTGATCACGACAAGGGTATAGAGTTGGAGGCTCAAACAAACCCGATCCATTTCAATAAGTTCCCTAAGGGTGTCGTAAAGCTCGAGCGCGTCGCTTCGTAACCGGCCGCGCAGCATGGATATTGAGGACATCGAACAGGCCGCTAATGCGGCCCTGTTCGACTATGCTGCGCCCGAGACTGCCGCCAGCATTCTATACCCTGGCGACGGACGCATATCCATCGAATCGCGCATCATCATCGACCGAAATGTTGAGTTGACTGATGACTTTGGCGTTGTGTTTGAGTCGCGCTGCGAGATCAGCTTGAACGTTTTGGAGGTCGGGTCGGGCGAGCGCGGGACCATCGTAGACACGGGCAAGGATGCCTGGGTTTTGTTGCAGCCGATTGGCGATGACGGTCTAGAAAGTCGCTGGACGGCCGGCAGGTACGATGGCTAACGAAGGCGCTATAGCGGGCCTGGCTGGCTTTGAGCGGGCGCTTGCTCGCTCGCCGTCCGACGCTCTTCAGTCGGCCGCTATAGCTATCAACGCGGGCGCCGAGTTTGCCGAGCGGACAGGCCGGTCGCGGGTCCACGGCAAGCTTAATCTCGATGAGTCCTATGTTGATCGCAATCTGTACATCCACAGCAAGGCGGACTCTTCGGACATCGTCGCCCGGATTCGCGCAAAGCGTCGAGGCATTCTGGCGCCTCGGTTTGGCGCCAAGCAAAGGACTGCGCCCGTTTCCTCACGCCGGGGCAGGGTTGCCGGCGACCCCAGCAGGGGCATTCCGAGAGGGCAAAAGGGCGCGGGCTCGACGGCCTGGTCAGTTCTCAGGGGCGGGCGTTCTCGAGCCTGGAAAAACGCTTTCTTTGTAAAGCTCAGTGGCTCGGGGGCTTGGGCCATGGTCGCTCGGTATGGATCGGGTGCCGGTCTCTCCGCAAAAGCCGATTGGGCGAAGAATCTTGATGTTGTTCAAGGCTATAGCGTCGACCAGGTCTGGAGGAACGAGCGCGAGCAGGTAGCGCGCGAAGCCATGGTAGTCGCTAATCAGCGATTCGCCCGAGAATTTGAAAGAAGGATTTCAGGTGGCTGACAACACTTCTACCGGCGTGCTTGCCGAACTTAAAACTGTGCTGAGTGGCATCGGTGGTGATAGCTACCTGACTGACCTGGGTCAGTCGGTACATCGTGGTTTTTACTCACATGTGCTGAGAGACGCCAACACGAAATTTCCCGCCGCGGTCATCCACCCGCCAACCGAGGAAATTCTGTCCGTTCAGGGCGGGAACAAATCAGCGATGCTGCAGCTGACGATTCCGATCATTCTGGCGGCGCCTGTCGGTGATGACGACAAAGCCTATGACCAGATTTCGGATTGCCTGAGAGATGCGCGCAGAGCCATCTTCCGGGGTCGTGACCGACTGACATCAATCACTAATGACGAGGCCATGACGATAGGTGCTGCAGAGCCTGATATGTCTGCCGACTCATTGCATGTACTCGCGGCTTTCACGCTGAACGTCACGTTCACGGAGAGCTACACCTAAAGCTGAGCCATGGGCTCGACTTGCTCAGCAATCGGCTGGGCCTTTCTATTTTTATCAAGGAGACAGCATTATGGCTAGGGTAAGTACCACACGAGGCTACAAAGGTCGCGGCGACTTTATTTTGCGCCCTATCGCGGGCGGCAAGCCTTTCAACCTGGGCAACGTTGTATCGCTCAATGAGTCGATTGAGGTGAATCGCGTATCCAGGCAAAACTACAGGGACGCTGCGGGCGGCGAGTTGGACGTCGAGGAAACGATTACCGGCTACACGTTTGAGGCTGTGGCCGACGATATCTCGCCCGAGAACATCGCTCTCGGTTTCCGTGGCAGTTCGACACAGTTGCCATCAGCAGCTGTGGCGGACGAGCCGCAACAGCTTTGGTCAGAGATTCCGCAGGCCCTTAATTACATCCCTGATATGGACCAGACCGTAACGGTCGTTATCGCCGCTACCGCGTCACACGCTACCGATACCGATTACGCTGTCGGCGACCTGGTCATTGAATCAGCGCGTGCTTACATGGCAGTGGTCGCGGGCCAGTCAGGCAGCTCAGCGCCGTCTTGGCCGACCGATCTGTCCACTGTTGTCGATGGCGGAGTGACGTGGAAGGATCTCGGGCCGGCCGCCCTGGTGAAAGACACTGACTTTGAGGTGACGCCCCACGGTATTCGCATGATGGCGTCGCAGTCCGCGCGCTTCTATGAAGAGCTGTCCATTCCTGTCACCTGCAGCTACACGCGTGATGCCCAATACCTGGTGCGGGCCCTGGTTGATTCCGGGCAGGAGTTCTATTGCGAATGGCATGGCCTGAACAGCGTGGACGGGGGCAATCCCGTCGTTGGCCGCTATTTTCGCATTAAGTTCTCGCCAACCTCAGGATTTGGACGACATGGCGGCGACGACTTTGCGCAGCTGACGTTGTCTGGAACCGTGCTCTTTGATGAGTCTCGCGAGGGGGTGGGCGTCAGCAAATACTCTGAGATTTCAATGATCTAAGTTTTCGCGCTTACTGATACCTCTATAGAAGCCCGGCATCCGCCGGGCTTTTTTTATCTTAGGAAAAATACCTTATGGCCTTTCGCGAGCAAGTCGTCGACCTGGTACTCAGGGTCAAGGATCTCTTCAGCCCGGGCGCAGACAGCGCCGCGTCGTCTGCCAACAAGCTGACGGGCTCGGCCGATGAGCTAAATCAGAAGCTCAGGGATCTTGAAGATCAGAAAACCCTGATCACGCAGTTTCAGCGTTCGGCAAAGGCCGTCGATACGACGGGTGCGGCCTATGATCGCGCTAAGCTTCGGCTCGCCAACCTACAGGAACGTATAGACAAAACGGGTGTCGCGACCGCCAAGCAGGCGCGTGAATTCGATGTCGCGAAGCGCGCAACCGAGTCGGCAGAGCGTCAGTACGAAGAAGCCAAGGCCACGCTGGGCGCGCTTGCCAAAGAAGCTGAGGCGAGCGGCATTGAGCTGGGCAATCTGAGCGAGGCCCAGCGCAGCAACCAACGCGAGACCGTTAGGGCGCGGCGGGCCCTGCAAGACCTGACCAACGAGACAAGCAATACGGAAAAAGGCCTTGGTCGATTGAGTAGAAGCCTTTCCGTCGGCACGGCTCGGTTCTTGGCTTGGGGCGCTGCCGCGGCCGCTGCCGCGTCTGCTGCGACAACAGTCGGTTTAGCGAGACTAACGGGGCAGCAGGCGGATCTTGGGCGCCAGACGCTGGCAACGTCCGAAGCCCTGGGCATTTCGACAGACGCCCTGCAGGTCTGGCAGATAGCGGCGAAGCAGGTGGGCATCGATGCCGAGAAGACCTCCGACATTCTCAAGGATGTCAGCGAAAAAATCGGCGATGCGTTCTTTAATGAGCAGGGCGAGGCCTTCGATGTCATCAAGGGGCTGAACCTTGACATCAAGGAACTGATCAACCTTTCGCCCGACCAGCAGCTGCTCAAGATCGCTAACGAGCTCAACGGGCTGCCAAAGTCAGGTCAGATTCAGGTGCTGGAGGCCCTTGCCAGTGACGCCTCGCTGCTGCTGCCCCTGCTTGAAAACAATGCCCAGAGACTGCGGGAGCTTGGCAAGGCAGCCCAAGAGCGTAACGCGCTGCTGAGCGAGGATGAGCTAAAAGGTCTCGCGGATGCAGAGGCTGCCTTTGTACGCATAGGCCTGCGGGCTGATGCCTTCCGCAAACAAATCGCTGCGCAGTTAGCGCCTACCCTGTCGCGCCTGGCAGATGAGTTCGATGCCTTTTTGGGCCGGAACCCCGCGCTGATCGGCCAAATTCTGGCTGCACTTCGAAGCTTAGTCGATGCATCAGCTGAATGGGCCCGCGGGCTCATTCAAGACGCCAAGCGAGTCAGCGGGGCGTTTGAGGGGCTCGCGGCGACGTTAAATTTCATCGGCTCTACTGCCAGCGCGGTTTTCAATGGTATGCGCGCCCTTGTCAGCGGATTTGCATCGGCGCTGGCAGGTCAGCTGACCGTCATAAGCAAGGCCTTCGAGCTAACCGTTGCGCTTGCCAACAAGGTCGGATTGGCCAGTGATGAAGCGCTGGCCTTGGCCCAGTCGCGAACGGCAGATATTGCTGACACCACGGCGCAATTAATTCGCACAACAGCTGATTACGGAAAGGCCGTCGCTGACTCAGGCGTTGCAGCGGTGAAAGCCTTTAGTGGGGCTGAACGCCAGGCATCTGCGGCAGGGAGCGCTGTAGCGAGGGCAATATCGGCGGTCCAGAGCTTCGCATCGGCCACTGCTGAAAGTGCAAGCGCATCCGAGAAAGCCGAGGCGCAGACCAAGCTGATGGCCCAGGGCCAAGCGGAGCTTGGCAGGCAGATTGCAGCAACTGCGCTTGAGATTGAGAAGGCAAACGAGGCCTGGTCGAACGACCCGACTGACGAAAACCTGGCCAGGGTCGAAGCGCTTCGAGAGCAGTACAACGGATTGCAAGACGCCTTAGCATCGCTGAATGAGGATGTGGCCAGCGATTCTGCAGGTTCTGGTGCTAATAGGTTCCTGGAAAATCTCAAGGCGTCAGCCAATGAAGCCACTAGCGCGGTGGACGCAACTGCCGAGAGTGTTCGCGCAGCCGCAGTAGAGACTGAGGCGGCGGGCAATGCCGTGCAGACCGTAGGCCAGCAAGCCGTCAGGTCAGCTTCGAATGCTGGCGCTTCGGTAGGTCGAATCATCAATGGTTGGCAGGCTCGAATTCAATCACTGTCGGAGAATGCCGCTCGTGCCTTTAGTGAAGCGTTGGGATTTGGGCGGGCCGAAGAGGCCGCCGGCGCGCTGAGCGCCCGCCTGGACTATGTCAATTACCAGCTGCAGGAAATGAATGAGCGTGTCGCCGTGCAATCATCTCTCTCGCGAGTACTGAGGGACTGGTCTGCGGCCGCGCTTGAGACGGAGCGGGCATTTCTTGAGCAGGCTATTGCGGTCGAGCGTCTGACGGAAAGGCTTCAAGAGGGAGACCGCTCAGCCCAGTTGCTCGCAATGACCGCCGAAGATGTAGAGCGTAACTTTAGCCTGCTCGATGGTTCGCAGCTGCAGCCACTTATTGGCGCAATCAGCAGTGCGCGCCGAGAAGTAGATAGCCTCAACGCGAGTCTAGAGCGCTCCCTGGAATCAGCAAGGCAGGAAGTGGCGGGGCTGCTTGGAGATCAGCTTGAGGTCGAGCGACTTCGGTTCGAGCGGCGCGAAATAGATCTTAGAGAGCAGCTCGCGGAGGCGCAGCGATTGGGGGATCAGGACGCTATAAGAAACGCCAAGGAGTTACTCCGTTTAGCTCAGCAGGCCTATGAGCTGAGAAAGCGGCAGGCACAGCAGCGCGCGGAGCAAGAAAAAGCAGAGATCGAGCAGGAAAGGCGTAGCCGCTCCGAGGATGCGCGAGAAATTCGGGATCGCCAGCCACAGATTCCCGCACCTGAGCAAAGGGGCTCGCTTCAACCTGCGTTCCGAGAGTTGCCGGGGCGCTCCGTTACGTTGAATTTGAAGGTCAACGGACAGTTCTTGGGCTCGCTCGACGGCATCGACGAACTGCAGGCGCAGCGCTTACTGCGCGCCATTCAAAACAGTTCCTTGCTGACAACGGATTGAGCTATGGCGGTAAAACTGCAGGGCATCGATCTGCCGTCTGACCTGCTTTGGGAAGACGAGTTTCGCGGCTTTGGGGTGGGGCAGCAGATTCGCCCGCTTTTGACAGGTCACCTGTTGATTGAGGAGACCGCTCAGCCCGAAGGCAAGCCTATAACACTGGTTTCAGGGGACGGCTCCTGGGTCACTCTCGCTACGGTCCAGGCGCTTGACGCGCTGGTGAGCACGCCGCTGACAGACGGTCAAACCTTGACCCTTGAGTGGGGCGATACAAGCTACGACGTAGCATTTGATCGCTCTCGAGGTCCAGGGTTCAGCGCCCGCCAGGTGCGTCGCCTGGCGTCCAGCGCTCAGCCCCCCGATCACCCTTATTACATATCCATCAGCCTTCTGATAAAGGGATCATCATAGATGGCCATAAACCCAGAGGACGTCAAACTCTTCGAGCCACAGCGACTCACCGACGAAGACGACGGCGGCGGCCGCGCCACTGGTAACGAGATTGTCGACCGCGTTGTCAATAACATGTTTCCTGATATTTCACGGCTCAATAGGGCCCTGGGGGTGGTGAATCTTCGCAAGGCGTTTGTCGGCGTGAGCACCGATAACCAGGACGTGTATCTAGGCGCGCACGCGATCATCGCCAAGCCCCCTGCCGATCCAAATGTTTCGGTGCTGATGTTTGATGCTGGCAGCGAGAATGATGAGCGCGCAGCCGCGCAAAATCGAATTGAGAGCTATGTCGTGCAGGGCAGCGCTGCCCAGTTTGACCTGCAGGGTACGCAGTACGAGGGTCAACGCGCCATAGTGTGCTTCCAGCGCGAGGAGCAGACGGAGCCCGAGGTGGGCGAGGTTAAGCTTTTGCGGGATGAGGCCGCCGGCGTTGAGCAGTATGTGCGTATCACCGAGGTTGAAAGCCAACTGCTGCCCTATACCGTTCAGAGTGGCTCTAACTTCGTGGAGTTCACGCGCCGCCGGCTGGATCTCGGCTTGAGTGCGCCGCTTGATTTCACATTTCCAGGGGGCGAAGTGCGCCCTGACGGCCCTAGTAGCCCGCACACTGATGTCTTCGACACTGAGGTGGCAGACGCCGCTGAGTATTGGGGCGCAGCTCGCAGTGTCGCTGACATAGTCCCAGGTGATACACAAATCAAGGTTGATAGCATCTTTGCAAGCCTTGTGCCGAGTTCGCAGGCGGAGAGCCCTCTGATCGATATTCCGCTGGGCTACAACAACACAGAGCTTCGCCAGGCGGCCAGCAGCGACTACTCGGAGCCTGCCTCGCTGATCTATATCGACGCATCTAATGCGGTTGGGTATCTCAGTCGACCCGCTCAGCGTGGCACAGTTTCGCTTCAGATAGGCAGTTCAGTTTACGGAGATGACGGATCGGGCACTTTGACGCGCCTCGGCGGAACACAACCATTTTCCACGCTGAGTATCGATTACAGCACGGGGCTCATCAGCGGCGCCCGGGACAGCGGACAGACATCAGCAGGGTTCACTGAGACGGGCTCAGTGACCTACCGTCCTGCGGGCGCGTTTTCGGGACGGGCTGTTTCGCTGGCGGTGCCTGTAGAACTGGCTAACCGCGGTTTCAATTGGATTCAGAGCTTTGCGGAGGGTAAGCCGCGCCCTGGGACCTTGGTGGTCAGCTACATGAGCCAGCAGCGCTGGTACGACATCAAAGATGCCGGCAACGGTCAGTTAGCTGGTGTTGGCGCGGGCACCATTGACTACGCAACCGGAACGGCGAGCGTCACTCTCACGGCTCTCCCTGATGTTGGCAGTGCCGTAATTTGGAGCTTCATCGCCGATATCGCAGAGGAACTGGACGAGCAGGACGGCGTCAACGCGAGCGCTGGCGGTGAGATCGACGTGGCCATAGATCCTGGCGCTGCGCCTGGCTCTGTGGTGGTGACCTACCTGGTCGGCGGCTCACCGCAAACACTTGACGATAGTTCGACGGTCGCCGAACTGGCGGGGGACGGGGTCGGCTCAGTAGACTACGCTCAGGGCGCTCTGCGCTTCACGCCGAGCGCCGTGCCAGACGACGGCAGCAGTATCACGGTCGACTACAATTTCGCCGGCAATAGTAGCTATCGCATCGATAGCCCTGCCTTCAGTAATGGCGTACTGAACGGCACGATTCCAAGCGCGCCGCACAAGCCGGGCAGCATCTCCATGACCACCCTGGCCAGCTATGTTGAGCCCGGCCTGTTCAACAATGCTGCGCGTATGCGCCTGTTGACGATTCAGGATGACGGCGCGGGCGGCTTCAAGAACTTCGTGGGCACTATCAACTACACGACTGGCGTTTTCAGTGTGGAGGTCCTGCGCGAGTACAACAATTACCGCCGTGAATATGTGTGGAGCCGCACTTACAACAGTGGCTATACCGTCACAACTAGCAAGAACAGCACGCTCCAAACGCTAAGGGAGCAGTCGGGCGGCGCCGTAGATATCGTGTACCAGCCAGCATCGACCAGCGACAGCGCAGGGCAGAGCGTTCTAGCCTTTACCCAAGTGGAGCTTGATCTATTGCCGGGCGAGATCAATCCGCTCGTACCTGGTTCGCTGTTGTTTGAGTGGGGCGGCAAGACCTACTTCGACCGGGACGGCATCATCTATACGGACTTCTCCCCGACGACGGGCGCCGGCCCCGCGGTTGGCACCATCGACTACAGCGAGAAAAAGGCTGTTCTGACAAGCTGGCCTGAGGGCGCAAGCCCGGGGGTGATCATCCGCGCCGGCCTGACGGTTAATGGCCGGTCCTCGGTCAACCGAATATCGTTCAGAACGCCTGGCTCACCGCTTCGCCCAGGGTCGCTCGGTATCACTGTTACTGATCAAGATGGCAATCTGATTAATGAGCAGGCCGGCATTGATGGCGTGATCGACGGCGCGCTTGTACAGGGCACGGTCAACACGGAAAACGGCCTTGTGGACCTTGAGTTCACCGATGGTGTTGACCCCGTCTACGTGTTTGCTTCTAGTGGGCGTTACAGCGGTGTGCTGCTTAGCATACTTCCGCTGGATGCTGAGATCATTGGCATGGACCCAGTCCGCCTGCCGTCAGATGGGAGAGTGCCCATCTATCGCAAGGGCAACTTAATGGTCATCACTCATGTCGCAGATACCGATGTTGGCACACCTGTTGCCGGCCAGCAGGTAGCGCTGACGAGAGATGAGCAAGCACTGATATGGATTGAGGACGCTGTCGGCAATGAGTTAGATCCTGCGCAATATGTCGCGAACCGCGCGACGGGCGTCGTGACATTCGCTACGCCGCTGAGCCTGGAAACGCTAGATCAAGTTGCGCTGGTGCCGCCACTCGTGATCAAAGACCGGATAGAGCACTGGAGCGCTGTCAGTGATGTTCAGATCACGGGCGAAATTTCATTTAGCTCGCCTACTGGCTACGCGTTTCCGGTCGGCTCTGTGGTCTCAAGCGCCAAGGTCTGGGGGGACATCAACAGCCGCTATCTGAACTTTTTTAAGCAGCGAACTTGGAGCGGCAGCGCCCCTAACTGGACGAGCGACCGCATCGGCGATGATACCAGTGCCGCGTATAATGAGATTGATAACCCAGTCGAAGTCGCTAACCGTGGCGCGATCACCGAGAAATGGGCGGTCGTGTTCACAAGCTCTATCAACTTTGATTTGGTCGGAGAGACGCTGGGCATCATTGCCAGTGGTGCGACAAGCGTCGACTTGGCGCCGATCAATCAAAACACGGGCTTTCCGTACTTCATTTTGCGTGCTGCGGGGTGGGGCGGGGGCTGGTCCGCTGGCAATGTCGTGCGCTTCGACACCGAGGGCTGCCTGGCGCCGGTCTGGTTGGCGCGCACGGTGTTGTCCGGCCAGGCGTCGATGGATGATGATGAGTTTCAGCTGCTGGTTAGAGGGGATGCCGATTAGTGGCTAACTTTTACGGCAAGATTGAAGGCAGCGTTCGGGTCAACGGTCAGCCCGCGACTCGTGAGCTGGTGGCCATCAGTTTCGACAAGGTCGATACCGGCGAGGTCGACAGTGAAGGCGCCCCGATTTTTGAGCGTCGGGTGGTGGGAAGCTCGGTTAGCTCGGAAGATGGCTCTTATGAGCTTCGCATGGATGGCTTTGAGGGCGCCGCCATTGTCGTTGCGGTGGACAACTACGGCGAGGCATGGCTGCCAAACCGGAGCTTGGCCGTCGGCGATCTGATTCGCCCAACGAAGGGCAATGAGACCGGCTACGTGTACCGGGTCACGCTTGCGGGCGTCTCAGACGCCACTGAGCCCACTTGGTGGATAAACAATGGGGGCGCCACTAGCGGCAATATCGGAACAGCGGTTGCTGAGGCGGTCGAGAGCTGGGCGCCTATTGCTCACGCGCCTTTGACGCCCACCCGGGTCGATACGGTCGAGTTGATCTTGCCGCTCGAGTTAGACCCGTACTTTAACAACCGGGTCGCTGCACTGAACTTTAACGGCGACCTAGTCGACTACTCGCAAACCCCCAGGACGTGGACGAATGCCGGCGCGGGCTTCTCCATTGAGGCTGCCGCAAAGTTTGGCTCGGCTGCAATGGAGTTCAGCACCGAGAGCAGGCAGTTGATATCCATCGATAACACCAGCTTTGATTCGACAAACCTGTTCGAGGCGTCAGAGGACTTTGCGGTCGCTTTCTGGGCATACCCGATAGCAAGCAGCAACGCCTACGCCCGAGTTTTTCAGACGTCAGACGGTGATGTAGTGACCGGAATGTCCATCGCGCTGGACCCTTCTGGTAACTGGTGGCTGGGCGCGACCTTCGGTATTGTCGGGCAATCGTCGTGGTCAGCGGTCGGCGACGCGTTCTCTCTCGCCCTCGCTGAATGGGCGCACATCGTATACCAGCGCAAAAACGGCGTTATCCGGCAGTTTAAGAACGGCTTGCAGCAGGGTGCCGATATCTTCTATGACAGCGCGATTCCGCTCGGTCGATCCGGTGATATTTCCAGCACGATCGTAGGCGGTCAGGCAACCGGTGCGCAGCGCACGGTGAATGGGCGCATTGACGACTTGCAAATTTTGAAAGGCATCGCGGCATTCGATCACGACGGCTTTGCTCCTCCGACTGAACCATTCTCTGAGACCCGATTCGCCGCCGGCCGAGAGCCGACCATCCTGGACCCATTCTTTGCCAAGGTAGTATCGCTCCTCTCGTTCGACGCGGAGGACATAAACGACACTGACGCAGTCGATACGATCACTGCGGTCGATTGGACATTTGAAGGCTCGTCGAGCGTGCAGCCTGGAGGCGCCTCGGGCAATGCCCTAAGCGTAGGATCTGCCAACGCCGACCGCATATCGACATCTGACATCGAGGCGATAGGGAGCGGCGAATACACGATAGAGCTATTTTTGTCAGCGTCGGGCAACCTCGGCAACCATATCCTGCTTGACACTCGCTCCGGCCAAACGAACGGCCGCTACCCAATGCTGTGGACGAACTCCAGCGGGCAACTCATATTTTACTTTGACTCGGCCGACAGGATTACTGGGACTACCAACGTCCGTGACGGGGTCTTGCGTCATGTCGCGCTCTGCCGCAAAGACGGCGTAACTCGCTTATTCGCGGCCGGCTCTCAAGAGGGCGGCGACTACGCTGATACCAATGAATATCTGGTCGGTCTGCTGACCTGCCTAGGCGGCTCCAACGCGGGATTCGGGTCGCTCAAAGGGTGGGGAGGATTGATCGACGGCTTCAGGTTTACGCGAGCCGCCCGATACACCGAAGACTTCGATCCACCAGCGGCCCCGCTTCCCGTTTTCGAGTACGACCCTAACGAGAACCTCGCCGCCACAGAACCGGCAGAATAGGAGGTAGGAAATTGGCCTATGCGCCGCCTCCCAGTTCGTCGCTGAATTTCGCCCTTGCTCGAGGGCCATACATCGCGCCGACCGTCTCGCAGTTAGACATCGACCTGGCGCTAGATGGTGTCAGCCGACCGCCCCGCTCGATAGTGCCCGGCGTCATTGCTAGTTTCGGCATTTCTTTCGGCTCAAGAGCGGCCGAGGTTGATACCGCTGTTGCCGCCCCATTCCAAAGCGCCAGGCAGCTATCTATCACTCGCTCGCTTAATGCAAGCCAGGCCAGTCTGCTCAGGGGGGTGGAGTTAAGCGCGGGCTTCTCGGCGTCTGAAGAGCGGGATCGCGCCACGTCATCGCTCTGGCAGGCTGGGCAAGCGCGGGAGCGGGCGGCCTCGGCGCGCTATGCCGACGCGCCCGCCCGGGATATCGGGCCAATGGTTAGCCCTTGGGCATCACCTAGCCTGCAGATTGATCGTCGGGCGCAATCATCATTCCTGGTGAAGACGCCCTGGAAAGACCGGGAGAGCCGCCAGCCTTATTTCCACAGCAAGCTGTATGCGCCTATATGGCGGCGGACCGATAACCTTCCGGCGCGTCTTGCCGTTTATGAGACCGGGCTCGCGAACTTCGAATTGAGCGTTGCCTCCGCGTCGACGCTGAATCAGCCGCACGACTTGGGCGGCGTCTTCGCGGTAAACCCGTCACAGCCGATTGACCTTGCTCACGAAGCGCTTCACGGCCAAGCATCTGCCGCGGACCTCCGGCAAGCACTGCCCTGGGGCCCTGGTGGTGCCCGCGACACAACGTTGGATTTCACCTACGTCACGTACTCGGGGCCTGTAGGCGAACCGGGCGATACTTTTCTAATTCCGACTTTGAGGCTGTACATCGTGACCAACAGCGCACAGATCGTCCGCGTGGCCGACGGGCGCGACGTTCCCGCCCAGCAGGCCACTATCGCCACGAACTCTGACCAGTTCACCTGGTCGCTTTCCGCCACGCTTGGCAATGCTGCTGCCAGGGCACTCCTGGAGGGCCAGGGCGGCGAGCCCGTTGAGGCCGACGTGATCATTAACGGCAACAGCTGGCGCTTCCTGATCGATCAGTGGAGCGAACAGGAGGCATGGAACGAAAGCACCCATACGGTGAGGGGTCGGTCATTGTCAGCTTCTCTGGCGGCCCCTTATGCGACGTCGCGTGACTACCAAGAAGCGTCAGGCCTACTGGCCCAGCAGCTTGCCGCACAGGAGCTTCCACCGGGCTGGTCTCTGGACTGGTCAATGCCTGACTGGTTTGTGCCTGCAGGCGCCTGGGAGTATCAAGGCTTAACCCCCATTCAAGCCATTGGGCGGATTGCCGCGGCTGCGAGCGGCTACGTGCAGTCGTCGCCCTCTACCAGCGATCTTCGGGTCCTGCCGCTGTATCCGGCTGCCCCGTGGCTGCTCTCTGCAGAGACGCCGGACTTTCAGATTCCTCGGGCGGTCATGGTTCAGCGATCTGCGCGCAAAGACCCAGGGAGCCCTGTCAACGGCGTTTATGTGCTCGGGGGCTCGGTTGCACCAGCCTTTGCCGAGGTGGTGCGGGCCGGGACTAACGGTCTACCCAACGCCGGCCAGGTAGTCGACGCGCTGCTGACCGACATTGATGCAAATCGGGCTCGCGGCATTGCCGAGATTGCAAGGTTAGCGCCGCGTGCCTTCGAGGACTACGAATTGCCGCTGTCCGACAGTCTGGGAGGGCTAATCCCTATTGGGTCGCTGGTCGAGATTGGCGACGAACAAGGGGGCAGCTTTACGGGCGCTTGGCGGGGCCTGGTTCGCGGAGTCGCCGTGCGCGCAGAAGCCTCGCTTGTAGACGCTGGCGGTGTGGCGCTGACCGTCAGGCAAACGATCAATGTAGAGCGCCACGACGGAGACTAACGCGCCATGGTTAACTTATTCAGGCAGCTAACAGCCCTAATGCCCGGTGAGGCGCTGCAGGTTGGCACAGTGCAGGCTGTCAATGTCGACGGCACCAGTGATGTCGCTCTGGTTGGTGGTGGTGTGGCGCGATTTTCCGGTGATGGGTTCCCGGTCGGGCAGTCTGTGTTCGTGCGCGGCAGTCAGATCGTATCCGCCTCGCCGGCTCCTAGTTTCGTGCTGGTTGAGGTATAGCTAGCGCTTCACTTTTGGCGCAGAGCCCGATAGTGGTCCCGTCGAGCCGCGAGGATAAGCGCATCGGCGCGATCCAGCATTTTGTGAGCTTGCTGGGTCAGCGCGGTAAACTCCGCGGCGGTTAGCTTTGGCATGATGGCGATCTCTACAGTTGTCTCAGGCAAATACTAGTACTGGCGGGCGCGAGGTTGCAAGGCGCAATTCCTGCGCCATCGGGGTCAGAACGTTTTAGGCAGCCCTGCCTGCTTCATGATGCCATTAGCCGTGTGCCGAGACAGAATCTTGCTATCAACCGGGAAGTTCCTGTTGGTGTGCGGGCTATGCCAGATTTCATGATCGCCCTTGCCCCGGCGCACCTTGTGGCAGCCGTTCTCTTCCAAGATATCTTTTACCTTGGGCGTGAAGGATTGCGGGGGCATTAGTGGCTGATTGGCAGCCTATGCTCACTCTGAACTAGCAGTTCGAGAGGCACCTCGGGCTCAATGTCCGGCTCGCCATTGAGTTCTATAAGCTCAGGGACAATAACTTCAAGTTTCTGTGTCAACGCCTCGATAGTTGCGGCCTCAGTGACAAGACCTGGCACGTCATCACTGGTCGCGCACCACACAGACGCCTCGGCATCCCATGTTGCACGGATAGTAAGCACAAGTGTTTTACCTTGATGAAATCCCAACATAGCTGACCCCTGACGCTAGTAGTTACCCGCATTTTTGTAGACAATTGGTCCACAGCCTAGTTCTTATAGGCGCAAAGGGTAACAAATTACCTCTTGGTTTAGGATAGCTGGTTTTTTGTACAGTTGGACAGATCTGAGAGATCGCCCGCCTTCACGACAGCGCTTTGAGGGCTTCTTCCGCTAGAAACTTCGACCTATTCGAATGCTTCTCATCTATCTTGCGTATTACGCTGCTCGGTAACGTCACATTGATTTTCTCAGTTTTCCCGAGATAAGGCGTCACATCTAAATCAACAAAGCCCCAGGTTCCCCCTGAGTAACTGGCATTCGCTTTATGGTCCTCAATCGCAGAGGGTCGGGGAATGTCCATGCCTTCCTCCGACAGCCCTTCTAGATGGAGTTCAATGGCCTCCTGTGCGCTGTCCAGGGCATCGTCGAATGAATCGCCAGCTGAAAAGCAGCCGGGCAGATCCGGCACGGTCACGCCGTAGCTTGTCCCTTTTTCGTGATGCACTACTACTGGATATCTCACGTTGTTTACCTCCTGAGCTGGCCGGGCTACCTGAGCCCGGCTTGTTTTTTCATGTTGGCCATTGTCTTATTGCAGTAGTCTTTGGCGGGGTGCTTGACGGTGACCAGGCCTTTTTTCGTCGGGTGTTTGAACTGGTGGTGACTGCCTTTTACCCGTACCAAGAACCATCCGTCTTTCTCGATGATCTTGATGAATTGCCTGCTGTTCACTGTCTTCCCTCTCCGTTGACGATGTAGATACTATAACTCTAGGGTTATATATTGTCAATGGAAAAGATAACTCTAGGGGTATTTATTTTTGCTGCTGCTCTCGCTGATATAGGCCCGCCTCGCTAATCAGCCAGTCCAAGCAATGACGTCCAGTGACGCCCTCGTCAGCCATCTTAAACCAGGCGTTGTAAAGAGGCTGCCGCCAGTAAACCGAGCCGCCCAAGGTCGCCCCATCTTCTGGGAGGCCAACGGCCGTCATGACATAGTCCAGCAGACCGAGATCCGCAAAGTCTACGATCTGTATTCGCTTTGAAACGTTGACCTCTTCCATAAATGTGTAAAGCGCCAGCTCAGCCTCAAGCATGGCTTCTAGGTCTTTCAGTCGCTGATCATTCATAGTTGCTGCGGGTGGGCGCTGGATAATAAGCACTATAGCAGGCGGTGGTGATTGCTAAGAGCTGACCCCTGGGGCGGCCTTGCCCTGCGGTGTAAGCTCGAACTGGAATACCTTCTGGGCCTTCGGGCAAAACGTTTTTTTCATGTAGCCAAGCTCAACCAGGAGACACATTGCGTCGTATCTCGGGGTGCCCTCAGACGCTATAGCTGCACCCTCATCACGAGCCAGCCGCAGAAACTCTAGCTGCTGTGAATCCGGAGGGAAGGGCAGTTGCAGGTCGGTGCCAGACATTAAAACTGGGGCCGAGACATGTACGGCCAAAACTGGCCGGAATACACAGAATCGGGAATTGCGTTCTCCCGCCTAAGTAATTGAAATATAAAGAAATTAGTTTTTGTCCACGCAAGACTGGCAGTGTTGAGGTCAGCGGTTCGATCCCGCTTAGCTCCACCAAATACGGCGGTTTATGGGTTAGGGGTTACTAACCGTAGAAAATCGTAGAAAAAACTGTATCAACGAAAAAAAGCGGGCCTTGGAGACTGTGTAAAAACCAGTTTCCGGCGCCCGGCAAGAAAGCCCAGCTGATATCAGC